>NZ_CP158866.1:2678803-2999903 GCF_050990905.1 Falsibacillus pallidus
TATTTTTCATGATATTTCTTACACCATTGATTGGCTGGCGTTCTTGTTTAAATTGTTCAATATATTCAAGCATCTTGACCCTGTCCTGTGTCCCGACGACAACGTCTACTCCTGGAATAGCCATAATTTCAGCCGGGGAAGTCTGAGCGTAGCAGCCTGTCACACAGATGACAGCGTCTGGATTCTTCCTGATGGCACGGCGGATGACCTGGCGGCTTTTTTTATCTCCGGTATTTGTTACAGTACATGTATTGATGACATAAACATCAGAGGTTGACTCAAACTCTGTCCGTTCATATCCATTTGCTTTAAATAATTGCCAAATAGCTTCTGTTTCGTAGTGATTCACTTTACATCCAAGTGTATGGAAAGCAACAGTTGGCATTCTATTCACCTCAATAACTCAAATTGATAGGAAATGGCCGATAATGCATATAGCGGCGCTGTTTCCGTTCTTAATATTCTTGGCCCAAGTCCACAAAGGATAAAACCGTTCTCTTTGAACATCGCTGCTTCTTTTTCACTTAACCCGCCTTCTGGCCCAAAAGCGATCATGACGGACTGTCCTGGTTGAATCTCCCGTAAAATAGCAGCAAAAGCGGATGTTTCTCCTTGTTTTGCACTTTCCTCAAAAGCAGCCAATTTATAATCATAATGCTTTGACATTTCCAGGAGCAGCTTCACCTTGATCGGCGCCTCTACAGTTGGTACAACATTCCGATGAGACTGCTCTGCAGCTTCAAGGGCGATCTTATTCCATCGCTCCACCTTTTTTGTTCCTTTTTTTTCATCCCATTTCACGATGGAGCGGTCGGCGATAAAAGGGACAAATTGCTTGGCGCCCAACTCTGTCCCTTTTTGTACGATCAATTCCAATTTATCCCCTTTTGGCAGACCGCTCACGATTGTAACATCGATTGGCAGTTCTTTGTAACTATGCTCCCATTCTACAATGGCCGCAGCAAGTTCTTCATTGGAAATTTCTTGTATTTCTGCAATGGCCGCTTCCCCGCTTTTATATACGATATAAAAGGAATCGCCCTGCTTCATGCGAAGGACTCTGACAATATGATGGAACTGCTCACCATGCAGTACAACTCGCTCTTCTCCATTATATGGTTCCGGAATAAAATACCTTTGCATCGAAGGCACCCCTGTTCATGGCTAATCTATTACTTTTTCTTTGCAATGATGGCAACCCAGTCCTCCATAAGCATGGTTTCTTCGATTGTGAATCCTGCTGATTCAAGGGCATCCTTTACCATCTGTTTTTTCTGTCCGATTATACCTGAAGTGATGAAATAGCCTCCAGGCTTCACTGCTGCCGCAGCATCTTCCGTAAAGAGAAGGATTACTTCCGCCAATATATTGGCAACAACCACATCAACTTGTTGATTGATTCCGTTCAACAGATTATTTTGTGCAACGGATGCAATATCATGGACTTTGTTGAGCTTGATATTAAGGCGGGCAGAGTTCACAGCTACTTCATCGAGATCCAAGGCTGTTACTTTTTCAGCTCCGAGCATTGCAGCAGCAATACTTAAAACTCCGGAACCTGTACCGACATCAATCACTTGATCGCCTTTTTTGACTGTCCGTTCCAATGCTTGTATACACATAACAGTGGTTGGGTGTGTACCTGTCCCGAATGCCATCCCGGGGTCAAGTTCAATGATCAGCTCATCACTATTGACAGGCTGATATTCTTCCCAAGTGGGAACAATAGTAAACTTCTCGGATATCTTCACCGGATTGTAATACTTCTTCCAAGCTGTTGCCCACTCTTCTTCGTTTACTTCACTAATTGTGACATGGTTCAATCCGATATCAATATTGAACAACGCGAGGTTGGTAATAGCCTGCTTGATTTCATCCACCGTTTCGCCAAGGAAGCTATTAACAGGAAGATACGCCTTTACGATGACACCCTCTTCAGGATAGTCATCAGGATTAAGTTGGTAGATTTCGCCGAATTGGTCTTCCCTTTCTTTCTCTAATTCGAAAGGATCCTCGATCACCACTCCACTGGCACCTGCCTCATGAAGGATGTTTGAAATCGGTTCAACCGCTTCATTTGTCGTATGGATGCTAATTTCTGACCATTTCATTGAACTACCAACTCCGTTTCAGTATTATTCGCCTTTAAAGGCACGTTTGACTTTATCAAAAAAGCTTTCTTGCTGCTCATCAGGAACACTTCCGCTGATTTCTGCAAACTCCCTCAACAGCTGCTTCTGTCTATCATCCAGCCTTGATGGGGTCACAACCTTCACTTTGATATGTTGATCGCCGGTGCCATATCCCCTTACATTCGGTACGCCTTTTCCTTTTAATCTGAATCGCGTTCCAGTCTGTGTCCCTGCAGGGATCTTCAGCTTCACCTTGCCATGAAGTGTAGGAACCTGGATTTCATCACCCAGTGCAGATTGAACAAAGGTAATCGGCATTTCACAATAAATATCGTCGCCGTCCCGGTCAAAGAATTCATGGGATCTTACATGGAAGACTACGTAAAGGTCGCCTGCTGGGCCACCATTAATTCCCGGTTCGCCCTGTCCTGAAATTCGAAGCTGCTGACCATCATCTATGCCGGCAGGGATCTTAACGTTGATTTTTCGGCGTTTTGTAACTTTTCCTGTTCCACCGCAAGTGGAGCATTTATCTTTGATTTCTTTGCCTGTTCCATTGCAGTAATGGCAGACTCTCCGGTTTACAATTCTACCGAAAGGTGTATTCTGTTCTTCATTCAGCTGACCTGTCCCTTTACAATGTGAACACGTTTCCGGTTTGGTACCTGGTTTTGCTCCAGATCCATGGCAAGTGTCACATGTTTCTTCGCGGGGGATCTCTATTTCCGTTTCCTTGCCGAATACTGCCTCTTCAAATGAAAGGGTCATTGTATATTGCAGATCCGCACCTTGTCGAGGTGCATTTGGATCACGCCTGCGGCCTCCCCCTCCGCCAAAGAAGGTATTGAAGATATCCTCAAATCCTCCAAAACCGCCTCCGAAATCTGATCCGCCTCCGAATCCTCCGAAGCCCTGGTTAGGATCGGTGTGGCCGAATTGGTCATAATGAGCGCGTTTTTGGTCGTCGCTCAAGACTTCATAGGCTTCCTTTATTTCTTTAAATTTATCGGCAGCATCCGCTTCCTTATTGATATCAGGATGATATTTTTTAGAAAGCTTTCGATACGCCTTTTTAATTTCGTCTTTGTTTGCACCTTTAGAAAGGCCAAGGACCTCATAAAAATCCCGTTTGCTCATAAAACTCACTCCCGATTCGATTCACATAAAGATTATTTTAACATTGAACAAAAATCACATGCAAGCATTAAAAGCGAAGACGCCTTGCTCTGGCCCGACCTGCTTAAGGGAATTCACACGTTGAGGGTGCTTTTCCCCTCAACTGTGAAGGCACTTAAGACCTCGAGGGCCAAGGCGTCGCAGCTGGATAGATTAAAAGCGGAAGGCGCCTGTTAATCGGCGACTTGCATAAGGGGCTTTGAGCTTGAGGCGCTCCTCAGCCTCTTGCTCAAAGTCACTTATGACCTCGAGCCGATGGCGCCTGCAGCTGGATACATTAAAAGCGGAAGCGGCTTGTTCAGCCCCGACTTGCATAAGACGCTTTGCAGCTTGAGGCGTTCTTCAGCCTCATGTGCAAAGTGGCTTATGACTCGAGGGGCTAGCCGCTGCAGCTAGATAGATAAATAGTGCTTTGCTCACAATCCCAAACAAAAAGCCAAAGCCAAGAATGACCTGACTTTGACTTTTTCGTTCAATGTTTTAACTTGATCAGCTTAGATTATTTATCGTCGTTTACTTCTTCGTATTCTGCATCAACGACATCATCATCTTTGCCTTTTGCATCTCCGTCTGCCCCTTGTTGAGCCTGCTGCTGTTTCGCAGCCTCTTCATAAAGCTTCATGGAAAGATTTTGAACGATTTCTTGAAGAGCATCTTTCTTAGTACGCATTTCTTCCAAGTCGTTCTTTTCGATTGCTGCTTTCAATTCATCTTTGGCAGCCTCCGCTTTTTTCACTTCATCTTCTTCAACTTTACCTTCTAAGTCTTTAAGCGTCTTTTCAGTAGTGAAGACAAGTTGGTCAGCTTCATTGCGAAGCTCAACTTCTTCTTTGCGCTTTTTATCTGCATCAGCATTTTCTTCCGCTTCTTTTACCATACGTTCTACTTCATCTTCGGAAAGGCCGGAAGAAGATTTGATTGTGATGTTTTGCTCTTTACCTGTACCAAGATCCTTGGCACTTACATTTACGATACCATTTTTATCGATGTCGAATTTAACTTCGATTTGAGGTACTCCACGCGGTGCCGGCGGAATGTCTGCCAATTGGAATCGGCCAAGGGTTTTGTTGTCTGCCGCCATTGGACGCTCCCCTTGAAGCACATGGATATCAACCGCTGTCTGGTTATCAGCAGCAGTAGAGAACACCTGTGATTTTGAAGTAGGGATCGTTGTATTGCGTTCGATCAATTTCGTGAATACGCCGCCCATTGTTTCAATTCCAAGTGATAGCGGAGTGACATCTAAAAGAACGACGTCCTTTACATCTCCGGTAAGTACTCCACCCTGGATCGCTGCACCCATTGCAACAACTTCATCAGGGTTGACGCCTTTATGCGGGTCTTTGCCGATTTCTTTTTTAATTGCTTCCTGTACGGCAGGGATTCGTGTAGAACCACCGACAAGGATGACTTTATCGATTTCAGATGGTGATAGGCCGGCATCTTTTAATGCTTGGCGAGTTGGACCCATCGTTCTTTCTACAAGACCTGCAGAAAGTTCATCGAATTTAGCACGGGATAAAGACACTTCTAAATGAAGAGGTCCAGCTTCCCCAGCAGTGATGAAAGGAAGTGAGATCTGAGTGGATGTTACACCAGACAAATCTTTCTTTGCTTTCTCTGCAGCGTCCTTCAGGCGTTGAAGCGCCATTTTATCTTTTGAAAGGTCAATGCCATTTTCTTTTTTGAACTCCTGTACTAAGTAGTCAATGATGACTTGGTCGAAATCATCTCCACCTAGACGGTTGTCACCTGCTGTGGAGCGGACTTCAAAGACGCCGTCTCCAAGTTCAAGGATGGAAACGTCAAAAGTCCCGCCTCCAAGGTCATAAACAAGGATTGTTTGGTCTTCATCCATTTTATCCATACCATATGCCAAAGCAGCAGCTGTTGGCTCGTTGATGATACGCTCTACTTCAAGACCGGCAATTTTACCAGCATCTTTTGTAGCTTGGCGCTCAGCATCATTGAAATAAGCAGGAACTGTGATTACAGCTTTCTCTACTTTTTCGCCAAGATAGTCTTCTGCGTATGATTTTAGGTATTGAAGAATCATTGCAGAGATTTCTTGTGGAGTATAATCTTTTCCTTCTGCTTCGATTTTATGGGCTGTACCCATGTGCCGTTTAACAGAAATGATTGTGTTTGGATTAGTGATGGCTTGGCGCTTTGCAACTTCCCCAACTTGGCGCTCGCCATTTTTAAATGCCACTACTGAAGGTGTAGTGCGGTTGCCTTCGGGATTTGGGATTACTTTTGCTTCCCCGCCTTCAAGGACAGCAACACATGAGTTCGTTGTTCCTAAGTCGATACCAATGATTTTGCTCATGAAAGATTTCCTCCTTTATTTATATGTATCGTTTATTGATTGACTTTAACCATAGATGGTCTGATGACGCGATCTTTAAGCTTATACCCTTTTTGGAATTCTTCAACCACTATATTAGATTCATGCTCAGGGTCTTCCACTTGCATGACCGCTTGGTGAAGATGCGGGTCGAATTCTGTTCCGACTGCTTCAATCGGTTCGACACCCTCTTTTTTCAATGCCTCGATCAGACTTCTATAAACCATGTCCATCCCTTGTAGAAGAGATTTTGTCTGTTCATTTTCAGGTGCCATCTGCATAGCACGCTCAAAATTATCAATGGCCGGAAGTAGATCGGATATTAAGCTTTGTGCTCTATATTTTTCGCTCGATTCTTTGTCTAAATTGACACGTCGGCGGAAGTTTTCAAAATCAGCACGCAGACGGTAGTAGCGGTTTTCGGACTCTTCCAGTTTTGCTTCCAATTCAGAAGCAAGACTTGAACCCTCTTCGTTTTGCTGTTCTGCCGTTTCAACTGTTTCTTCACCGACAGATTCAGCTTCATCAAATACTTCCTCTACCACTTCGTCTACAGCTTCATTGTTCATTTCTCCAGTGTTGTTTGTTTTTTCTGCCATTGCCTTTCACCTCCTTAAAATAGTGTGCTTCTATTCTATAAAGATAAACGGCTGATTCCGGGGCGCTGTTCTTCCATCCTGAACATGCGCCCAACTTGAATCAGCCTCATGTATTTCCCTAACAATATGTCCACTATCATTCGCTTTGATACAAATTCGTCAAAGCGAGTGACATATCATGCGTTAAGAAATCCAATAGGCTGATGACCCTGGAATATTCCATCCGGGTCGGGCCGAGTATCGCGATTTTGCCTAATTGCTCATCACCCATGGAATAAGTGGCCGTTATCAGGCTGCAGTTTTCCATCGTGATATTGTTGTTCTCTTTGCCGATTTTTACATGAATTCCTTTTGGAGCCTTTTTGAACAGGTCATAAATCCCCTGCTCTTGCTCAATCAAATTCATAATCGACCTGATTTTTTGAATATCATTGAATTCAGGCTGATTCAGCATATTTGTCTTTCCGCCAAAAAAAATCTTTTCATGGTTTGGAACCGTTATGGTTTCCGCCATTGTCTTCATGATGGAATCGTAGTTCTGAATATGCTGGCTCAAGATATGGGCGACTTCTTTATAGATTTTATCTTTTAAATCAGCCAACGGTGTTCCGGACAAACGTGAATTCAGAATATTGACCAGCTTCTCCAGTCCACTGGAATCGAGCCCTGGCGGAACAGGAAAAAGTTTATTTTCCACATGTCCAGTATCTGTAATGATGATCGCCACGGCTGTATCTTGATTCAGAGGAACAATCTGAAGCCTTTTCAGTTTATTTTCCTTAACCTCAGGTCCAAGGACGATAGCAGTATAATTTGTCAATTCGGAAAGTATTTTCGCAGAATTCTGCACGATTTTTTCCATCTCATACAGCTTATCTGCAAAAATAGACCTGATGACTCCTACATCATTAGGATTAAGCTTTTGGGGAGACAGCAAATGGTCTACATAAAACCTGTATCCTTTATCCGATGGAACCCTTCCTGAAGAAGTATGGGTTTTTTCGATGAAACCCAATTCCTCGAGATCGGCCATTTCATTCCGTATAGTCGCGGAACTAAAGGAGATTTCTTCTTTCTTTGAAAGGGTGCGTGAGCCGACAGGTTGTGCAGACCGAATGAAATCATCAACTATGACTTGAAGAATAAAAAGTTGTCGATCTGTTAACAACATTCATCACCTCTGTTAGCACTCTAAAATGATGAGTGCTAAATCTAATATTAAATTATCAAAATGATAAAATGATGTCAATGATTTAGGATTGAATTACTCCGAGGAATGACTGAAAGACTTCGTTGCCTAAAAACTTCCCATCCCGTGTCAACTTTAAATGGCCATTATCTATTTCAACCAATTTCCGTTCAGCCATTTCTTTTATTGGCCCATTAAAAATATCCATCATGGACACGTCGAATTTTTGTTTGAACAAATCTATGGATACTCCCTCCGTCTTTCTGAGTCCAAGGAACATTTCTTCTTCCATTTTCTCCGCAAGGGTCACTTTATGCTGATCCATGAAAGGAAGCTGATTCTCCTCCAGCGGAAGCATATATTTCTTCAAGGGTCCATAATTGGAGTTTCGGCTGCCATCAGTATAGCTGTGTGCGCCTGCTCCAAATCCAAAATACTGTTCATTGTTCCAATATACCAAGTTGTGTCTGCTTTCAAACCCTTGCTTGGCAAAGTTGCTGATTTCATATTGTTTCAGACCGTAAGCTTCCATCTTTTCCATTAGAAGTCCATACATTTCTGCTTCAGCTTCCTCAGTCGGGAGCTTTAGCTTCCCTTTTCTCATCAGGTTATAAAATACCGTTTTAGGCTCCACGATAAGGGAATAGCCGGAGTAATGCGGCAGGCCGAACCTCAATGCTTCTTCCAGCGTCTCAGTAAAATCTGCGATCGTCTGCCCCGGAAGGCTGTAAATCAAATCGATGCTGATATTATCGAATCCTGTTTTCTCCGCATTGGCAATCGAAGTATACACATCTTCTGCTTTATGGGAGCGGCCGATCCTTTTTAAAAGTTCATCATTAAAGGACTGCACCCCGTAGCTGAGTCTATTGACGCCATTTTCCTTCAAAATTTTCAGCTTCTCAATCGAAAGGTCCCCTGGATTGGCCTCAAATGTAAATTCACCTTCTTCAAAAGGCAGCACTTCTCTAATATGACTGCAGAGTATTTCTAATTGTTTTTCATTTAGTGCAGTCGGGGTCCCGCCTCCCACAAAGATGGTCTTTAACCGTTCTGCAGGAGAGATATCCAAAGCTAGAGTCATTTCCTTCTTGAGTGAAGCCAGATATTCATCGACCGGCTGGCCTTCAAAGAAAAACTTATTAAAATCGCAGTAATGGCAAATATGGTGGCAGAACGGTATATGGATATATGCAGATTCAATCATGTAATCACCGTCATTTCTTCTTTATCATTGCTATTTCGGCAATAGTTTAAAACTAGAATCATAAGAAAAAGGGGCAGTGCCGGATTCCGTAACTGCTCCCCTTCATGAGATTTTATTATTTCGGTTTATTTTGATCGTCCATTTTCAGGACAGCCATGAACGCTTCTTGAGGCACTTCAACAGAACCAACCTGCTTCATGCGCTTCTTACCTTCTTTTTGTTTTTCAAGAAGCTTCCTCTTACGGGAAATGTCTCCCCCGTAGCATTTCGCCAATACGTTTTTGCGCATGGCCTTGATTGTGGAGCGTGCAACAATTTTCTGTCCGATTGCCGCTTGGATCGGAACCTCGAATTGCTGTCGCGGAATTAATTCTTTCAGTTTATCAACAATGACTTTTCCACGCTCATAAGCAAAGTCCTTGTGGACGATGAAACTGAGGGCATCCACTTTTTCTGCATTCAGCAGGATATCCATTTTCACAAGCTTGGAAGCCTTGTAGCCGATCAATTCATAGTCAAAAGAAGCATATCCTTTTGTATTCGACTTCAATTGGTCAAAGAAGTCATAAACGATTTCGGATAAAGGAATTTCATATACGACACTTACACGGGTTTCGTCCATGTACTGCATATCAATGAAGATTCCACGCTTTGCCTGGCAGAGCTCCATAACAGGACCGACAAAATCATTCGGCACCATCATTGTCGCTTTGACATACGGCTCTTCGACATAATCAATCTTCTGTGGATCCGGCATGTTGGATGGATTGTCGACGTTGACTTCCTCTCCATCCGTCATCGTAACCTTATAGATAACGCTCGGTGCAGTGGTGATAAGATCGATCTTGAATTCACGTTCAATGCGCTCCTGGATGATTTCCATATGAAGAAGTCCAAGAAATCCACAACGGAAGCCAAAGCCAAGCGCCTGGGATGTTTCCGGTTCGAATTGCAGCGCCGAGTCATTCAACTCCAATTTTTCCAATGCTTCACGCAAGTCATTGAACTTGGAAGAATCAATCGGATAAAGTCCGCAGTATACCATCGGGTTTAGTTTGCGGTAGCCTGGAAGCGGTTCTGCCGCAGGTTTTTTAGCACTTGTGATGGTATCCCCGACGCGTGTATCCCCAACGTTTTTAATAGCGGCTGTCAGGAACCCGACATCCCCAACAGTCAATTCATCGCGCATCGTTGCTTTTGGGGTGAATACTCCTAATTCCGTCACTTCGAACTCTTTGCCGGTCGCCATCATTTTCACTTTATCCCCGACCTTGACGGATCCTTCAACGACGCGGATATATGCCACGACTCCTCGGTAGGAATCATAGAGGGAGTCAAAGATCAATGCTTTCAACGGACCTTCCGGATCTCCTTCTGGGGCAGGCACAGTCTTAACAACCTGTTCAAGAATATCTTCTATTCCGATGCCTGCTTTCGCTGAAGCCAAAACAGCATCAGAGGCATCAAGTCCGATTACATCTTCGATTTCTTTCCTAACGCGTTCAGGGTCAGCAGCAGGAAGGTCGATCTTATTGATGACCGGGAGGATTTCCAGGTTATTATCGATGGCAAGATAAACATTTGCCAGCGTCTGCGCTTCAATCCCCTGCGCTGCATCAACTACAAGGACTGCTCCTTCGCATGCTGCAAGGCTTCGGGAAACTTCGTATGTAAAGTCGACGTGCCCCGGTGTATCAATAAGATGGAAGATATATTCTTCTCCATCTTTTGCTTTATAATTTAACTGTACTGCATTCAGTTTAATCGTAATTCCGCGTTCACGCTCTAAGTCCATGGAATCAAGAAGCTGGTTTTTCATTTCCCTGGATGTTAAAGCATTCGTCTTTTCCAGGATACGGTCAGCCAGTGTTGATTTTCCATGGTCAATATGAGCGATGATCGAGAAGTTGCGAATTTTTTGTTGTCTTTTTAATTTCTCTTCACGATTCATTCAATGTTTCACTCCTGTTTTTCGACACATGTACACTATTTTTGATTATATCAGCACGAAATGGAAGATTCAACGAAAATCAGGAATCACTATAATGCCGCTTAATGCAAAACACGAAAGATGCACGTCCTGATTTTGGACGTGCATTCATTCATTATATGAGTGACGCAATGGCATTGACCAATTTTTCCATCAAAGATCGGATTGATTCAGCAAGGGATTTACCGATGCTAGAAAAGAAGTTGAATGTCTTCATTTCTTGCAGCTGCTTTTTCTTCGCTTCTATATCACTGGAAGAAACATCTTTCCCCAATACAGATGCTTCAACTTCGCCGCCACTGTCTTTTTTAAGGGAAAGCGGCGATTCCAATCCAGCATCCTGTCCTTTGAGATTGTGCATTCCTTCATTCGCTTTTTCCATGCCCATTAAAACACCGATAAATAATATAGAAACAAGAAGGACGCATTTTAACATGAACATTTTCATCTTCATCAACCTCTATTGCTTTGATGGTGGATCAGATTGATCTTTCTGAACCTTTTCGGCCTGCCAATAATTTTCCGCAAATACACTTGCAAATGCCTTGATTGTTCGATCCATTTCCTCAAAAGTATTATCGACTCCCCCGACTTCAATTAAAATCGAATTTGGGGAGAGGTCTTGATTGAATTTACCGTTTGTTGCAGCTCCTTTTTTAGGAATTATTCCTCTTGAGAGCCCCTTATATTTTTTTTCTAATAATTTATGCAAGTCATATGCTAATTTTGCGTTTTTTTCATAGTTTGGATTCTCTTCACCTATTACAAATGCAATCTTCGCATAATCCTGCCCATTGATTTGGATTGTTGTGTCCTTTTTTCGCCTCGAATCCCTATGAATGTCTATAAAGTATTGAAGATTTTTATCATTTTGCATTGCAGATGCAACAACTGGACGTGCTTCTTGATATGCATTTGCAAAGGTCAATTCCTTTTTATTTAACCTCGCAATTATATCCGTCTTATCAACCGTTGTACCTATTCCAGCATTCTCTAGATCAACTTTTAATTCGTCTCCAAGCTTAGTGACATTAATTTTTGAATGGTAGGCTAAATCAGGGTCGGTCACACCTTTTAAATATGGCAGATAGGACTCGTTTGTATGTGTAAAGTAGACGTAGACCCTATTTTTTCCGCCAGTCGTCATCGGCGGTGCTGTGGCATTAGAGCCAGGGGCACTTCCAATAGCATCCGTATTCTGCAATTCTGCATCATTGTTCGGATCAAGGACTTTATTGGGTGGGATGGATTCAATCGGCATATTGGTATAGTTGGTGCCTTCCCCGGCTACCAGAATATCACTATCAAATATCGAAAATCCTGGAAGCTCCCTTCCCAAAAAACTCCTTGGATCTTCAAGGTTTACATTGGCCGCAAGCTTCATGAGCATCGTTCCTGCACTTTCCCCACTTGAGGCTTCTTTCGGCATAGCACTTAAGAAAGCGCTATTTTCAAAAGTGAACATTTTGTAGAGTGCGGCTCCAGAAACATTCTCTGCAGCATGATTCACGGAATTCGAACTGATTCTATATTGCGGATTAAGGGATGTCAGGATTCCTGAAAGAGAAAAGATCGACAGGAGTGCGAACAAAAATACTAAGGACCCTTTTAAGATAGTCGTGAAATGGACTGCAACGGCATAGCTCGGATTTTTAGCTGGTCTCATCGTTCCACCCTTTCTAGCGATTTCTAATACAATCTATGACTTTGATAGAAAAAGTAG
Source organism: Falsibacillus pallidus (assembly GCF_050990905.1). GTDB lineage: Bacteria > Bacillota > Bacilli > Bacillales > DSM-25281 > Falsibacillus > Falsibacillus pallidus_A. Next base: position 2,691,167 of record NZ_CP158866.1, read on the forward strand.
AACAGCTAATGAGACCTATCTTGTCTTAAATCCTGAATCCTCTTGATTGACTGCATCGTGCAAGGCCGCGTTCAGTCCGTTCGCAATAAGGTTTGCCATATCCTCTATGAATACATCCACTTCTTTCGGGGTCACCATCAGATTATGGCCGATTGGAGCAAGGACTTCATGAATCAATTTTCTTTTTTCCTGCTCTTCGAGAGTCCCGATTATGCCCAGGAAAGTTTTGCGATGCTCCTCATGTGGAAGGTCTTCATCAGTCAGCTTTCTCTTTTCTCCAAATGTCATCCCGGCTGGCGCAAGCGACCTGGATGGCCTGTCTCCCTCTTTCATTTCCTTACCAAAATGTTTTAAAAGATAGTCAATCGTATCACTGGTAATGGTCACTGCATCCACAACTGTCGGTACACCGATCGCGATTACCGGTATGCCGAGCGTTTCTTTATCAAGTCCCTTTCTCTTATTACCTACACCTGATCCCGGATGGATGCCGGCATCGGATATTTGAATGGTAGAATTGACCCTCTCTACCGATCTCGAAGCAAGTGCATCGATAGCGATGATAAAGTCAGGTTTAGATTCTTTTGTGATACCGAAAATTATATCGCTCGTTTCAATACCGGTAAGTCCCATGACTCCTGGTGCAATGGCGCTTACTGGACGATAGCCTTCCGATACGGATTCTGGCTGGAGTTCAAATAAATGCTTCGTAACAATGACATTCTCACAAACCTTTGGGCCCAAGGCATCGGGAGTCACATTCCAATTTCCCAGGCCGACGATCAAGCAGCTTGCATTTTTCGCAATGCCCGCCTTTTCCAGGAAACCACTGAATTCATTAGTGAAAATCTTTTGGACTTTCTGCTGCAGCTCCGTATCTTCTTCGCGGATCCCAACAGCCTCCAACGTTAAATAATTCCCGGCTTTCTTCCCTATAGCTTCTTCGCCTTCAGGAGTGATTTCTACTTGAGAGACTTTAATTCCGCCCATTTCCTTTTCATGGATAATGACACCTTGTATATCTGAAAGATTCTCTGCATCCTGATTATCATTTTTAGCTTTCTCTGCCAGGACCATCTCTCTTGCTTCTACTGCTAAATCAGTCCTGACAGAGTATTTATCATAATCGAATTGTTCTTCATTCACGTATATCACCTCTGTGTATTATGCATTTCTATTATTTTCTATCCTTTCCTTCCAGTATTCCCTTCATTCAAGGAATTGGGTTTTTCCTTTTTGAGTATTGCAATCTCGCACTTCGTTTGATAAAATATCACTTGTTCTTAATGTTTAGGAATTGATAGTGAAATCGAGTATGAATAGAACCTCGATCGTGCATTAGGAGGTGAACGGGAATGGCAAATATTAAATCTGCAATTAAACGCGTGAAGACAAGTAATGCGAGCAATGCACAAAATGTAACAGTTAAATCTGCTATGCGTACTGCTGTTAAGAAATTCGAAGCAGCTGCTGCGAACAACGATAGCAATGCGAAAGAACTTCTTTCTACTGCTGTTAAACATCTTGATAAAGCTGCTCAAAAAGGCATCATCCATAAAAATGCAGCAGACCGTACAAAAGCTCGTTTGATGAAAAAATTAAACGCAGCAACTGCATAATGCGTTAAAACGGCCAACATAGTTGGCCGTTTTTTTATTAGAAAAGCGGAAGCGCCTGTTTAGAGGCGCAGAGGTTGGAGAGAGATTGACCCAGAATTTTTACGCTTTCTTATCAATTAAAAAAAGTTCTGCCGGAAAGCAGAACTTTTTTGTATTTATGCTATAGGCTGATGAAGACGGAAGAAGAACATCTCGATGATCATCTCTTTTTTTAGTCCGCCCGTCTTCATTTGATAGTCGGCATCTGCCAAAAGATCCATGATTCTCCCTAATTCTTCATCGCTGAAAAGTCTCGATTGCCCGGCTGCCAGCTTGACTCTATAAGGATGCACTTTGATAGTCGTGGCAATTTGCTGCTGGCCATATCCTTTCCGGGATAATTCTTTCACTTGATACAGCAGCCTGAACTGTCCTGATAAAATGGAAAGGATTTTTATCGGCTCCTCATTTTGTTTGAGCAAATCATAATAAATCCTCAATGCCCCTTCAATATCCCTTTTGACGACCATCTCCACCAATGTGAAAATATTTTGCTCCAATGATCTTGCCGTCAGGCTCTCTACCGTTTGTAAATCAATGTGTTTCGTATCTCCGGCATATAAGGATAATTTATCAATTTCACTCGATATCATCATTAAATTAGTCCCCGCCAGAATGAGAAGCCTCTCGATTGCTTCTTCATCGATCTGTACTCCATTGCTTGCTGCTTTATTCCTGATCCAAATTTTGATGTCTTCCTCCGACAGCTTTTTGGCCTCAAGGACTTCTGCCTCTTTTTTAAGCAGCTTGGTCATTTTCTTACGCTCGTCCAACTTTTCGTATGGTGCGATGAAAACAAGAATGGTATAAGGTGCAGGCTCTTTCAAATAGGCTTCAAGAACTGCCAGATTATGTTCTACCTTTTCTTTCGTCTTTTCAGCTGTCAAGAATACTGGGTTATTTAAGAACAATAGACGCTGTTCACCCATGAAAGGGAAGGTTTCTGCATCTTCAATTACTGTTTCGATCGGCGTCTCTTCCAAATCATAAGAGGCGAAGTTAAAATCCATTTCTTCTTCATCCAACACATGTTCCAAGAGCTTCATTTTCGTTTCATTGAGTAAAAAGCTTTCTGTTCCATATAATAAATATAATCGGGAAAATTGCTTTTTTTCTATTTTTCTCCATAAATCCATCACCACTTTGATATCCGCTCCGATCCTAAAATCTTTACATATATTCTATGGTAAAGATAGATCGCCCATTTGACAAGACACAAGAGCAGGGACTGGCACCCATCGGCATCCAATCCCTGAATTTATAATGAACGTCCATGGGTAAGGCCTAGGATGCTTACACAGAGACGATTAATCTTCTTAAATATATTGTCACCGCCAAGACGATTTATATAGGTGACAACTCTTGTCAGCATAGGAAAAAGAACGAGGAATTGTAGATTTTTTAATTGGAATCGGCTATACTAAAATGGAAATAGGAGGGGTACTTGTGAACGAGTTTGAAAAGAACGTGCAATCAAAAACAAATGACGCAGTAGAATCCGGCGTCGGTTTCGGTGTATCATTCGGTTTCTTTACGGTTATGTTCATTATTGCCACTGTCATTAAATATATTGGTTCTTAATGAGCAGGTATAATCCCTTAGAAGAGGGCCTCACAGCAGGCCCTCTTTTTCATTGATACATATTATGGGATAACGCTTGTAAAGGTTCCATGATTCCCATAAAACCTAAATTTCACTGCCCCGTCCCGGTCAGTCCTCCAGATTTTAATCCCCCTGCCCTTAAGCCTCTGCACGACGTCCTTAGACGGATGGCCATAGCGATTATCTTCCCCCACTGAAATGACCGCCACAGCAGGGTCTACTTCATCCAAGAATTCCGCAGAAGTAGATGTCCTGCTGCCGTGATGGCCAACTTTCAAAATATCAGCATGCAAGTGATAGCGCTTCATCAACTCTTTCTCACCTTCCTCCTCCAAATCCCCTGTAAAGAGCCATGTTCTCCCTCCTGCCATAGCGAATAGAATCAAGGAATCATCATTCCCTTCATACACCTCATCTTCTGGAGGGATGATGGTAAAGCTGGCATCCGCTGCAGACCATTGGTAAACATCCGTTACCTCCACAACGGGAATCCGCTTTGCAGCCCCTTTTTTGACAATCTCCATCATGATTGGCTTTTCCCACGAATGAGGGGAAATATAGATTTTCTTCACTGCAACCTTATCCAACAATTTTAAAGCTGCTCCAATATGATCATTATCACTGTGAGTGAGAATGAGTCCATCAAGTTCGGTAATGCCTTTGCTTTTAAGATAGGGGGATAGGATATCTTCTGCTATTGAAAAAGTATTTGTACGCTGCTGCCACTCCTCTTTCTGAAATGAAAACTGCCCGCCTGTATCAATCAAATACACTCCCTTTCGGAAAGGGAGGTCAATCAGGATACTGTCCCCCTGGCCAATATCAATAAATGTAATGCTGCCGAATGGACTGATATATGGCAGCAGTTTAAGGAAAAAGAATAAAAAGATTGTAAACACACAATAGCTTTTCCATTTACCGGATTCCATCAAGAATAATGCAATGGATACGGCGCAAAGTATTAAAACGAGTTCAACAATATTCGGTTTCCCTGCAGTCAAAACGGTCATGGGAAACTTGGACATGTGATCAGCAGCCCATTCCATGCTATCAATCAAATTTGAAAACAACATATCTAATCCCTTAATTGGAAAATGAGGAATGAAGGAAAGTAAAAACAACAACATGGAAATCGGGATGATGAATAAAGAAAATAAAGGGACAAATAAAACATTTGCGAAGTAGCCCGCTAAGGATATTTCGTAAAAATGGTAAAGGATGATGGGAATGGATGCAGTTTGGCACACAGCCGTCACAGCTAGCATTTCCCAAAAGAATCGCCTTGCTGTCCTTTTGAAAATCCTCTTTGATAATCCGAGGGAAAAACAAACAGCATATGAGAGCTGAAACCCTATATCAAAAAGCAGGTAAGTATTCATTGCCAAAAAAAGAAGCGCCGCTGCACTGATGGAATCCAGGGTCGACAGAAGACGCGGAAAACTTTTTGATAGAAGCAGAAAGAGAAATAATACGATGGCTCTCATGACAGGGGGATTTCCTCCTGTCAGAAATCCATAAAGAGGCAAGGATGCTGCTAAAATGATCATGGACCACTCTTTAGAAATTCCTGTCCGCAGGAAGAGGATATACGTCCCGGCAGCAATCAATCCTATATGCAGACCGGAGATTGCCAATAAATGCACAATCCCCAATTGCCTGAAGGTTTGAAGCAAATCATCAGGCATAGCCCCTCTTTCTCCTAGAAGCAGGGCTTTTATATACATTGAGGAATGCATAGAAAAGTGAGTATCAATTTGATGGAGAAGATAGCTTCTCAAATTTAAGACATAGCCGTTGAAGGAGTTCTTTTGGACGCAGTTTCCTAACTCAATTTTCTCCGGAACCAAGATCCAATGGACTTTTTTCGTATTTAAAAATGAGTGGTAATCAAAGGAATTGAAGTTTCGCTGTATAGAGGGAGATTCCAGCCGTCCGGACACAGGACAAAGCTTATTGGGAAGGAGGGCATTAATCAGTTCTTTTTTCTCTTCAGATGCGGGTATCGTATAGCGGATTAAGAGGTGTTCCCCTCTCTTGGTGGATGCATAGGCAGTCATCAAGTCACCATCAAATTGGGGAAGTGTAAGAAGCGAAATATTAAAGTGTATATCTTTAGTTGAGAATTCCGTAGTGTTGGAGGCGATGTTCAAAAACCCTATTGAAAGAAAGAGGATGAAGGATATGGAACAGAGAAAGACGACTGCCTTGTTTTTGATTCGCACCAAAAGCCAAATCAGGTGGCATATTATTAATGTCGATGCTGCAAAACAACCAAATGCAGCCGCAATCCCCGCTGCTCCTGAATAAGCATAGAAATACAGATGGCCTTTAAGCATTAAATACCAAACAGCTCCCGGGCATCCTCTTTTAAGTTCATTGGTACATGGATGACTTCAACCCCTGCTTGTCCGAATAATTCGATCGCATATGGATGATTTTTGTAATCCATGGAATAGTAAATCGTTTTGATTCCCGCCTGAATGATTGCCTTACAGCATTGCAGGCAAGGGAAATGAGTCACATAAATCTCTGCATTATCTGTTGGAACACCAAACTTTGCACATTGTAAAAGGGCATTCATCTCTGCATGTATGGTGCGTACACAGTGATTATCGATTACATAGCAGCCTTGGTCGATGCAATGATCCCCGCCAGCTATGGAACCATTATAGCCGCCTGCAATGATACGTTTATCCCTGACAATTGTTGCACCTACAGAAAGCCTTGTACATGTACTTCTCATTGCTAAAAGGTGGCTTTGCGCCATAAAATACTCATTCCACGAAATTCTGTCCATGCAATCCTCTCCTTTGTCATCTCCACTTAAGTGTATCGATTTTCGTATTGATTGCAATGCATTATAAAGAAATTAATTCTGCAATTTTTTCATAAGTCTTATCCCCTATCCCCGATACGTTCTTCAAATCCTCTATTTTTTTGAACCTGCCGGACTCTTCCCTATATTCAATAATCAACTTTGCTTTACCAGGACCGATTCCTGGCAGCTGCTGGAGCTCTTCAATGGTTGCTCTGTTCAAACTGATTCTTCCATTGTTCACTCCACTCCCTGGGACGCCTATGTCTCCCTTACTCATTGCTTCCCCTTGAAAGGGCACATATATCATCATTTCGTCTTGTATGATCTCTGCAAGATTTATTTGAGTCTGATCAGCATCATCTAAAAATCCTCCTGCTTTCTCGATCAAACCAAGGACTCTTACCCCGTTTTCTATATAATATAATCCCGGTTTTTTCACAGCTCCTTTAATATCCGCTGCAATTAACGCATTTTCTGTGTCTTCCTCCTTTTTCTTTTCATGATGTGTTTCTTTAAGGTTTTCTGTTTTTACCTCCTCCAAAATCTCATTTCTCTCTTCCGCACCGTCAGAATTTAAATTAAGGAAGACAATGGCCGCTATAAGGAAAAAAGCAGCCACACCTGCTAAAGTCTTTTTGTGCGACATCAACTCATGTAAAATGTTCGTCGCTTTGTCCATGAATATTTGGAATTTTTCGTTCATAAGGTTTTATGAGGCCGTTTGTTAAAGGAAAGGGGGGTGCATCTTGAAAATAGGAATGATCGGGACTGGGAATATGGGCAGTATCTTGGCAGAAGCATTCCTCGAAGGGAAAGCCGTTTCACCTTCTGAGGTATCAGTGACAAACAGGACACTTGAGAAAGCAAGAAGACTGCAGACAAAGTATCCAGAAGTACACGTTTGTTCAGGGATTGCAGAAACCATAACGAATTCAGATGTCATTTTCATCTGTGTAAAACCGCTGGATATCTATCCAATACTTGATAAATACGCTTCATTATTCACTCGTGAAAAGTGCCTAATATCCATCACGAGTCCAGTGTCAGTGCCACAATTGGAATCCAAGGTATCTGCTTCATGCATCAGGGCCATTCCGAGTATCACCAATCGGGCATTGGCGGGTGTATCACTGCTGACTTTCGGCAAGCACTGCGAGGAGAAATGGAAGGATGTTATCTTCAATCTTTTTTCATCCATTTCTTCACCTGTTATGATTGAGGAATCCATTACGCGTGTTTCATCAGACATTGTAAGCTGCGGACCGGCATTTTTCAGTTATCTCACACAAAGATTCATTGATGCAGCAGTTCAAGAAACGGAAATAGATAAGGAGAAAGCCACCATTCTTTCGGGAGAAATGCTTATCGGGCTTGGAGAGTTACTGAAGAAAGGTTATTATACACTTCCCACATTGCAGGAAAAGGTATGTGTAAAAGGCGGAATTACCGGAGAAGGAATAAAGGTGCTGGAACACGGATTGGGAGACGTTTTTCATGGACTGTTTCAAGCCACTCATGAAAAATTCAATGAAGATCTGGAACGAACAAAGAGGCAGTTTGGCTTATAAGAGCACTATACATCCATATTCGACGCAAATATAGAAAACCCTCTAAAAAAGTTAAAGAACACGGCTCTTTTGTGAGCCGTGTTCTTTTAAATGTCTTTCTGATTGATAAAGAATATGCGTTCACTTGTATCCATATATCGCGAACCAGAGAAGTCACCTAGAATCTCTTTGGTGGAAAACCCGGCTTCTCTCAGCCAATTTTCCAGTTGATGAATGGGATAAGTCCTTTGTGTATGAAACTCATCAAAACGTGAATAAAGATCTGATTCATCTTCCTTCACAAAAAATGTCAAATCGTGTTCGACCGAATTCGGCTTTTCCCCGGGAAAACAGCTCCATATATATGAAACTTCCTCCTCATTCAAAGAAAATGTCTGATTCATAAAAATCTGGGACATTTTATAGATCGAATGCACATCGAATAATAGTAGGCCGCCTGGTTTTAAATGTTCACTTGCCTTCTGAAACGTATTTTTGATGTCCTCTTCATCGGTTAAATAGCATAAAGAGTCGCAAAAAATGGTAATGATATCATATGTTCCCAATCCTTCGATTTGGGACATGTCCTGCTGGAATAATTGAATACTGACACCTGCATCATCCGCTTTATCCCTCGCAACCATCAGCATATCATCAGATAGATCAACTCCAGTGACGTCATAGCCCAATTCTGCCAATCCGACAGTCAATTCGCCTGTGCCGCATCCCAGATCAAGCACCTTCTTACCTTGAATCCCATATGCCTCCCTGAAATCCTGCACCATCTGCAGCCATTTATCATAAGGCATGTCCTTCATCAAAAAATCATAAACATAAGCAAAGCGGTTATAGCTCATTAACTCAATTCACCTTGAAAATCGACAACCGGAGCATCTCCCCATAAACGTTCAAGGTTATAGTAGCTTCTTTCTTCATGATGGAATACGTGGGCCACTACATCTCCAAGATCGACCAGGACCCACCTTGCTTCATTAAAGCCTTCCATTCTTTTAACTTCATAGCCCAATTCTTCAGCTTTTTCTTTTATTTCGCGTGCAATGGCCTGTACCTGTTTGTCTGAATTCCCGTGGCAGATTACAAAGTAATCAGATAAAAGGGAAATCCCCTGCATATTCAACGCCACGATATCTTCTGCGCGCTTATCGTCAGCTGCTTTAACTGCAGCATATAACAATTCTGTATTATTGCTCATTCAAACTCCTGCCTTTCTATTTATCAAATCATTATAAGTATCGACTGTATCTGGAAATACTGCCTGGTTTCGTTTCATCAAAAAAGTGATGGTGTTCTTGATGGATTGAATCAATGCACCATTTAAATCTGACTTTGCCATTTCCCTTACTTCATCAACTCCGGGAAAGTGCCTTCCAGGTTCTATATAATCAGCCAAATAGACCACTTTTTCAAGCAAAGTCATATTTTCCCTGCCTGAAGTGTGATAGCGAATCGCATCCAGAATCTCCGCATCGTCAATTCCTGCTTCACTTTTCACCAAATAGGCCCCTACAGGTGCGTGCCATAACTCCTCATTATGTTCGAGAAGCTTAGGGTCCATATTCTCGGATATAATAATACCCCTCATTTCATCTTTTGGACGGAACTTGGCGTAGTCATGAAAAATCGCAGCAACTTCCGCTTTTTCTACATCTGCACCGAATCTTTCTGCTAATTCAATGGCCGTTTGTACTACACCTAATGTGTGCACATATCGATGTTCGGTCATCTTTGTTTTCACAAGTGCGAGCATTTCCTTCTTATTCATATAATCGATGATCCTCCATATACTTTATGACATCATCCGGAACGAGGAAGCGGACGCTTTTACTCTCATGCAACCGGGCTCGAATCATGGTAGAGGAAATATCAACGTCTGGTGTTTCTACAAGGAGAACCGGGTACTGTGAAATTTGAGAATATCTCGGCCTGTTGACCCCCACAAATTGTATTAATTGTATCAGCTCATCAATTTTATGCCATTTAGGAAGATATTCGATCATATCCGCTCCAATAATAAAATAAAACTCAGTCCCCGGCTCGCGTGCCTTCAATTGCTTGATGGTCTCATAGGTATAGGATTTCCCTTTTCGTTCAAGTTCTATTTTCTCCACTTTAAATGAAGGGACATCCTTGGTTGCCAGTTCAAGCATTTCCACCCTATGTTGAGATGTGATTGACGGGGATGGATTTTTATGAGGCGGCACTTGATTCGGCATGAATCTTACTTCATCCAATGACAAGGACTGAAGAATTTCATTGGCAATTATCAAATGGCCTAAGTGAGGAGGATCAAAAGTCCCTCCCAGTAATCCCACTCTTTTCTGCATAAGAAAACCACCTTTTATGATTATGGCAGCTGAATTTGTTTATTTTCTTTTGATTCTTTGTAAAGCACGATGATATTGCCTATGATTTGAACGAGTTCGGATTTAGTTCCCTTTACAAACGCTTCTGCCACCATATCCTTATCTTCATCGCAATTTTGCAGGATGCTGACTTTTATCAGCTCCCTTGCTTCCAGTGCTTCACCGATTTGTTTGATCATATTTTCATTTACTCCGCCTTTTCCCACTTGGAAAATCGGATTCAAATGATGTGCTTTCGCACGCAAAAATCTTTTTTGTTTACCTGTTAGCATAAGAACCTCCCAGTAGATCTAAAACTACTTTTTTCATTAATTTTGTATCGGGCTGAACCCCTGTCCATAATTTGAATGCCACAGCGCCCTGGTTGATAAACATCCCAAGCCCATTTTGTGTCAGGGCACCTTTAGACTTTGCTTCTGCAAGGAACCTTGTTTCGAAAGGATTGTAAATGATATCCGAAACAAATGTCCCGCTTCTCAAATTTGAAATATCCAATGGCATGTGCTCAATAAAAGGAGACATACCAATAGGAGTTGTCTGGATCACAAGTGTAAATTCATTGAGGATTAGAGATGCATCTTCGAGATTTAAGACATTAGACTTCACTTCGAATGGACACCGGCTGATTAGGGCTTTTCCATTTTCTATATTGCGATTTGCAATGGTTATATGCTTTATACCCAAGGAAGCCAAAGTATAGTAGATGGCTTTAGCTGCTCCCCCCGCACCGATAATCAGTACATTTTCATTACCCAGTTCCTGTTTCCATTCGGTTTTCAACGCTTCAATAAACCCTAATCCATCTGTATTGCAGCCTTTTAGCCTGCCATTTTCATTAACTACTGTATTGACAGCCCCAATGGCTTCTGCCAAGGGATCGACTTCATCCAGGAACTCTATGATTGAAGTTTTGTGAGGGACCGTTACGTTGAATCCCGCCACCCCCAATTCCTTCATACCTGCCACACTTTTTCCCAATGACTCTTTCTTTATATGGAACGGATGATAGTGAGCCTTCATATTGAGAGAAGCAAATACTGCATTATGCATAGCCGGAGAAAGGGAATGTCCAATTGGATCTCCGATTACTCCAAATAGCTTTTCCATCATACCCCTCCGATCAAGGAATTTTGAAGGGAAATGAAGAACGGAGGACCAGGTCCGTCCCCCGCTGCATCATTTTTAAATCAAGGATTTCCTTAATAAAACCTGTACACCTTTTGGAACATGGGCAGCAACCCTTGCACCTGGTTCATTGATGGTCACCCATCCAAGTCCGGAAAAAACAACATCCATTTTGCCTTCTTTAACAGAAAACTCATATCTGATCAGCTCAGGGAATTCATCCATGCCTTCTTTGTCAGGAGGCTGAAGCATATCGCCTGCATGCTTTTCATATAAATCATCAGCATTTTCCAACTTCGTCCTATGGATGTTTAATTCATTGGATAAATAACATGTAAAGGAACGGCGTCCACCGGAAATATAGTCAAATCTCCCAAGTCCGCCGAAGAAAAGCGTCTGCTCCTCATTCAGCTGAAATACCCTAGGTTTGATTTCCTTCTTTGGCGTAATGATCTTTAAGTCCGTTTTATCAACGAAATGAGCCATTTGATGATGGTTGATGATTCCTGGTGTATCAATTAAATCATGTCCATCATCCAAAGGGATCTCGATCATATCAAGTGTAGTTCCAGGAAAGTGGGATGTCGTGATGACATCTTCTTCACCGGCAACTTCCTTGATGATGCGATTGATAAATGTGGACTTGCCAACATTCGTACAGCCTACTACATAAACATCTTTACCATTGCGATATTGTTCAATGGCATCGACTGCTTCCTTAATGAAGTGTCCTTTACCTGCGCTTACAAGCTGGACGTCAATCGGCTTCATTCCAAGCTCTTTAGCTTCATGCTTCATCCATTGAATCAGCTTCGCCGGCTTGACCGATTTCGGGAGCAAATCTACTTTATTCCCTATTAATAAGATGGGATTATTCCCTACGAAACGATGCAGACCCGGAAGCCAGCTTCCATTGAAGTCAAAAATATCAACAATTTTGACAATCAGACTGTCTGTACGGCCAATTTCATTTAATATTTTCAGGAAATCATCGTCTGTCAATGAAACATCCTGAACTTCATTATAATGCTTCAATTTGAAGCAGCGCTGGCAGATTATTTTTTCTTTCTCAAGTGAAGACGGCGGCGCGTATCCTAAACCCTCTTTGTCCGTAGTCTGGATGGCAACTCCGCAGCCGACACATTGTAATTCATTCATGCTCAAGATCCTTCCTCCCAATCAATCATTCCTTTTCGTTTGAACCAGTTCATGATCCTGCGCTCGATCTGACGATTGAATTTCGTAAAGAATCCATCCGATTTTGCAACAGGGACCACAAGGATGGTATAAAAACCAGACCTGTTCCCCCCGAGTACATCAGTTAAAAGCTGGTCACCGATCACGACTGTCTCTTCCTTTTTCAGGTCCATACTTTTTAAAGCTCTTTTAAACGCCCTGCCCATCGGCTTTCGCGCCTGAAAGATGAATGGAAGATGAAGTGGATCGGCAAAAGCCTTGACACGGCTTTGATTATTATTTGAAACAATGGTTACAGCAATCCCGTTTTCTTCCATTTTCTTGAACCATTGAATTAATTTTGGTGTTGCGTTTGGACGATCCCATTCTACAAGGGTGTTGTCCAAGTCAGTAATGATTCCCTTTATTCCCCGTTTTTTCAATTCATCCGGAGTGATATCAAAAATACTTTTGACCTGCTCGTTAGGCAAAAATTGTTTCAGCAATGTTTACACCTCTTATTCATTTAACCTTTCTATCATAACCAATTTTCTTTGTACTTTCAAAATGAATTCTGCGATTTCTTTTGTTTTATATTATCATTCTAAATATTTTTCGACATTATCCAACATTGTCCATCAATGTGGATAAATCTATTCACAAAAATCACAGTGATATGGTAATATTTCCAGATTTTATGAACAAGTTAATCACAACTTATCCACTTTCCATTGTGGATAACAGAACGCTTGTTCCAATAGTTTATCTCTGATAGAGTAGGGTATACCAAAAGTAACTTACATATATATGAAATTCATTTCTATTATAGAACGCAATTATTCGGGGGTGTATATTATGAGAAAGCTTTCAGATGAATTATTGATCGAGTCCTATCATAAAGCAAAGGAATTGAAGCTAAGCCCGGACTTCATCCGCCTCATCGAGCTTGAAATCAGCCGCAGGGCATTGACCAATAAAATAAAAGTCTCCTCTTGATAGGATGCTTCTTGTGAGTTCCCCAAAATATTGGGGAATTTTTGTTTTTTATATGGTTTTATTTGCTTTCTTATAAGACCCGATGACTTCCCCCATTCGAATATCATAGGGAACATGAAGGTCTTTCCTCATTTCAAACATATCTTTTTCAAAGAACAGCACGACCGTGGAGCCGAATGAAAAATAAGCAACATCCTGTCCCTTTCTCCAAGAATCCCCCTGGTGTGTCAATTCGATGGAATTGATGAACATTGCTCCTACTTTGGCCACTGCTGCATGCCCGTAATTGGTTTCTAATTCTGTAATGCAGCGGTAATTCTTTGCCAAGGTTGATTTTCCATGCTTCATTCCCATTTTATTGACGGGAAATGATTTCTTCCCCAATGTGTACTGTGCAGTCACCTTGCCGTTTACAGGGCTATGGATCCGGTGATAATGTGAAGGGCTTAAATACAGGACCATGAAGACCCCTCCTATATATTTTCCCTCAAGACCTCGGTCCCCAAACATTTCCTTTACTGAATAGTTTTTACCTTTTACGTTGAATTCACTGTCAGAAGATATGCCACCCACATCCTCAATGACAGCATCCACCGGGCTTACGATTGTATTTTCCCCGGGGTCTATATTTCTTGCACCTTGTTTAAGCTCTCGAATGAAAAAGTCCTTTAAGGTAGGATAGGATGAGATTGAACCACCCATTTCCTCCTGATTGATCCCGTACCATTTTGCAAAGGATGGGACCACCCGTCTGCTCCATTTTGATTCTGCAAAATTTTTTATGATTCCAGATGTCACACGGCCATTCGTCAATTCAATGAAACTCCGATATAACAGCGATTTCAAGTGGTTCCCCCCATAAATCTTCAAATACCTCTTAACATTTAGGCATAATAAGCATATAATAAAATATTATTATACAATATATATCATTAGTTTGATTCCTTTTGTTTATATTAAGGAGTGATTCATTTGTTTTTTTCACATGTGGTCGACCAAACCTTAAAAAAAATCAAATCACAAACTGCCAATCTTCTTACACTGACCAACATGAGTCTGGGTGGATTCGCCATTTTAGCTGCAACACAGGGACAGCTTAATTTAAGTGTGGTCCTGATTTTTCTCGCAGCCTTAGCGGACCGTTTTGATGGGATGGCAGCCAGAAAGCTCAATATTGAATCCGAATTGGGAAAACAGCTTGATTCCATGAGTGATGTGATTTCGTTCGGAGTTGCACCTGCGTTGTTATTATACCAAGGAATCCTCCATTCTTTCGGGTTTCCGGGATTATTTTTTACCGTTTTCTACATGGCTTGCGGAGCATTCAGGCTTGCAAGATTCAATGTCACTGAAAGCAATGGCTACTTTACGGGACTGCCAATCACAGCAGCGGGCTGCCTTGCAACACTTGCTTATTTATTTAACTCATTCATTCCATCGCACTTATATTTATTTATCATGATTGCTTTGTCTTTCTTGATGATCGCTTCTTTCAAATTTAAGAAAATGTAAAAAATCCGGCTCCTGGTGAGCCGGATTTTTTATTACTTTGTAAGGGATAGGAACTCTTCTACGTCATCGATGCATAATTGTACACCTTTTTCCCAGAAGTCCTTCTTCGTTAAATCTACATTCAGGTGTTTCATAGCCAAGTCTTCGACCGTCATGGATCCCGTATCTTTCAGAAGGGCCATATATTTTTCTTCATACCCTTCTCCTTCTTCCAATGCTTTTGCATAGATCCCAAGGGAGAAAAGGAAGCCGAAAGTATATGGGAAGTTATAGAATGGCACCCCTGTAATGAAGAAATGGAGTTTTGATGCCCAGAATAATGGGTGGTATTCCTCAAGACCATCTCCATATGCTTCTTTTTGTGCCGTTTCCATCAATTCATTCAATCGATCTTTGCTGACTGGCCCATTTTTGCGTTCTTCATAAAAACGAGTCTCGAACAGGTAGCGGGCATGGATATTCATAAGCAATGCCACGCTGCGCTGGACTTTATCTTCTAAAAGCGCAAGCCTTTCTTCTTCGGATTTTGCATTTTTGACAGCAGCATCCGCGACTATCATTTCTGCAAATGTAGAAGCTGTTTCTGCCACGTTCATTGCATAGTTCCTATTCAAAGGATGGACTTCCTTCAAAGCAAAGGAATGGAATGCATGCCCGAGTTCGTGTGCCAGAGTGGACACATTCGATGGCGTCCCTGAGTATGTCATGAAAATACGCGATTGTTTGCTTTCAGGGAAGAATGTACAGAATCCGCCTGGCCGTTTTCCTGGACGGTCCTCAGCCTCAATCCAGCTCTCTTCAAACGCTGTCTTGGTGAATTGTGCCAGCTCTTTCCCAAACTTCTGAAACTGCTCTGTAATGAATTCAGCACCTTCTTGATAGGAAAGGGCGGAATCCGTTTCTCCAACAGGTGCATCAAGATCATACCAGCTTAATTTATCAACACCGATCAAATCAGCTTTTCGCTTTAAGTAGCGTACAAATGGTTCTTTACGATCAGCAATGACAGACCACATGGCATCAAGCGTTTCTTTTTTCATACGATTGTACTGAAGCGGCTCTTGAAGGACTTCATCCCAGCCTCGTTGTTTATATACAGACAGTCTGAAGCCGGCTAAATGATTTAGCGTATTGGAGAGCAGGTCAGCTTGATTACCCCACGCCTTTTCCCAATTGTTGAAGACTTCTTTCCTTACTTCACGGTCTTTATGGGAAAACTTATTGGCCGCCTGCCCAACTGAGAGTTCATCTTCTCCCAGTTGAACTTTAATCTTACTTACTATCGCATCGTACATTTCTCCCCAGCCGTGGTAGCCATCTACATTTAGTGCGTTGATCAACGCCTCTTGTTCACGCGGGAGTTTCTTAGCAGCTTCTTCTCTTCTTTCATTCAGGACAAAAGAAAGTTCTTTAAGCTCTTCATGGACTAATAACTCTTTCCATACATCATCATTGACCTTCTTCAATTTATCATCTAAAAGAGTCAATACGGTTTGGAAACGGGAACTTAAGATGGCAATCTTCCCTCTCAGTTCATTTGCCCCTGCATCAGTTGTATCCTGTGCCTGCAGACAGCTGACAAAGGCGCCAGCCTGCCGCATTTTTGTCCCGGTCTGCTGGAATAAATCAATGATTTCCACCAAATCCTTTGTTTCGTATCCGCTTGAAGGTATTTCCCAGGCAGATACAGAGCGATTGAATTCTGTCAGCAATTCATCGAGTGACTCCAAATGTGAACGAAACTCCTGGGATCCGCTTCCACCTGAAAAGAAAACATCCAGATCCCACTTTAATGAATATGTACTTGTACTCACTTAAACTCCCCCTTTTTATGCAATGTCTTCATTATAACTTTACTTATTGAAAAATTCTAATAAATCAAACTAAAAAAAGCCATTCTTCTCTTCCCGGCTTTCAGTGGAAGAAAGATGGCCACCGTTATCATTCAATTTCTTCGGTCCATTTTACTTAACAGCAAGTGAAGTACCACCAGCCTCCAAAAATTAAAAGCAGCACTAAAAGGACAATTGCCAATGCCAGGTATGCCCCTCCATAAAAGGGTACACCATAATAGCAGCCGGGCCCTGGCCAACCATAATACATGATTGCCCACCTCCTTCTTTTTAGATAGTTTATGAAGATCAAGACAAATATGTATAGGCTGTTCATCGATATTAGTTGAAACTCGATCAGTTTTCTGAACATTAATAATTATGAGAAATATGATATAATAATCATATTGACAAACAACATAATCAACTTGATAAGGAGGCTTTTAACGTTGAAAATTGTCGGCATCTGCAAAAAATGCAAGGGACAAGGAACAATCCCTGCTTTTGGTTTTTTGAAGAAAACATGTCCTATTTGTAATGGAAGAGGCAAGATCACATCAGCCATAAGCACTAAAAAGCATACAACTCCTCTTGACTCTCACCTTTGACAGACACCTCCCAACCATTTTCACACAAAAGATTTTCTTGGACCTGCACGAACCACCACTCCAAATCATAAGCATGATTTATAGGCAATAGTCCTGATTTAGGGGTGAGTAGATTGGCTGGAATCCTTACTGCACTGGGTTACTTCCTGAAAGAACTTGTCTTTTTAGTTTCTTATGTAAAAAACAATGCCTTCCCACAGCCGCTGACAGCCAGTGAAGAGCGAAAATATCTGCGATTGATGGCAGAAGGAGATGAAGAAGCAAGAAACTTGCTGATCGAACATAATCTCCGCCTTGTCGCCCATATCGTCAACACATTATGAACAAAAAGCAACGTCAATTTATATCATTAAAAACAGTTTTTATTTGGTGAGAAGTAAATCAAAGACAAAATACATTGCTAATGTGGACAAGCCTACGCTGATTGTAAAGTAATTCTAAAAGGATTTTTTTATAATGATTGTTGCTTTCAATAAGAAAAGGATAAATTTACTTTTTATGGTACTATTCTTATAGGAGAAATCCAGTTAATGAATAGGATATCGAGATTTCTATTCGAATAAATGAGGTGCAAGCTTTATGGAATTTAAGATAGAAAAATTAAGGGATTTTAGCCCCCAAATGGGTCATCTTGTCTCACAAATGAACTATGCTAGAAAAACAACTTTAGATGCTGTAAGTGGCTTAACTACTGCGGAATTAGACTATTTACCTAACAAAGATAGTAATAGCATTGGTTCCCTTTTACTACATATGGCTGCTGTTGAAAAAGGATTTCAAATAGAGATTTTTGATGGTAGGAGACCGAATGAACAAGAGATGGAGGAATGGGGTGCACCTTACAGTCTCGGAGATAAAGGAAGAGCACATATCAACGGATATTCCTTAGAGTTTTATATAGCCAAACTTGAAGAAGTTAGAAGTAGAACCTTAAGAGAATTTGCAAATTTAAATGATGATTGGTTGTATGAAAATAGATTATGGGATAACCACCCATCTAATAACTATTTCATTTGGTTTCACGTATTTGAAGATGAAATTAACCATAGAGGTCAAATAAGAATTATTAGAAAAATGTTGTCTCAGAATTAATGGATATACTCCCGTAAGAAATTCACTGTTGGAGTTTTGACAAGTGAAATTAACTCATAGAAACAACTTTTACGAAAATAGGCTTGTTTTTAGAGTGTCGGAACAGTTTGATTTGCGGTCACGAGCTTAAATAAAGAAAAGACCCTTGAAACGGGGTCTTTTAATTTTCTTTGAGTCATTATGAAACTTTTTTCGTATTCTTTTTCTCGATCATCATCGTTTCTCTATACTCTTGTGCAATTCCTAATTTAGTGAATTCGACAGGCTTATTGTAGGTTTTACGTACAACCTCTTCTAATTCCTTTAATGAGATGCGGAAAAATTCTTTTCGATTATTAACCTTATTTACTCTTTTTTCTTCAAAGGTTTTATGGAGTTCACTTTCTAATGCAGGGGCATCTTCTGAAAAAATCATGGCATGAACATCAAAAGTAAATGGAACTGACGCACTACCTAGCTCTCTAATGCGGTCAAGAGGCTCAAGTCTTCTGGTCATACCAATTTTATAAACATCAGGACCAAATGATCCAATATTAGAAATGATATAAACATGACCCGCTTTAGCATTACGAACTCTGAAATCTATTTCAGCTTTTTCATCATCGATCTTTTTAAGCTCTATTCCTATCTTTCCAATTTCGTGTTGTATTTCATTGAGCATGGTTTTATTAGAAGTATATTCTAGTTGTTTTTTATATGTGGCAAGCGCATTTTTATAATGTTGCTCTTCTTTTAAAAGGATTTTCAATCTGTCTTCTAACTCTTGTTTTGCTTTCCATTCCTCACGCATTAATTCCTTAATACGCCGTTGTTCTTCTCGTTCTTCATTCTTCTTCCGAGCATATTCATAAGCTAAATAAAGTTCTTCCAATTTTAAGTTCAAATAATAATCAGTTATTTCAATTAGGGTGTAGCTGTTTAATTTATTTAATTGAACCAATGCTTTCCGAATTTTCTTCTCAGCAGACTCAATGTTGTTAAATTTGACTTTATGAATTACCGCATCACATTCATTATTAAACGAACGAATGGTTAACTTGATGTTCTTTTTATTCATAGCTTCGCCTTTACGACTGTTGTTATTTAGCGTCCAATGATTAAAATGATTAACAGCCAAGTCATCTTTAACTGCCTCTTTTTGAGCCGTTCGAACTTTATCGAGCATCTCCTTGTATTCTTGAGAATCCTCTAGGTCATATCGGAGGTCATAGAACCCGAATGATTGATAAAGAAGTTCATCTTTTAAAACGATTAATTCCTTCGTGAAATCATCCCTGACTCTTTTTAATCGATTCAGTTGATGAAGTTTCCTCCGTAATGTTTTATTGGCTACTTGTGCTTCACTCATCTTATTCATTATTTCTCGCTCCAATAATACAATCTTCAACTTAGACAATAGAGTAATCCGAGCCGTTTCTTTTTGTTTAATTTGGATGTGGTCTTCAAGTTCTTCTATTTGATTAATTCGAGCCTTTTTTTGGAGCTCTTCTTCTTCGAAAAGTACCATTTTTAAGCTTTCAAATTCTTCTTCTTTGATGGTTTTATACTCCTCAATCTGTCGTTTCTTATCTTGGTCATAATTTTGCAAGTGGAATTTTAGTTCCTTTTTCTGTCTCGAAATTAAGAAAACCCCAATAATCAATGGAATAATCAAAAACCAAAGAGAAAATAAAACGGCAACAAACCAAGTAGAGTAGTACCACTTAAATCCAGAGAATTGCATGTAACCCCTCCCTTTTACCTAATTTTACCACTGTTACTTTTCTCATGGGTACCTTATTTGTTCTTAAAAGAAAATTCCCTATCGAAAAAACGATAAGCTAGGTTTCACTTATCGTTTTGATTATTTATTGGCTTTGGATTCTAATTCGAATATTTCAGGATAGGCGGCTTTTAAGGGGTCTTGGATTCTAGGTAAGGAGAACAAAAACTCCTTCAGTTTTCGTCCCGACACCTTGTACGTGTGGGAGGCGGTTTCTGTGGTCAACTTTTTGGTCCGAAACCACCTGCGTGCCGTCTCTGTGCTTACTTTCGTTATCTCGGCGATAACGGATGGCTGGTAAAGCGCTCGATCCACAATCATATCAAAATAAGGCGGGAGCTTCGGGTCATACCCAAGCTTTTCACAGCGTTTGAGGTACTCATCAAGTTTCATCAGTCATCACCCTGTTTGAGTAAGTTGATTTTTTGCTTGATTGCCTTGATTTCTTTATCGAGTTCGACAGTCTTTTTTACCCAACTGTTGACCTCTTTGTATTTACCAGATGGACCTTTGGACAGTTTTGCTGCCAACGATTCATGTTCCTGTAATTGCGTTTCTAGAGCATTTACCTCGGCAGTTTGTGCAGCATTTAATTCTTTCTCCTCTGCTTTTGGCGTTTCTTGAAGGGTGATCTCGGCGGTTTCTTCTTCTGTGAAAGATAGAAGCCCCCTCATTCTCATCCAATCATAAAACTGCCCCTCTTTGTTTTGACCAAGCTCCCACGGGAAATTGAGTACGCGGTCGATCGCCGTATAATAATCTTTCAAGGAGATATCGCTCGTGTAATGGGCACGCCCTGTGTTTCCTTGTTTCTTCCTTATATCATGCCGAACATGGATCTGGGCTGCACGTTCTTTAACAGTGGGCTCCAGTTCTGGAACGGGTGTTTTAATGAGTAGGTTATAAACGGTATGCCGCAAATCATAATACTTGAACGAATTTCTCGGGGTCTTATCTGGACGTTTCCGATCAATCGGTTCATCGGATAAAAAGAGAAAATGTTCTCTCGAGAATACCGATAGCCACCTTGATATCCCTGCCGAAGTGTAGGGTTGATTGGGCAGTTCGTTCTTTGGTCTGATCAAGTAGCCTTTGCCGATGTCACTCGGGTTGTTTTTGTAGAGAATGGACTTCAAATACAGATTGATCAACGTCACAAGCCTTGGGACGATTAAGGTCCCCAGTTCACTGTGGGACATGGAGTAGCCGCCTTTGTTGTACTCAATCCACAAACGACCATACCCTGATAAATAATGGGGGTCATCTTCCGATAATTCAACAAGATCGTTGATTTCTTCGTCGAATCGATATCGTTTCAACAGATGCGTATTTTTATCTAAATCAAAGTCCTGAATCTTTAGGTGAGCGAATTCATCGGGGCGAATGCCTACTAATGCACCGAACATAAAAATGAGTGTTTTTTTCATTGGGTCGTGCCAGTCGGCGTTTCGTACAATTTCCTTTGCCTTGAGAATTTCCTCATGGGTTAAGAAGACCGAGATCTCTTCATCTGAATCGACCGAGTCGTTTCTTCTAGCCGCTTTTGAAAGGGCGGTTTCAACGGCGATCTCAAAATCCTCAAAGTTTTCGCGTGCCTTCTCGACTTCTTCCACTGTCACATGGTAACGACCGCTTTTCGCTTTTTGTCTTAATTCAACCCATTCTTCCTTTAATTCGCTTAAGACGAAATAGAGAAAAGGAGTGAGTACGGCGCTATTCAGTTGACCGAAAGAAGTGGTTTTGTAGCCTTTTTTAATGTAATTGATGTCAGCTGGTGAAAAATCGATGATTTTAAAATACTCTTTTTCTTCATTGAACTTCTGCAGTTCCTCATCCGTCAAATCTCTCAGCTTCCCAAGGCGTTCGGTCACATGGTAATCCTTAATACCAGCACGCCCACAGATGATGCGATAGAAAATCAACGCCAATTTGCTTTTCCAATCCTCAAGAGCTTTTTGGGGTTTTACAGGCTTTTTGCTCCATTCAATTTTTCTTCCAACGAGAATCCCTTCTCCTTTTTCCCTTCTGATTAAATAGGAATTGATCCACTTTTGTTGATCATCTGTCAGCATGTCGAACAATTCACCTTTTCTAAAATTCCCTCTTTCCGCCCACGTCTTTTCATGAATGAATTGAATGTTTCTTTTGAACCATTCCATGTCCCAGAAGAAATGACTGATCCGTCCTTCTTCGAAGAGTTCTGGCTTATTGGAAGAAACTTCCCGCAACCATCTGTAACTGATTCCAAGTGTATCAGCGATTTCTTTCAGGGTATGACCAATATCTTCCCGCTTGAAATTTTCCGCCCAATTTTTGTGGAAATAAACCTTGGCATTCGCAGCGTTTTTTTTCGGCAATACGTCCTCATTCACGATCACCATATTCGATCGGGGGATGTGACCACTTTCGATTAATTCGAAAAGCAATGCTCTCGTCATTTTCAATTTTTTTCGAAATTCTTCTACGTTCATAAGCTCGCCGTGATGAGCCACATACTCTTCAAAAGTGGGCAATTTCGCGCTGTTTTCAACTACTTCCCTGGATTTTTCTAATGCGGTCATTCTTCCATCACCTCTACTTTTAGTATGCACACAAGGGGCACAACCTATGTATATTTTCGCTGGATAACTCCACGGTTTTCCGCAGGAAAACATAGTGGTTTGTGACCCTTGTGTGTATGGGGGTAAAAAAAACGATACATAGCAGGAAAAGACGAAAAAACAGAATGAAAAATGCGGGTTGATGTATAGTGGGATTAATAATGGTGCAAAATATGAATAACGAGAGGCAGAAAGAAGAAAGTGCATATATCTATAGTATGTGCTTTTTTCGCGTTGATTATCCATTTTTTTGATTTCGTATCAACATAAATAAGCCGCGGGATTCGTTTGGGACCCGTGGCTTTTTCTATGGCATTTTACTTTCGTAGTATTCGATTAAATGGCTGACCCTGCTTTTTAATGTTTGCATCTTTTTACTATTACTATTGGCTTGAAGATCGTCGAACAATTTCATTATTTTATTCTTTTCGGTGTGGGGATTATAGATCTTACTTTTTTTCCAAGTGTCACTGGTAGTCGCAATTAACTTTGAGATCGTTCCACTTGCTCCACAAGAGGAACAGCTCCAATTCGTGGTCATGGCATGCATGACTGCTTCTTCTTCACAATCCATACAAGGAAACTTGATGATGGGTTTGACATAGTGATAATCGATTTTGTTTGACTTAAAATATGCCAACGCTGCAAGTTCCAGACTCAATGGAGGACCTCGGTGAACGACTTGCGGCTTTTTGATTTCTTCATGAAATACTTAAAATCACTTCCGATGATAACGTACTTTCCACCAAAATTATAATTCTCCAATTTTCCCGATCGACACCATCTGCGAACCGTTTCCTTGCTGATGCCTAGCATCTCTGAAATCTTTTCTGGGCTTAGCGGCTCCTCGTCCGAAATATTCGTAAACAACGGATGAATACATGGCTCGAACCCTAATTCTTTTTCAATATTTTGCTCCATTCATTATCATCTCCTGTGTCTTTTTATATTTTTTTAACGTCGTTGATCAAATGTTTTACTGGAATTGATTTATTTTTATTATGTCTTTTGTGTCATCTTTTCATACCTAAAAATTCGTTTTTTGGACTTTTGAAATTGCTCGTTCAGCACATTGATCAATCTTTTGATGACCCTTAATAAAAAAAGCTAGTGCCCAGTAAAGGGAACTAGATTCCCAAATAAAAAAGAGCGGTTTTTAATTTCGCTCTTAATATTTCTCGAATTACTTTTCTTCTTCTTCGACTTTTTCTTCATTTTTTTCTGTTTTCTCTGGTTGAATGACATTTACAACAACATTTTGTTGAACGTTATTATTTTGTTGAACGTGCCCTATGCCATTATAATTTGCTAATTTAACCTGTGTGGGTAAAGTAAACAAATCATAAATAAGACCGATCCCGAACAAGCCAAAAGTAAGCGAATATAAAATACCAGTGCCGATTTTCCCAAGATAAAACCTGTGAAGTCCAGCGAGTCCAAATATGGAAACTGCCAATAGTAGATAAGCTGTTCCAGTTGATTTTTGATTAACCATTTTATCACCTCTTATTTGAATATTCGGTTTTTTGAGACAAATCCTTTATATTTTTTTCAAAATATTAATTGTGATGGGACAAACCAATGCTTCATACATTGTGATGAGGTGATGCAGCTTGGGAAAGCAGATTCAATTCGTCTATCACCCGTCTGGCGACACAAAAATTGATGAGGAAAAAGCGAGAGAGGTAAAAATGTTGATTGCGCAATTCCTCGTCAAAAAAGCATTAGAAAAAGCCGCGAGCAAGTAGCGGCTTTTTGCTTTCAATTCGCGAGGAAATCCACAAGTATCTGCTTAATGAAATTACTTGTCATTTCAGTTTCCATACTTTGCATCTCTCGTAGGGATACCATATTCTTCTGGGTGATTAAAAATATCTTCATATGACAAAGTACTGACAACTTCAAATTTTTTCGTGTCAGAATTGTATTCGAAAACAACTAGTTGTTCCCATCCAGTTCCATTGCCACTATCAATAACACCCACTCTATTAGGTGCAATTTGAACAACTCTTCCACCCTGATTGGTAACATCGACATTTGGGGATTGAGATTGAATATATTTCTTATCATCAATCCTATACGTAATCACAATTAAACAAATTAAGATTCCACTTAATAGAACTTTCACAAAAGCATCGATTTTCATTTTTTATCCCCCTATTTTTAATGTAGATAAGAATGGGTATGCCGTCTGGTTATTTTTCTAGATCTGATAATTCAATTACCGAACCATCCTTGTCATAGTAAGTTAGCTCTGCGGGAAAAGCCTCTTCTATATCACTAGGAATTTTTTTATATCTGACAAACATTTCATCTGAATGGACGCTTGATTTTATATTAAAATCTCCATAATATAAATCCGCTTTTATATGGTCTATTTTTAAGTTTGGATTCTTTCCAACTATTACGCCGTACACCCCATTATTTGTTTGTATTTTTTGATAATCTGCAATATTATCCCCTTCTCCTGTATGTTGAATTTTATATCTTCCATTCCAACCTTTAATCAAATGAGCATACCCTAGGTTTTCACTTGGTGTCTTATATAAAACAATATAAGAACTTGTGTCATCCAGTCGAACAACTTCTAAAACATCGGGTTTATTGGATCCTGCCCCCCTGTTATTCCATTCTTTTAAGTTGGACTGAATTGCTGTACGGTTATCTTCGATATGGTATTGAGAAAAATAATACCAACAATAGCCTATTGAAATAATTAAAGTGAATGAAATTATATATAATGCTTTTTTCAAAATATTCCTCCCCTTTTTTTGCCTCCGTTTTAAATTCTATTGGAATGGCTGACTTAATAACCTATGAACTGTCGGTGAAAGTGAGACAGCGTCTTCTTTACCATCAAATAACATTCTTACCACTAGCTTATCAAATGAATACAAATTTTAACAGGTCGTGATTACGCTTTCTTATGAAAGTATTCTTCAAATTTATGGTTCGGAGTTAACAAAAAGCTAGTACCCACATCCTCATAAACCATGTTCTGCAAAATGGGATTTATTCATCTTATTGAATTTTTTATTTGGATACAATCGCCTACATTGTTCCGTCTCGCGCTTTAAGAAATAATGTTCACTTTATCTCAAACATCTGACCTGTAAAAGTGCATTCAGTCTCAACCTTCATGAAAAAAAGTTAACCTATCTCACCTTTCATGAAGGTTGAGATAAGATTAATTTTTCAAA
Organism: Falsibacillus pallidus; assembly: GCF_050990905.1. Taxonomy (GTDB): domain Bacteria; phylum Bacillota; class Bacilli; order Bacillales; family DSM-25281; genus Falsibacillus; species Falsibacillus pallidus_A. The sequence continues at coordinate 2,717,079 of NZ_CP158866.1, forward strand.
GAAAAACAATGTCTCAAACTTTGTGAAAAGAGGCACTTATAAATCAAGTGATGCACCCGTTTTCCATCTCAAACTTTAAGAACTGTCTCAAACTTAATGAACAAAATCTCAAACTTGGTGAAGGAATATGATCAACTCCTTTTTTCAAATATTTATAAAAGAAAAATTTGTACTTCTTCGCGTGATTATGAAGCATTTCAAAAACGCTCGTCAAAAAGGCATTAGAAAAAGCCGCGAGCAAGTAGCGGCTTTTTGTTCATTTGAGTAACTTCAATCTAATGTTTGGAATTTTCAAAAGCTCTTTGATAATTTTTTGTTGAACATCACTATCCTGAATATGAGACGGACAATAATTTTCATTTTCTTTGTTTATGTCGTACATTTCCAACTCAAAATCGTCGTCTCTGTACACTTCTAATACGAACCATTCTTCTCCAATAGATACACGAATATGGTGAATTATTATACCATTGGGAAGAATTTGTTCTTTCAAATATTCAGAGTTCTCGATAAACACGTTCAATTTCGTTCATCCTTTAATTTGTTATTGGTTAAAATATGTAAGTTTTTATATGATAACCATAACCGATTTGTGTATCTGAAGCTATTACATTTTGGGATATTAAGTAACGTTTCAGTTCATTTATGACTGCTAAAACATCTTCTTTAACTTCAGGCAGGATTTTTTGATTATAAGATTTCTCCCATCCTCCATTTTCTTCTTCGACAGAAACATGAAAAGATAAGCCATCATTGAAGCATTGGATGCTAATTTCCACAATAAAATCTGTCTCTTCTTTGTACGAAAAGGTGAAATTTTTCACAACCATTTCTAACTTAGTTCCCCACATTTCTTCTGCTTTAAATTTTAGCTTTGTTAAATGTAAGGAATCAATGTAGGTATTGTCCATCGCATCAATAAATGATTGTTGAATGCCATATGCTGTGAAATACTCTTCCAAGAGGATCAGCTCCTTTTTACACATGATTTATAAAGAAAGCGGTTATTCCTTCGTGCATGAGGGGGTATCAAAAACGTTCAATTATGAGAAAAGCAGTATTTTCAATTTCAACCCATGATTTCCTCCCCTTTTCCGTCTCAAAACTCATTCTCAAAATCATCGACTCTTTATGTATGAAAAAAGGGTTTTTGAAACTATACTACAAGACTGAAATGAGGTGATGGCTTTGGGAAGAATATTGGGATACGCACGTGTCTCGACGCAAGATCAGAAATTGGAATTGCAAATTGATGCTTTAAAAGGGGCTGGTGTAGAAGATCGGGATATCTTCAAGGAGAAGATCACTGGCAGCAAAAAAGAACGACCAGCTTTGGACAAATTGCTCGAATATGCCGAACCAGGCGATACGATTGTTGTCTGGAAATTAGACCGTATGGGGAGAAGCATCAGACACCTGATTGAATTGATGGAGCATTTCAAAGAAAAGAATATTGCGTTCGTGTCGATCAAAGAAAACATCGATACCTCCTCTGCCACTGGTAAGCTCATCTTCAATATCTTTGCATCGCTTTCGGAATTTGAACGGGATATGATCATTGAACGTACGAAGGCGGGATTGGAGGCGGCGAGAGCACGGGGAAATAAAGGTGGACGACCTAAGAAAGATGCTGAGGCAATCAAAAGGGCGCTGAAGCTTTACCACTCAAAAGAATATTCGATTAAGGATATAACAAAGATGACAGGTGTGAGTAAAGCGACTTTGTATCGAAATCTTGATTGAACTGGAGGACTTTATGTTTACAAAATTCGAGAAGTTCGAACCATATATGTCTGAAGAGGAAATGAAACATTTCATCACATTATATAAAAGGATAAAGTCTCCTGAAGTGACGGTGCAAAAGAAAATAGAACACTATGCACTTTTTAATCGCGAAATCGAAAGAGTAAGAAAAAAAATACGCGAAAGACGCGCTGAGATAGATGAATCGTCCAGCCAAATATTCCCCCTTCAACAACTAAGGAGGAATAGGAAAAGCCGCTAAATTTTAGCGGCTTTTCCTTCTAAGCTTGATAAATGGCTATCGGCATAATTTCAATTGCTGGACCCTGTATTTCAAAAGAATCTTCTGTTATTTCATCAGTGTCGAAAGAAAAATCGCCATGGATTAAATTCGGAATGAATTTAATCAACTCTTCCTTTTTTATTTTCATTTTCCCAGGCAACAATTTGGCTAAATCAATTTTTTGATGAGGTTTATATATCTTTCTGATTTTACCTAGGATAGTGAATTCCCCTTCTAGATCATACCTATCTTCTAAAAAGTGCTCAGCGTCTAATGATGTGAAGAATTTAAAATCCCCATCTGTATATGGGTTGATAATCATTGTGACTTTTTTTAATTTAAAAAGAGAAGTAGCAAATTCTATATGCTTCATATCCTCTTTGGAAGTGTCAGCAGCAAAGAAACCTTTAAATTTATCGGTGAAGTCAATCATACTAGACATAACAAGTTCTGCTGGAGATTGTTTGAACTCACCATCTACTTCAATAAATTCACCTGTTCGAAGTTGATTCCAGATACCTTCATCAAATCCATATAGCTTTTGAATTCTATCTCCATCTTCAAGAAGAGTATGTAGATCTTTGAAAAGCGATGAAGTTGATCTGATTACCTTTCCTTCTTTTTCGGAACTGGTTTCTGCTTGCCTTTGATATTTTGCAACGATTTTCCCAAGGTTTCCTTCAAGTGCTTTTTCGTTTGATTTTCCTTGAGTGGAAACTAGAGTGTACTCAGGCATAAGATCATCAATCAACATGCTAAGAAATTGTTCGGTTTTCTTTCGGTTACACCAATAAATATCGGGTAAAAAATCGATTTTAAGCACCCCCGCAGATTATTTTTATTCAGGTTAATCATACACAAAAAATGGAAATTTTTCTATAATTAGAACTTGCGAATTGGTAACTTATTCCGATACCTTGCTTAAAAAGGCGAAAAACTCCTATACTTTTGAATATACATAGCTTCAAAAGGAAAAAGGAGTTTATTCTATGATAGGAATATATTGTCGCGTAAGTACGCAAGCACAGGCTGATGAAGGATATAGTTTGGAAACGCAAGAAGAACTTTGTTTGAAGCGGGCAAAAGACCTTGGCTATTCCTCCTCTCAAGTAAAAGTTTATCGTGAAGAAGGTCGCAGCGGTGAAGACATTGATCGCCCCGTGATGAATGAATTGCGGGAAGATACAGCAAACGGTATTGTGACAAAAGTGATTATCACCGATCCAGACAGATTGACACGCGATCTGACGGATAAGCTCATCGTCTGCAAAGAATGGGACCGACAAGGTGTGGAAATCGTCTTTATCGACACCGAGTACCAAAACACTCCTGAAGGTCAGATGTTCTTTAACATGCGTTCTGTATTCGCTCAATACGAACTCTCACAAATCCGCAAAAGAACCATTCGTGGAAGGCTTCGTGCGGTTGAGAAGGACAAAAAGATTATGCCGATGCGGGTCGCTCCATATGGATATGACTACAAAGATGGAAAACTGCTTGTAAACGAGCAGGAAGCGGCTTTTGTGAAGAAGATATATGAATGGTACCTGGAGGGCTCAACGCTCCGTGAAATAGGTGACAAGCTGTTTAAAGCGGGTGCAGTGCCTAAACGGGCAGAAAGCAAGAACTTCGGAGCCACATCCATACGGAGAATCCTCTCTTCTGAAATATATTTAGGGAAATATGTTTACAACAAGCGGGAGACCAAAAAGGTATGGGGAGAGAGAACATCGTCAGGCAAGCAGAAGAAAACTTATAGTATTCGTGACGAAGCGGATTGGATAACGGTTGATGTGCCGCAGCTTGTTGATCAGAAAACGTTCGATTTAGCGCAAAATCAAAAGGAAAAGAATATGAGGAAACGTGGCAATGTGAAATTCGAGTACCTTTTTAAAAGCCTCATTCGTTGCAAGCACTGCGGGCGGATTTGGGAGTGCACCACTTATAACGGTCGAGTCGATAAAAAAACGGGCGAACACAAAAAATACGCCGTGTACAGATGCCCGAACCTTAATCCAAAGCGATACGGCGATGGTATTGAAAAATGCGAATCCAAAAGCATCCGTATTGATTTATTGGATGATTACATCATGAATATGATTCGTGAGTGCTTAACGAGCCGAGAACTGTTTGAGGACGCTATAAAGGCTCAAATGACAGATAATGATGATGGCGTGGAGGATGAGCTTCAAGAGCTTGAAAAACAACTGAAACGCAAAACAGACGAGCGTGATCGAATAAAACGCATGTTTGTTGTTGCTCAAGTCATTTCTGAAGAAGAAATGCAGCGTGATATGAAGAAAGTCAACTCTGAGATAAGGAAAATCACCGAAGAAATTGATGAGTTAAATAAGAAGACACAAATGGACGGAAAGAATGAATGGAATTATGAGGACATTGACGCGGTGATCGCCAGCATCGAAAAGATGTTTCAAGGTGAGATGTGCTTTCAAGATAAGCGCGAATTGATGGAACTTCTGATTGATGAGATAACGATTGATGCCAAGACGGAAAAGGTCGGCATCACTGTTAAAGGTCTGCTAGAACATTGCTTTATGTTCACATCATCAAAAAGTTCGAAAATACAGGTGAAGATGCTGAAGACCTGATTTCCATCGGCACCATCGGACTGATTAAAGCGATTGAAAGCTATTCAGAAGGAAAAGGAACAAAGCTCGCCACCTATGCAGCACGTTGTATAGAAAACGAGATCCTGATGCACTTGCGGGCTTTGAAGAAAACGAAGAAAGACGTCTCCCTCCACGACCCCATCGGCCAAGATAAAGAAGGCAACGAAATCTCCCTCATTGATGTTCTAAAATCCGAATCCGAAGATGTAATTGATACAATCCAGCTCAGTATGGAATTGGAAAAAGTCAAAGAATATATCAGCGTCTTGGATGATCGTGAAAAAGAAGTCATCATCGGCAGATTCGGACTCGATTTAAAGAAAGAAAAAACGCAGCGGGAAATTGCAAAGGAACTGGGAATCTCCAGGAGCTATGTATCGAGAATCGAAAAAAGGGCGCTTATGAAAATGTTCCACGAATTCTACCGTGCCGAAAAAGAAAAGAAGAACCGAAACCAGACAGAATAATAAATAGGGCAAGAAGAAAAAAGAGAACCGAAAATGACTCCGGTTCTCTTTTTTTGCAATGATCGTGTGGCCATGAACCTGCCACTTTCGTTATGCTCCATCCTTCTCCATATAAAGAGCATTCAGACGTTTTACCTGCATAATCATTGTTATTACCCCTTTCTTTTCATTTTTGATTCACGCGATTACAGCATATAGGGATTGATCAAAGTTTGATGTTTTTCACGGTTTGTTTCATATAATTGAGCTACAGTTTCTTCACGGACAGCTTCTTCAAATGATTTTTGGCGTTTTTTAATCGTTACTGTCATAAATAGGATGTTCAAAGTCATTTTTATCACCTCGCTTCTGCTTAAAATAAGTGCAAATCCATAAAAAAACACAAGAGGATAGAGCCCCCTTGTGTTAAACACAAAAAGACCGCAGGAATTCACATTCGTCCTGCGGTCTGGATATGCACGTTTAAATAAATTTAAATTAACGCGGACTGAACCCTTCAGCGGCCGAACATAATGTATTATTTAGTTTTGCAGCGTTTAATTTTCTTGCCAACATCTCATTCGACCTCCTTGTTAGTTTTCAATCACAATGGTAAGTATATCCAATCATTCATGGTTTGTAAACCCTTTTTTTCCTTTTTTTATTAAAAAAATAAAAACATGCTGATTCCGTGGGTCCTCAGCATGTTTTAGGTTGATCATTATTTTTTACTTAGAAAATCCTGTCCTTCTTCTGATTCATTGAGGATTTTTCGCAGTTTGATAGATTGAAAGAAAAAGTAAGCGGCAAATGCAGCAGATGCCATTGTACCGGCCATCAGTGCATACTCTTTATGAAGGGTTTTGCCGGCAGCAGGAATCACTACACCGATATATAAAAAAGCACTGAGTGCCAATAAGATAAATGCAAATCGCTTATAGTCCATCATTTTGTGGAATACGTTTTTCAAAGTCATCACCTCATCCGATGCTTTTTACTACTCTTCTACTGTAACATATCTGCAGAAGAAGAGAGGATGCAATAACTGGGAATTGATTGGAAAATGTTTATGTTTCCCTTTTCGCAAAAAAGAAGCGGGGATTCCCCGCTTCTTTTCATTCCATTTTAGTTTTCAAGGGACTGCTTCAAGTCTTCGATCAGATCTTCCACATCTTCTAGTCCTACGGAAATGCGGACTAATCCATCTGTGATTCCTAATTCTGCTCGACGCTCTGCAGGGATGGATGCATGTGTCATCCTTGCCGGGACTGAAATCAGACTTTCAACAGCACCGAGGCTTTCTGCCAGGGTAAAGTATTTCGTCTTGCTCAATAATTTATCAGCATTCTCCTGGCTTCCTACATCAAAGGAAATCATGCCGCCGAAACCTCTTCCCTGCTTCTTGGCAATCTCATGATTCGGATGAGTCGTCAATCCTGGATAATAAATTTTTTCAACTGCTGGGTGATCTTTAAGAAATTCTATAATCTTAGCTGTATTGGCTTCATGTTCTTCCATTCGGACTCCGAGAGTTTTAATCCCTCTGATCAATAGCCATGAATCTTGAGGTCCTAGAACACCACCAGTGGAGTTTTGGACGAAATGCAGATCTTGCGCCAATTGATCGCTATTTACTACTACTAGACCTGCAACAACATCGCTGTGGCCTCCAAGATATTTGGTCGCACTGTGCAGGACAATATCCGCCCCATTATCAATTGGATTTTGCCAGTAAGGAGTGCTGAATGTATTATCAACGATCGTCAACAAGTTATGAGCCTTGGCAATTTTTGCAGCTGCTTCAATATCTGTAACTTTCAATAATGGATTAGTCGGTGTTTCAATATAAACTGCTTTCGTGTTGGATCGGATTTCTTTTTCAATGTTGGCCGGATCGCTTGTATCCACGAATGTAGAGGAAATGCCGACACGATTCAATACCTTGGACATCACACGGTAAGTTCCGCCATATACATCGTCCGTCATAATGATATGATCGCCGCTGTTGAACAGCATCATGACCGCTGTGATGGCAGCCATACCAGAGCCAAATGCAAATCCTGCCTTGCCGCCTTCAAGATCTTTGATCAATTCTTCCAACGCATTGCGGGTTGGATTTCCCGTTCTGGAATATTCATATCCTTTAAAGTTTCCTACACCTTCCTGTTTGTAGGTGCTGACTTGGTAAATTGGAAAAGACACGGCGCCTGTCTGAGGATCATTTGAGATTCCGCCGTGGATCAGTTGTGTTTTTTTACGCATATTATATCCCGCCTTCATAGATTTTTTTGCTTAAGTATCGTTCGCTTGAATCGGGGAATATCGTCACGATATTTGTTCCCGGTGCCGCGTTTTCTGCTTCAAGAAGGGCTGCATGAAGAGCTGCTCCTGACGAACTTCCGACCAATAGGCCTTCAAGTAATGCCAGCTCCTTCACTCTTCTGAACGCATCTTCGTCTGAGATGGTATGAATCGCATCAAAGTAGGCTGCATTCATATATTGTGGAAGAAATTCCATTCCGATTCCTTCTGTTTTATGAGGTCCTGATTCACCGCCATTTAAGATCGATCCTTCCGGTTCAACAATGACGGTCTTGATTTTTTTGTCCTGGTCCTTCAAGTAATTCGCTGTTCCCATGAATGTTCCACCCGTTCCGGCACCAGCCACAAAGACATGGACCTGTCCTTCCAGCTGCTCCCAGATCTCAGGCCCAAGGGTCTTATAATAAGTCTCGGGATTCGCTGGATTGCCGAATTGTTGAGGACAATAGGAATCAGGAATTTGTTTAAGAAGCTCCTGCGCTTTGGCAATCGCTCCTTTCATCCCCTCTTCGGTCGGTGTATGGACAATTTTTGCGCCAAGGGCCTTCATGAGCTCTTGTTTTTCTATGCTGAATTTCTCAGGCACACAGAAGATCACCTGGATGCCGCTGTTGACAGCCGCCAGTGCCAATCCTATTCCCGTATTCCCTGCAGTCGGTTCGATGATCGTTCCACTTTTAGATATCTTTCCGCTTTCGATCGCTTCCTGCAGAAGCTCTCTCCCCAATCGGTCCTTTATGCTTCCACCAGGGTTAAAGAATTCGAGTTTAGCAAATAGCCTGACCCCATCCGGTAATGAAAATTGTTTAATCTCCATCATCGGGGTACTGCCAATCAACTCATGTATGTTCTGATATACTTGCATTTTCCCCTACTCCTTTGCCGCTGTTGATTAAGATATTGCCGATACCATTTTCATAACGAGGTTCGCTGAGTTTAATGCGGCAGTTTCCAGGAATTGTTCAAATGATACATCCGATTCTTTTCCCGCAATATCCGATAGTGCACGGATCACTACAAATGGAACCTTGAACTGATGGGCTACTTGAGCTATGGCTGCTGCTTCCATTTCAACGGCTTGAAGGCCTTGAAACTTATCTTTGATATATTCAACACGTACAGGATCATTCATGAAAGAGTCTCCCGTTGCGATCAGACCCATTACCACTTGGGCATCTGAGGTTTCCTTCGCTGCTTCTTCAGCTGCAGCCATTAAGTTTGCATCAGCCGCAAACCCTGCCGGAAGCTGAGGCACCTGTCCGTATTCATAGCCAAATGCTGTGACGTCAACATCGTGGTGGCGCACCTCATTCGAAATAACGACATCTCCCACATTCAATACAGGGTTCAAGCCTCCTGCGGATCCTGTGTTGATAATGGCATCCGGCTTGAATCGTTCTAAAAGAACTGCAGTTGACATTGCGGCATTTACTTTTCCTATGCCCGAGCGAAGGAGGACCACATCTTTTCCGTCCATCTGGCCGGTTGTGTACTCACAGCCTGCAATAGTTTCCACTTCAGGATTTGTTATATTGTTCCTTAGCAGGGTAACTTCTTCTTCCATTGCTCCAATGATTGCTACTTTCATGAATAAAACCTCTTTCTATTTTTTTATCGCTTCCATTATCCAAACGAAATCATTGCAGCGATTAAATGAAACTTCAAAGCCCGTTCTCTGGGCGATATCCGTCAAGACGGGAATGGTAGTATAGTATTCCCTTTGAAGATCTTCTGCCAAATTAAGAAATCCGTCATTTTCAGCTTTTTTAATGGCTTCCAGATATGCCTCTTTTGTTTCATACATCGTATCTGCAAACACTATTTTACCATCATTCTTTAACAGCCTGCCATAGATTGAAAAAGCTTCTAGTTTTTCTTCATCAGTCAGGTGGTGAAATGCGTAGGTGCTGACGATTGTATCAATATCTTCTTCCACCTGGAATTGAATGAAATCCCCGTCAATGATTTTCGTCCTGCCCTGCAGCTTTTCCTCTCCAATTGCCCTCATCTCTTTTGAAGGTTCAATCGCAATCACTTTCAGCCCTTTTTCCAGAAGCTTTAATGTCAAATTGCCGGTACCCATTCCAAACTCCACTACAGTTCCATTCGAGCGTTCAGCAACCGCTTCAAGAATGTGCTCATAATATTGAAACACCTTTGCGTATTCAGCATCTTTTCCTGTCACTGAATCATCATAAGAATCTGCCCAATCCTGAAATAATTCCAAAAATTCTCTGCCCATAGATAGTCCGCTCCCCATTAATTTATATAATTCCTATCTGTATAGTATGAATTAAATTAAAAACTGTTCTTACTCTAACATAATCCCACATTTCAATCAACAGAATTGTATCTTGAAAACATCATGTATGACAGGCTAAAATGTAGCATAGAGGAGTGAAGGGTATGAATATTCAATTTGATATGATTGAGGATAAAGTTGAGTTTTATGAAGCGTCAAGCTTAAAAGGCCTCGAACAGATGGTCAACGAAAAAATTGAACAGAATAAAGCAATCCTGCTTAGTGTGCATCATGTATCCCATAGCGTGCAATTTGATGCTGACGGGAAGAAGCATTATTCTGCTGTCGTCCACTATAAACTAAAAAAAGGATGAATCCCTTTAAAAATGGGTTCATCCTTTTTGTTCTGCATGTCCAGCTCCAGCGCCTCGAGTCATAAGCCGTACCTCTACGGAAATCAGGATTTCCTTCCAGTTCCGTCTTATGCTGGTCGGGGCTTAGCGGGGCGCCTCCGCTTTTCTATTGTCCAGCTCCGCCGGCTAGAGGCTGGGAGGTTTCCTTCAGCACACTTACGATAAGTCAACATCGGTTCACTTCGTTCACCGTGTTTCCTTTATCTCGTGGTGCTTCAGTCCAACCTCGGCGCCTCTGGACAGCCGGCTCCGCTTTTCTTACTGAAGAGATTTGAGTTCCTGTACCTTCGTTGGCTTCCAGCCTTCGCCGTCCACCCACTGAAGGAATACTCGGTATTTTTGGGTCTGGTCTTTAGAAGCGACAGTCCCGACAGAAGAATCGGGGCTTCCTCCGTTTCCAATGAACCAAACGGTCATATTGTCCTGAGGTATCCCAGTTGCGTAAGAAAGGGCTTTGACTTTCTCATTCCAATCGGGGGTCCCTTCATCATAGGATGAAACATGTTCACCTGACTGGCTGGTACCTACTGGACTCCAGTCTGGATTTTCATAAGTCTTGGATACGTTTGGGTCATTGCTGTCATCAGGGACCTCATTCGCTTTCCCAAGGTCAGCTGCAGGCTGTTCTTCCTGGGTATCCTGCTGGCTATTTTTATCAGAGGAATCAGTATTCTGATCTCCTGATTCATCTGTATTTGATTGATCATCATTTGCTTCTTCGGAGTTATTCTGACTGGAGTTATCCGATTTAGATCCTGATGGCTCTGTTGTTTTGGGTTCATGCTGAGATGCCCCTTGCTCCTTAACCGGATCTTTTCCGCCTAAGAAAATCTTGCCTCCTACCACCAAAATTAAAACGATCACAATGATGATCAATGAATTTAATATAATATTTGTTTTGCGGCGCTTGGCTCTTTGGGAAGAGCGTGAACCGCCAAATGAATTGTAATCCTTCGGCATATCTGTCCCTCCATTTCATTGCCATTATCATACCATGACTTTTCATCAACATGAAGGAATATATCATATTTTCTATTGCTTTAGCAGTGCCTCTTTTCCTGTTTGTTGATCTTTTTCATAGAGAAACTGGACAATATCAGCAAACATAGGATTTACGGCTCCTTCTGCATCAGGCACATCCAAGTTTACAACAGCCAATGCATATCTTGGCTTTTCAAAAGGGAAATATCCTGCAAACCACTTATTATATAAATCCCCTTTGCCAGTCTGTGCCGTCCCTGATTTTCCTGCCACTTCATAAGGGAGGCCATTTAGTGACCTGCCGGTTCCATTCTCTCCAGTAACAACGAGCCTTAAAAGCCTTTGCAGCTTGATGGCTGTATATGGGGAAATTGTACTTCCAGCAAGATCCTTCTCCGGAAATTCAAACATGACTGTCCCATTCTGATAGTCAATTTCTGATACGGCACGGATCATTTTCTTCTCCCCTCCGCGTGCAATCGTTGCCATCATATTGGCCACCGCCAAAGGAGTGACGCTGACATCCTTCTGGCCGATCCCGGTTTGGGCAATGAAATTTGGGTCCTTCTTGTTTTCACTACTGATGAAAATGGTCCCTTTATCTTCTTCAAATTGGCGAAATCCAGTCATATGGTACAGGTCGCCATTCCATCCTGCTCCTCCTGTGAGGCCCAGTTTTTGTGCGTATGATTCGATCACATCCGTGTCTTGTTCCATCAGTTTCTTTGCCGTCTCTCCAAACGTGCGGTTGCAGCTTTGGGAAAAGCTTTCATTAAAATCCAGCTTTCCAAGCTCCCTTGATGCTTCCTTCCCGTATAAGTCCGTACTGCACTCGAAGACTTCTTTATCATCTGCCACGCCTTTTTCAATGGCAGCAGCGGCAATGACCGTTTTAAAAACTGAACCTGGAGTTTCTTGTTTTAATATATAATTGTCGGATCCATCATTTTTATATGGATCTTTTTGGGTGCGGTCAGGAAGGGATGCCATGGCAAGGACATCCCCCGACTTGATATCCAGAAGCACCGCCCCGCCTTTTTTCATTCCTTGTTCTTTCAGAATGTCTTCTATTCCTTTTTGAATCTCTTGATCAAGAGTGGTTTTGATATAGACAGGATAAAAGGGATTGGCCGGTTCTACATATTTCACTTTGTTGCCGAATAGGGGCTGCCCTTCTCCATCAACATGATACACCAGCTTTGATGCTCCATCCGGAAGAAGGAATTCATCAAATGTCTTTTGAAGTCCTTCTACACCTATCGGAGGGATATCGATATCTTTTAGATCGGGATATTTACGTTTATAGAGCTTGTCGTTCTTTGCGGTAAAACCTAATAAATCCTCAGCAATATGTGTGTTCACGGAGAATGATTTCTTAATTGCAAATAGACCGGGAATTTCCAATGAATTGATGCGGTCTTCCTGGCCGCTGTCAAGTAGGATCGGATTTTTTCCTCCAAGCACCATTGGCTTCGATGCTTTTTGAACTTCCTCCTCAAGTTGCTGGGAAGAAATATGCAAAATAGCCGCTACCTTTGCTTTATCCCATTCCGTCTTTTTTAAGAAAGGAAAAACGACTGCGACAGGCTTCTCCGTAAAGGTCAGTGGATTCCCTGCCCTATCGAGGAACTGCCCCCTGCCGTCATTGATTTCAAGTTCCTCTGTCCTTTGCGACACGGAAGATTCAATCAAGTTGATATGATGCTTCGAAAAATTCTCTGTATTAAATAATTGAATGGAGGACAATCTCCACGTCAAAATAGCCAACCCTATAAATATTAAAATCCCCAAACCATAAATTCTTTTCTTCCGCACAAAACCACCTCAACACCATTTTTGACGATTCATGCGAAAAATAGTCATGAACAAAGGCAGAAGCCCCTTGGTCTGCCTCGACAAGCATAAGACGAAATATCTTAATCATTCCCTAAAAGACAAAAAAAGCCCAGGCCATAGTGCGGCCTGGACATTTCTCTAAAATTATTTAATGTTTGTGATGCGTACGGACATTTCTCCGCCCGGTGTCTGTACTGTTACCTGGTCATCGACTTTATGGCCGAGAAGGCTTTTCGCAATTGGGGAATCATTCGAGATCTTTCCTTCGAAAGGATCGGCTTCTGCGCTGCCGACGATTGTATATGTTTCTTCCTCTCCATCAGGAAGTTCAACGAAAGTCACCGATTTACCTAAAGAAACAATACCTGTGCCCATTTCATCTTCTTGGATGATTTTAGCGTTTCGGATCATATTCTCTAAAGTTGTGATCCGTCCTTCTACAAATGCCTGCTCCTCTTTCGCTGAATCATATTCAGAGTTCTCGGAAAGGTCGCCGAAGCTGCGTGCAATCTTGATGCGTTCTACAACTTCTTTTCTTTTTACGGATTTTAAGTGCTCCAATTCCTGTTCTAATTTCTCTTTACCTTCTTTAGTCATTGGAAATACTTTTTCTGTACTCAAAACGATTCACTCCTTCTTAAATTAAGAAACCCCCGTTATTCGGTTCCATTATGTAGTAGTATTTCATTGGGATAAATCAGAGCGCGTCCTGTATCAGGGCGCGCATGTTCAGTAAATGATACATTTACTTCAATATTTTTATCTATGCTATCGTATTACAAAAATGACTTTAGTTCAAGAATTGTTTGAATTTTTGTTACCATCAAGTCAATGGCGACATGGTTATGCCCGCCTTCTGGAATGATGATATCAGCATAGCGCTTCGTCGGTTCTATGAATTGATTATGCATCGGACGGACTACATTGATGTATTGGTCAATGACAGAATCCATTGTGCGGCCACGCTCTTTGATGTCCCGCAGCATGCGTCTGATGATGCGGAGATCGGCATCCGTATCCACATATAGCTTAATATCCATTAAGTTGCGCAATCTTTCATCTTCTAATACTAAAATTCCCTCAATAATGATAACATCTTTTGGTTCAACTGTAATCGTTTCATCCGAACGAGTATGAATCGTATAATCATAAACTGGCTTCTCTACAGCTTCATAGTTCAAGAGGCTCTTTAAATGTTCAATCAATAGATCATTATCGAATGCAAGTGGATGATCATAGTTGGTCTTCAACCTCTCCTCAAAAGGAAGTTCGGATTGGTCCTTGTAATAGTAGTCCTGTTCGATCATAAGAATGGAGTGTCCTGTAAAGTGTTCGTAGATCGCTTTTGTGACACTTGTTTTACCAGAGCCAGATCCGCCGGCTACTCCAATAACGATAGGTTTGTTACGGTTCATTTTTAAATATTCTCCTTCCGCATCATGTTATTTGGAAATAACGGCTTATCCGCTTTAAATTTCACAATTTGAAGAGGGTGCCTAGCTGCTTCAAGCTCATTTCCTTTTTTATCCCAAACTTTCCCGACAATCTGTTTGAAATTCTCAATTTCAGGACCAAAAAATTCAATCTCATCCCCTGGTTTGAAAAAGTTCCGCTGCTGAAGGGTGACTATTCGGGTCTCTTCATCATAATGAATCACCAGACCTGCAAAATCTGTTTTGGTCTTCTTTCCATGTTCGCCAAACATCTGCTCCTGGAAGCCAGGAACGCCTTCAAAAAATGCTGGCGCCGTTTCACGATTGGCACACTTGTCCAGTTCTTCAAGCCATTCCTGTTTGATTACAAAATTCTCCGGATCCGCACAGTATGCATCAATGACTTTACGATAGACGCTTACAACTGTTGCCACATAGTGAATGGATTTCATTCTCCCCTCAATCTTTAAACTGTCGATGCCAAGCTCAATCATTCTCGGAATGGACTCGACCAGCTTCAAATCTTTCGGACTCATGGCAAAAGGTGCATCCTTCTCGCTGAATAAAGGCTTTTCATCGTCGCCTTCCACTTGGAAAAGGTCGTAGTCCCAGCGGCATGACTGGCAGCAGCCTCCCCTGTTGGAGTCACGGGCAGTCATGTGATTGCTTAGTGTACAGCGCCCTGAATAGGCAATGCACATTGCACCATGGATGAAGGTTTCAATTTCTATATCCACCTTTTCTTTCATTTCCTTGATCTCATCCCCGCTCGTTTCCCGTGCAAGAACTACGCGGTCAAGCCCTTCTTCCTTCCAGAACTGCACTGCCTTCCAGTTAGTAAGGGACTGCTGGGTGCTTAGATGCACCTCGACATTGGGGGCGACTCTCCTGCATGTTTCAATGATAAGAGGATCTGCTACGATGATGCCCGCAACCCCTGCATCCTGCAGCCCAGTCAAATACTCCTCAAGTCCATCCATATTTTCGTTATGTGCATATATATTTGTCGTGACATAGATCTTGGCACCGTATTGCTTGGCAAATTCAACTCCTTCCTTCATTTCCTGAAGGGTGAAGTTTCCGGCATTGGAACGAAGACCAAATTCCTGTCCGCCGATATAAACGGCATCTGCCCCGTAGTGAACGGCGATCTTAAGCTTTTCCAAATTCCCTGCTGGCGCCAGCAGCTCCGGTTTCTTAACGATTACCCGTTTGCCATCTATTATCTTTGAAATCTTATCCTGCATCACGGCAGACATTTCATATTCCTCCTTAACAGCTCTTGCATATAGGATCCGAAACCATTCCCGGACGATGATAAAAGGTTGTTAATCAATAAACAGTTTCTTTGAAGAAGAACCCCGTATCAAGCGGCCTCGTCTTTGGCTGCAGCTGTTCGATTTTCTCCAGCAGGCTGTCTTTGACATCTTCATATTCTTCAGGATCTTCGGACACCAGGTCAATTGCTTTTCTATAAAGTCTCGTCACTTCGACAATATATTCCGGGGAATGCAGCACCCCGTCAATTTTAAACGAATCAATTCCTGCTTCCATCATTTCCTGCAGTTCATCAATGATGCACATGTCATTTGGACTCATGATGTGCGTTCCATTCTCGTCTTCAAATATCGGATACTTATTATCACGTTCTTTATCATACAAAAGCATCCCCGCTGCCTCATGACGGTTTTCAACCTTCATCGCTTCACCGCGGTATTCATAATAGTTTCCTATGAGTGAGCGCTTCGATTGGAACATACAAGTCATGCCATGAACCTGTACTTCAATCTCTACATCCGCATTTTCCTTAATTTCAATAATCGCATCCATACTCAACTCCCGAGCCAGTACAGCTCTTTTCGCTCCTCTTCTGCCCCAGTAATTGCAAGTATACCAGTTGGTGGCAGTAGTTTCCGTATTCCAGTGGAGACGCATTTCCGGTGCGGTTTCCCTTACAGCCATCAATACAGCCGGATCTCCGAAAATGATTGAATCTACATGTTGATCACGAAGGAAACCGATGTAATCATTCAGTTCTTCTACTATATCGTTGTGGAAAATGGCGTTCATTGCCACATATACTTTTTTCCCTTTATCATGAGCAATCTTCACAGCCTCTTCGACATCATTGCGAGTGAATTCACCAGCAAGTCTGAGACCATATCTTTGTTCCCCGATGACAAAAGCGTCGGCTCCAGCTTCGATTAAATCTTTCATATTTTCTACACTAGCAGGAGTGACCAACAGCTCAGGCCTTTTCATTTTCCTCACCTCTTCTAATACTTACAGCCAACCCATCGCCAACCGGCATAATGGAAGTCAAATAGTCAGGATTCGTCATCAGCCATTCATTGTAGCGTTTGATTTTTGCGACAAGGTTTCGGATTCGCTTGTTTTCGATTTCCTTTTCAGCAACCAATCCCTTGAATAGAACATTATCTGTATAAACGCATCCGGCATCTGCCAATTGTTCAGAATACATTTCGAAGAATTTCGTATACTGGCCTTTTGCGGCATCAATAAAAATCGCATCAAACGGCCCCATCGTATTCGTGCAAGAAGCTAAGTCGAGAGCGTCTCCTTCAAGTACAATCACTCTGTCAGAATAGCCGATTCTTGCAATATATTCTTTTGCAGTTTGAAACCTTTCTGGATCTCTTTCAATTGTGACAATGCTCGCTTCAGGCAGAGCATGCGCCATCCTTAATGCTGAATAGCCAATGGCAGTCCCGATTTCGAGAATCCTTTTCGGCTTTTGGATGCGAAGGATCTGCAGTAAAGCTTCGATCCCGGCCAATTCCATAATCGGTACGTTATTTGCCTCTGCAAATCTTTCCATCTCATGGAATAGATCCGTGCGATCCGGAATCATGGATTCAATATATTCATTCACTATTTCGTTCAAGTAAAATTTCTCCTTTCAGGCATCACACTGTAATGCTGAGGTCACGAAAAAAGAGCGTCTGGAAATGAATGTGTACATGAAAAGAAGAAAGCCATAGGATACAGCTTTCTACATTCTGTCCTGTCATTATTTCCAATAAAGTCGACGCCCGATATACTTCGGAATGTTCATTCCAGCAGTTTTCGACAAAATAACTTGTATTATTTTAACATAAAAAAGGAAGGAAAGCTAATGGATCTTTCCCTCCAAAATCATAATGATTTAGTTATTACTGGTAATGTATTTTGCTTTTTTCTGGTTGTGTTCTTCAAGTGTTTTGGAGTAGTAGAATTCCCCGGTCTTAGAAGCTGCTAAGAAGTACAGATAATCAGTCTTTTCCGGGTTCAATGCTGCTTCAATAGACGTGTCTCCTGAACTGGCAATCGGACCTGGCGGAAGCCCTGAATTCTTATACGTATTATATGGCGAATCAATTTCCAAGTCTTTATAATAGACCCTGCCTTTATGTTCACCCAAGGCGTATAAGACAGTCGGATCGGTCTGCAAAGGCATTCCTTCATCTATCCGATTATAAAAGACACTGGAGATTTTATGCCTGTCTGCTTTAGCAGTTGCTTCTTCCTCAATCAACGAGGCCATCGTCAACACTTTATGGACGGATAGTTTTTTCTTCTCCATCTCATCCTGATATTGGCCAAGAACAGATTCCGTTTTATCAAGCATTGTGTCGATTACATCATCTACGGATGTCTTCTTTTCGTAGAATGAATAGGTGGCTGGATATAGATATCCTTCCAGCGGATGCTTGATATCCTTAGCGAGGATATCTTTCGTAAGCAGGTCTGGATGTTCTTTCATCAGTTTTTTAATATACGCCTGATCATCTAATTTCTTCATGACTTCAGGCTTAGTCGTTCCTGTTTTTTTTGCGATAATGTCAGCGATTTGGTCAATTTGCAATCCTTCAGGAACAGTAATTTTCATTGCTGCTTTTTTCAGTACTTTCCCTGTTTTCAGGCTCGTGACGATTTCCTTCAGTGACATGGCGGAAGTAAGATCGTAGCTCCCTGCCTGGAATCCGGATTCATTATTGAGTTTCACATAGTATTTAAATACTGTCGCATTTTTGATTATGCCGTTTTTCTCCAAAATCTTTCCGATTGAGGAGACGCTGGAACCTATCGGCACTTCAATGGTCTTCGGTGTCTTATTCTGAGGATTCACAGGTCCCATTGCCGATTTGACGTATAGATAGCCGCCAAGTCCGACACCGCCTATGATCAGAATTAATGCTAGACAGATGATTAGGACGATTCTTCTGATCGTTCTGGCTTCACTTTGTCTTTCAATCATTTTATTATGAATGATATTTTTTCCATCTCGATTAGAATTGAATTGATCTTTATCCATGGTTTTCCCCCTTTAGAACAAAAGTGGGACATTATCGACAAAATTAACGGCACCGATGTTCATTATACTACATTTTTCTCTTTAATCTGCAACAATTATTCAAAGTATTTAGGAAAAATTTTCTTTTTTAGATGAAAAGTTGTTTCCAAGAAAAAAGACCTGCATGAGGAACCATGCAGGTCTTCTTTTAATTATAGTCTTACTCTTGCTCGCCCTCTTCTTCGTCGAGGAATGTTCCGAGCATTTCTTCGATCATATCCCACTCTTCTTCTGTTTCGATCGGCTTTAATTCACCGTCTTCTCCTTCTTCACCAGGTACGAAGGCAGAAGCATGGATTTCGATTTCATCTTCGTCGTCTTCTTCTGCACCTACTGGATAGTAAAGGACATAGGATTTTCCGAATTCATCGGAATCAAATGTAAATAATACTTCGCAAAGCATTTCATTTCCGTTTTCATCAATTACTGTAATATTTTTTTCGCCGTGTTCCATTATTAGTCACCTCATTATTTTTGACTGTCCAGGAATCCTTGCAGGATCATGGAGGCAGCCATCTTATCAATCACTTTTTTCCTTTTCTTGCGGCTCACATCGGCCTCGAGCAAAACTCTCTCGGCTGCCATGGTTGTCAGCCTTTCATCCCATAATACAACAGGCAGGCCGAACGCTTCTTTTAGCATTTCAGCATAGGCTATCGACGCTTCACCACGAGGCCCCACTGTATTGTTCATATTTTTCGGGAAGCCTACAACAATCTTACTTACTTCGTGTTCATTTATCAATTCTTTGACACGGTCTAATCCAAATTGTTTCTCTTCTTCGTTGATAGCGATAGTCTCGATGCCCTGGGCAGTCCATCCCAAGGCATCGCTCATTGCCACACCGACTGTCTTAGAGCCGACGTCAAGTCCCATTACTCTCATGTCATCCCTCTTTGTGCTGATGTAAATACGACTTAACCAGTTCTTCGATCATTTCATCGCGCTCCAAGCGGCGAATGATGTTACGCGCATCGTTGTGACGTGGAATATAAGCCGGATCCCCTGATAAAAGGTAGCCCACTATTTGATTGATTGGATTATAGCCCTTTTCCTGCAGCGCTTCATACACTTGAAACAAGACTTCTTTTACATCATGTTCAATCGGTTCTTCAGGAAAATTAAAACGCATCGTTTTGTCAAATGAGCTCATTTTCTGCACCTCACTATATGCTTGTCCTTAAGCCAAGTCAAATTGTCAATCGTTACCTACCATTGTACACCACTTTCAATAGGAATCAAACGGATTTAATCCATTCTTCTGCATATTGAATAGCTGCTTCGATTTTTTGCGGGTCTTTTCCTCCAGCTTGAGCCATATCCGGTCGGCCGCCACCGCCGCCTCCGCAAATGGATGCTACTTCTTTCACCAATTTTCCTGCATGGTAGCCTTTCTTAACAAGATCCTCTGTGACACCTGCGATGAAGTTCACTTTCCCTTCACTTACAGCACCCAGCAGGATGATGCCTGAACCGATTTTCTGCTTTAATTCATCAGCCATCGTGCGAAGGTTATTCATGTCAGAAGCATTGACCTTGCTCGCAAGGACTTTCACCCCATCGATATCTTTCACTTGATCTAAGAGGCTTCCTGCTTCGATGTTGGACAGCTTTGCAGATAATGATTCATTTTCTCTTTGGACTTCCTTGAGCTCAGCCAACAGGCTGTCAATCCTGTTCAAGGCATCCTTTTGATTTGTTTTTAATTTGGAAGCCACTTCTCCAAGAAGCTGAAGACCTTCATTCATTTGTTTATAAGCCCATTCTCCAGTGACTGCTTCAATCCTTCTTGTACCTGCACCAATTCCACTCTCGGATACAATTTTAAACAATCCGATCACGGATGTATTTGAAACATGGCATCCTCCGCAAAGCTCAATGCTGTAGTCCCCTACAGAAACGACGCGTACGATATCCCCATACTTCTCGCCGAACAATGCCATTGCTCCCATTTCTTTTGCTTCCGCAATCCCTTTGTTTTCGATTTTCACAGGGATGCTTGCCCAGATTTTCTCATTGACGATTCTTTCGATTTCCTTCAACTCTTCTTCTTTAATCTGCCCGAAATGGGAGAAGTCAAATCGCAGTCTGGAAGGTTCAACTAATGAACCTGCCTGGTTTACATGTGTTCCAAGTACATCTTTCAAGGCTTGGTGCAGCAAGTGGGTTGCCGTATGGTTTTTAATCACTTTGCTTCTAGAAGCTTCGTCCACTATAGCCGTAACAGAAGCTCCGCTGATCAGTGTTCCTTCAACGACTTTAGCGTTATGAAGGTTTTGTCCATTTGGTGCCTTTTGGACATCTTTCACTTCTACTCTGAAACCGTCTCCGAGAAGAAGCCCTTTATCAGCAATCTGACCGCCGCTTTCAGCATAAAATGGTGTTTCATTGAGGATGAATTGAATGTCCTCTCCTGCATCAGCACTCTCAGCAAATTCCCCATTCTTCAAAAGGACAGCCACATTTGCAGGAGTTTGAAGAACATCATAGCCGACAAACTTGCTTTCTGTCTTCACATCACCGATGACTCCGCCTTGAACCTGCATGGAATCGACATCCTGCCTTGCAGAGCGTGCGCGTTCACGCTGCTTTTCCATTTCATTTTCAAATCCGGCGTGGTCCACTTTCATGTTTTCTTCTTCTGCGTATTCTTCAGTCAATTCAACCGGGAATCCATAGGTATCATATAGACGGAACACATCCGCACCGTTGATTGTATCCGATCCTTCAGATTTTGCTTTTTGGATGACTGAAGATAGGATAGCCAATCCTTCATTCAATGTTTCGTGGAAACGATCTTCTTCGTTTTTCACGACTTTTTGGATGAAATCGATTTTTTCTTTTACCTGCGGGTAGAAATCCACCATGATTTCAGATACAACCGGAACAAGTTCAAACATGAATGGACGATTGATGCCGATTTGCTTTGCGTACCTTACTGCACGGCGCAAAAGCCTTCTTAGTACATAGCCCCTGCCTTCATTGGAAGGAAGCGCTCCGTCGCCGACTGCAAATGATACGGTTCTGATATGGTCCGCAATGACTTTGAATGCTTCATCTTGTTCTTTAGACGTTCCATATGATTTGCCTGAGATTTTTTCAGTTGCTTTGATGATCGGCATGAAAAGGTCGGTATCGAAGTTCGTTGGGACGTTTTGGACAACGCAAGCCATCCTTTCAAGACCCATTCCAGTATCGATATTTTTCTTAGGAAGTGGAGTGTACGTGCCATCTGGATTGTGATTGAACTGTGAAAATACAAGGTTCCATATTTCTAAATAGCGCTCGTTTTCCCCTCCTGGATAAAGCTCCGGATCTGCAGGGTCATCGCCATATTCAGGTCCCCTGTCATAGAAAATCTCGGTATTTGGTCCGCTTGGTCCTTCACCGATGTCCCAGAAGTTTCCTTCAAGTCGAATGATTCTCTCTTCCGGAATGCCGATTTTTTCTTTCCATAGGTCATACGCTTCATGATCTTCAGGATGGATGGTGACAGAAAGCTTTTCAGGGTCAAAGCCGATCCAATCCTTGCTTGTAAGGAATTCCCAAGCCCAAACCATCGATTCTTCTTTAAAATAATCGCCGATGGAGAAGTTCCCGAGCATTTCAAAGAAAGTATGGTGGCGGGCAGTCTTCCCAACGTTCTCAATGTCATTTGTACGGATGGATTTTTGTGCGTTAACAATTCTCGGGTTCTCAGGTACTACCCGTCCATCAAAATATTTTTTCAATGTTGCTACACCTGAATTGATCCAAAGCAAGGATGGATCCTCGTGAGGCACCAGCGAAGCACTTGGTTCGATACGATGTCCTTTTTCTTCAAAGAAATCTAAAAACATTCTTCTGATTTGTGCGCCTGTTAAATTCTTCATTCTTTTCCCTCCAATATGATTGAAATCATTTTTTGAAAACACAAAAAGCCCCCATCCCTATGGCAGGGACGAGAGCACTCGCGGTACCACCCTGATTCGGATGCGTTTTCCTTCTTTGCATCCATCTCTTTCAAACCTTAACGCGGTGAACGACAGTGATTAGCTGTACTCCGGACTAGCGTTCTGCTATTCTTCACCTGGAATTCCTTTCAGCCTTGGGAATTCCTCTCTGGCGCCATAAAGCTAAGTGGGCTATAGCATACTCGATCCATCTATGTTTTCTTCTTTATGTATCTATGTCGAATTATAGAAAGTTAAACACCTTTTGTCAATTCTCACTCGAAGAAGATTTGGGAAAATGTGTTTTTGCATGGATAAGGGCTACTTTCAATACTGCAAGGACGGGAACTGCCAAAAGCATCCCAATGACACCTGCTGCCTCTCCTCCGATAACCAGGGCGGCTATGATGAATAAAGGATGCATGTGAAGGCTTTTTCCTACGATTAACGGTGATAGAATATTCCCCTCGATGAATTGGAGAACAACGATCAAGATGACAACATAAATCACCGATCTGATGGAAACCGATGCTGCAATGAGCAATGCAGGTATTGCACCTATGACAGGGCCAAAGTACGGAATGACATTGGTGATTCCAATGACAATACCTAGCAAAACGGGGTAATGGATGCCGAGAAACCATAATACAGCCGTGGAAATGGCACCTATTGCAAGGCAAACGATGAATTGCCCCCGGATGTACCCTCCAAGAGATTCATTCACATCCCTTAGAAAACGTATTCCTTGCTTCCGCCATTTCCTCGGGGTCAAATACCAGCACATTCTTTTTACTTTATTGATATCTTTCAGGAAGTAAAAAGATATGAACGGAATAACCGCTAAAATGAACAACATATTGATGATTTTGAGCAGCATGTCCACGACATAGCCCAGGAAATCCTTGGTCCACTGCTCAAACGCCTGCATCTGCTCATTTATTTGCTGCTGCACCCCGTCAGGCCAGCGGGATGTGGAGTTCTGGAGGTGAGCATTCCAATGTTTGTATTGATCTGCAAACATCGGGATGTTATCAGATAGTTCTTTGACTTGAACGATCAAAAGAGGAACGCCTTTATAAAGCCCATAACCGACTGCCCCAAAGAAAATACAGTAAATCAGCAAGATCGCTATTCCTCTATGAATGCCGGCACTGTGTATTCTTTCAATGATGGGGTGCAGGAGATAGGCAATGAACCCTCCGATAAAGAAGGGAATGAAAGTAAGAAAGAGAATATGCCATACCGGAAGCCAGACCCCTTTTAGAAGATAGATGACGTATAAGAGCAGCAAAACGAGCAGAATAAATGTTAATCGTTGAATCCATTTCCCGATTCCAGAAGACACATTACTTCCCTCCCTACCACTCAGTTTTCCAATTCCCTCAATTTTCATTCAAAAAAGGGACAGTGAATAATTCACTATCCCTTCCACTCTTATCTGAATGTCTTCATCATTCTTTTTCTCATTTTCTTCCACTGTCTGCCGCCCATTACGTTTTGCCTCTGAGAATATACAGCAGCAGCAATACCGGCGCCAAACCCGATGAGTGAGGTCATCGTTTTATTCAAAACAATCACCTCTTTCTATAGATGAATTTAACTTAATTGGCGTTCATCTTCGGCAAACAGATCATCCAATGAACTTAACGTCCCATCCTCTTCTACTTGATGAGTATGGATGAGTCCTTTTGCAATTGAAAGCTCAATGAAGCAATTCCAGCAATAATATTGATTAATACCGATTTTCCCCAAGTCCTTGCTCTGGCAATTTGGACATTTCATCATAGGGCAAGCCACCTCGCATGTAATCTGTCGAGACGATGATGGCATCTTTTCCTATTAATGGCGGGACAGGTGTCGAAATGACCCTTTTTCCTTCTATGATGTCAGCAAAGAAACCATCTGTAAGCTCGTACCCTACGATTGTGCCCAATTTTTCCAGGAAGTATACATCTTCCAGTTCCCCTAGGCATTCGCCTTCCATCGACAAGGTCTTCCTCCCGAGGAGAGGCTGATGATGAAGGAGGGTGTATTCCCCATCTTCTTCATGCCCTCTTTGCAAATGCTCTTTGCTGTCAATCAGAATTCCATCAGGGCCGATAGCGATGACCGATTCAATCGGCAATCTATATTTTTTCGGAAACAGGCCCTTTGCTTTCATTGCAATACCGGTTACACGCCCTTGTTCAGAAATGTAGATATCGCAGACACAGCCTGCTTCTTCGCCGTTCTTTAAAAAAACAGCGAGTCCGTTGATCAACGAAAATGTTCGCAAAAGTATCCCCACCTTCCGAACATTTCTATTGTTCCCGCTGTGCAAGGTTTTAAAAGGAACAGACTTTTCCAATAAGTATTAATAAAAAAAGCAGGGAAATCATTTTCACACTGATTTCCCCGCTTATGATTAAGCTGATTTCTTAAGATTTCTATAGGAGCTTCTGGACATTAGCGTTTTATCAAGCCTATGTGCCATCAATCCTGCCAAAACGGAAAGAATGATATCTTTTGGCAGTGGAACCATCATCCACGCCCAAGCCATTTTGTATGTGAAACCATCTGGAGCTGCTGCCCAAAGCTTATAGGCCCCATACATCCAGTTTGTTCCGAATAGATAGTTGATGACCATACCGATCAGTGCTGCAGTGATGTATACAGGGACTGATCTCTTCTTTTCGATGATTTTACCTGTTGCATAAGCGGTCATGATATAAGATATGATAAATCCAAATGTCGGGCTTAGAACGTTTGAAAATCCTCCGCTGAACTGCGCGAAGACTGGCACCCCTGCAAGTCCCACCAATGCATAGACAATCATGGCTATTGCTCCAAGGCGGCTTCCAAGGATAGCTCCTGCCAAAATGGCAAAAAACGTCTGAAGTGTGATGGGAACCCCGCCGACTACCATGAATGGAACCATTGTCGTAATATTCGCTCCGATTGCCATTAAGGCTACAAACATTGCTGCTAATGTTAAATCAATTGGTTTTAGTTTTCTGTTCATATGTATCCCCCATGTCAAATGTTCTTCCTCTTTAGAATATCCCCAATCATAAATATATGTCAACACATTTAGATTAAAAGTTAACATATAAATTGAGTTCAAAAAAAGAAGACCACCAAAGGTCCTCTTATCGAAGAATATCAATTGTACTGCTTTTCACATAAAGTCATAAGGGGAGATGTCTTCCATCCCTATCATTGGATTGATCTGATGGATATTTGCTTCTGTAAGGGTTTGGGGTTCTTCACTTTTATCAACGGATTGGACTTCTTCCGTATCAGCTGCTTTTAAACGACGGCATAGGGTTGTCCTCCGTTTTTGGTCATCTTCCCGTTCGACTCCAATCCGGAACGCATCCTCTTCGCCCAATAATATCAAGAACTTCTTGCTCCTTGTAATGGCGGTATATAAAAGGTTCCTTCTCAGCATTCGGTAATAGCTTTTGACAACCGGCAAGATGACGATGGGAAATTCGCTCCCTTGAGACTTATGGATCGAGCAGCAGTATGCATGAGTGATTTGATTCATCTCCTGCTTTGTATAGGTCACTTCAATCCCCTCATAAGAAACAATGATCATCTCTTGCTTCTCTACATTTTCTTTTGAAGTGAATATGGAAATGATCTCCCCTATATCACCATTAAAAACATTTTTCTCAGGCTGATTGACGAGCTGCAGGACTTTATCCCCGATTCGAAACTTTACATTCCCATATGAAAGTTCCTTCCTTGCAGCCTTTTCGTTTCCATTTAATATCTCCTGCAATAATGCGTTCAAGCTGTCAATCCCAGCCGGCCCACGGTACATAGGAGCCAAGACTTGAATGTCCTTGGCTGTAAAGCCTTTTGTTACGGCATTTTGCACGACTTTTTCAACCACTTGTGCGATCTGTCCTGAACTACAGGCAATAAATGAGCGGTCAGGCTGCTGCTTTCTTACATCTGCGGGGACATGACCGTTTTTAATCTCATGAGCCAATTCAATGATCGAGGAGCCCTCAGCCTGCCTGTAAATATCAGTGAGCCTGACTGTCGGAATTACCTTGGAAGCCAACAGGTCTTTCAACACTTGCCCCGGACCGACAGAAGGCAGCTGATCTTCATCTCCCACCATGACTACCTGAATATGTTCCGGAAGAGCTTTGAACAGCTGATGGGCAAGCCAAGTATCGACCATCGACATTTCGTCCACGATTAAGAACTTTCCCTCGATTTCCTTTTCATCATCTGCTTGGAAGCCCTCCTGCCCATTCCACCCAAGCAAGCGATGGATAGTCACGGCAGGAAGTCCGGTCGATTCGGTCATTCGCTTTGCAGCCCTTCCCGTAGGGGCTGCAAGAAGGATAGGGAACGGCTCCTCCTTCTTATATTGATTAGGATCCAGCGAACAGCCATGAAGTTCTGCATATAGTTCTACGATCCCTTTGATGACTGTCGTTTTACCGGTACCCGGTCCGCCTGTCAAAAGCAGCATCGGCGACATCAGCGCCTGGCTTATGGCTTCTTTCTGAGAAGGTGCATATTGGACCCCCAGACGCTCTTCCAACTCCCCGAGCGCCAGCAGGAACTCTGACTGCGGAAACTGATCTTTATACTCATCCTGCGCAAGGATTCTTTGAATGCTTGTCACCAGTCCTTTTTCAGAAAAATAAAGGGAGGGAAGGTAGATCCGCTGTTCCTCAATCATCAATTTACTCTCTTCGTTCAACTGGACAATTTCATTGGAAATAGCATCAAATGGAATTTCGACGTTCTGATTCTCTTCCAGCAATGATTTCACTTTCTGCAGCAAATCCCTTGCTTCAAGATACACATGTCCATCCTGGATGCATTGCTGTTCCGTAACATAAAGTACGCCTGCTTTTATCCGGTCAGGATGGCTGCCATGGATGCCGATTTTACTTCCCAATTCATCCGCCCGTCCGAAGCCGATTCCCTCTATATCCTCAACCAGCTGATAAGGATTTTTTTCAATGATCTCCAACGCATCTTCTTTGTAGACTTGATAGATTTTCATGGAAAGCTGCGGTCCAAATCCGTATGTATTGAGGCCCACCATGATCTGTTCGAGCCCTTGATGCTCGACCAGGGTATCATAAATGATCTTTGCCTTTTCCGGTGCGAGCTTAGGAATGGAATCCAATATGGAAGGCTGCTCCAATATTTTGCTGATCGCATTTTCACCAAGCTCTGAAACGATTTTTTCTGCTGTCTTGGCACCGATTCCTTTAAAAAGTTCACTGGAAAGATAATTGATGATCCCTTCTTTTGTCTGGGGCATCACTTTTTTAAAATGCTGTACATGGAATTGGGGGCCGAACTTCGGATGCTCCTTTACATCTCCATAAAAAACATAGGTTTCCTCTTCGTGGATCCTTGGAAAATAGCCGGTGATGACAGCTTCTTTATCGCTGTCCTGAAGGTTTGTTTCATCTACACGGATCCTTACGACAGAGTAAAGGTTCTGCTCATTGTGGAAAATCGTCACGATATGGCGGCCTTTGATATATCTCTCATCCTCAGAAAATAAATCCATATGACCTTGCCGGCTCATCGGTTTTGCCCCCCTTTCCATTTACAAAAAATCAATCGTTCCCTAATGCTTTTTCCATCATTTTTTTCCCGTAGCCTGCCAGCATGTGATCCGGCTGGATTTCAAGCGCCTTTTCAAAATAAACAAGGGCTTTTTCAGGATCATCTTCATGTCCCGCAACGGCAACCCCTAAATTATAAAGGGCATCCGTGTGATCAGGGACAAGCTCCAATACTTGATGGAACTCGCTGATCGCTTCTTCATAAAGGCCCAATTGTGCCAGGCATAAGCCAAATTGAAATCTTGCCTCATCATCTGAGCTGTTCAACTCTGTGCTCCTCTGCAAATATGGCAATGCCAGCTTGAACTGTTCAGCCTGCATGAATGAAAGACCCAGCATGAAATAGGCATCGCTATTTTCCAGCCCGGTGCTGATCGCTTTTTCATACATTTTAATAGCCGGCTCCAATTTCTCCGCTTGATAATAAAGGTTGCCCAGACTATAGTAGGCTGCCCCTGCTTTTTCATCTATTTCAATGGCCTTCAGATAGAACTTTTCCGCTCTTTCCATTTCGCCCACCGCTGATAAAACATGTCCAAAATTGATATATCCGACCACGTCATTTGGATTTTCCTCAATCACTTCATTAAAAAGGGCAATAGCCTCTTCAAACTGACCTTTTTCCAAATGCTCGATGCCTGCTTTATTTTTATCCATAAAATCATCCACCTCATTGCTTTCAACTTCTATGTGAAGTATACCATAAATCCATGTTTTAACGCCTCATGGGCAGTATATCAAGGCAAAAAAAGGACTGGCTCTTTTTATAAAGAGCAGTCCTTCCTTTAGCCGACGTACGTCAATTTTTTGTTATGTTTAAAGATTTGATCGATGGTTCCTCCGCCGAGACATTCGTCTTCCTTATAGAAAACCACCGCTTGGCCAGGCGTTACCGCTCTAACCGGTTCATCGAATATGACTTTCACTGTTGTGTCTTCAAGAATTTGAACGGTTACTTTTTGGTCCGGCTGACGATAGCGGAATTTAGCCGTACAAGCAAACTCCATCGGTTTTGCTCCATTGGATACCCAGCTGACATTTGCAGCAATGATGGATTCAGAATAGAGTGCATCATTATCAAAGCCTTGTCCAACATAAAGGACATTGCGATCTAAATCTTTACCGATGACGAACCAGGGATCGCCCGAACCACCAATGCCCAGTCCATGCCTCTGGCCGATTGTATAATACATCAACCCGTCATGGTTGCCCATGATTTTGCCGTCCATCGTTTCCATGTTGCCAGGTTGGGCAGGAAGATAATTTCCCAGGAATTCTTTAAAATTCCTTTCCCCTATGAAGCAGATTCCGGTGCTGTCTTTTTTGGCTGCTGTTGCAAGCCCAGCTTCTGACGCAATCTCGCGAACTTTCTTTTTATCGATGCCGCCAATCGGGAACATTACTTTGGAGAGCTGTTCCTGTGAAAGCTGGTTCAGGAAATAGGTCTGATCCTTATTGTCATCCAGCCCCCTCAGCATCTTGTATTCTCCATCGCGGAATTCCACCTGGGCATAATGGCCGGTTGCCAGATAATCGGCTCCAAGCTTCATTGCATGCTCAAGGAAAGCTTTGAATTTGATTTCCTTATTGCACATCACATCCGGGTTAGGCGTGCGCCCCGCTTTATATTCATCAAGGAAATACGTGAATACTTTATCCCAATACTGCTGCTCAAAATTGACTGCATAATAAGGGATCCCAATCTGGTTGCAGACTCGGATGACGTCTTCGTAGTCCTCTGTTGCCGTACAGACACCGGATTCATCCGTATCATCCCAGTTTTTCATGAAAATGCCGATGACATCATAGCCCTGCTCTTTTAATAAAAGAGCTGCAACGGAGGAATCGACTCCACCTGACATCCCGACCACGACACGCGTATCTTTCGGTGCTTTATTCATGTTCCGCACCTCCTTTTATTATTTTGTCAATCTATTGACGATGACCGCTGTTTTTTCAGCTGCCATTTCGATTTGTTCTTCAGTATTATTTAAGCCGAAACTATAGCGGATTGAATTCCTTAAGCGTTCCGAATCATTCCCGAACATCGCCACCAGTACGTGGGACGGCTCAATGGAACCTGCCGTGCAGGCAGATCCACTGGATACGGCAACTCCGGATAGATCGAGATTCACCAGCATTGCTTCCACATCTGTTCCGGCAAAGCTCAAGTTTAGCACATGGGGCAGAGCTTCATCAAGAAATCCGTTCACTTCAAAATCAACTTCATGTTGGTTCAGGATTTCGATAAATTTCTTTTTGTAACCACGGTATTTCTCTCTTCGTTCTTCCTTTGTTTCTTCAGCTATTTTTACAGCTTCTGCAAATGCTCCAATGGAAGAAACATTTTCTGTGCCTGCACGTCTCTTTTTCTCCTGCTCGCCTCCATGCATCCGCGGCTGGAGCTTGACGCCTTCTCTTGCATAAAGAAATCCAATCCCTTTTGGCCCATTGATTTTATGGGATGAAACGGATAACAAATCCACACCAAGCTGTTTTACATCCAGGTTTTCAATTCCATATGCTTGTACAGCATCTGTATGAAAAACTGCTTGATGTTCTTTTAAAACATTGGCAATCTCTGCAATCGGCTGTATCGTGCCTACTTCATTGTTCCCATACATAATGGATACGACAGTTGTTTCGTCCGTCAATGCCTGTCGAACATCTTCCGGATCAACGAGCCCTTTTTCGTCAACAGGCAGATACGTCACATGGAATCCTTCTGATTCCAGAGCATGGCAGGCATGAAGCACCGCATGATGCTCAATGGATGAAGTAATGATATGCATCCCTTTAGCCTTCGCAGCATGTGCAGCCCCGATGATTGCCATATTGTCAGCTTCTGTACCTCCGCTGGTGAAAATGATTTCATTAAAGGAAGCATTGATGCTCTTCGCCAGCAGTGTCCGTGCACCATCAAGGATCTGGCGTGCTTCCCTTCCGTATGAGTGGATGCTGGAAGGATTTCCATAATGTTCGTTCAGCAGGTTCACCATTTTTTCAGCCACTTGCGGATGCACAGGAGATGTAGCTGCATGGTCGAGATAAATTCGTTCCAATTCATTTCACTCCAATAATTGATTGATAAAAAACTAAGGCTGCAGGTTATCCAACATGACCTTAAATATAAAACATATAAGCATCGGACTCGCCATCATTCGTATGATGGGCCAAATCTTCAATTGTTGTATTATCCAAAACTTCTTTCACTGCATCTCTGATTCTGATCCACAATTCCCTTTTAGCCGGTTCCTCATCTTCGATTCCTTCAACAGGGCTGATCGGCCCTTCAAGGACACGGATGATATCCCCTGATGAAATTTCGGAAGGCTCTTTTGCTAGAATATAGCCGCCGTATGCCCCCCTGATACTTTTTACCAATCCCGCATTACGCAATGGAGCCACTAATTGTTCAAGATAGTGCTCCGATAAATCATGCGCCGCTGCAATCGTTTTTAATGATGTAGGGCCTTCACCATGCCTTTTAGCAAGCTCGATCATAATGGTCAGCCCATATCGGCCTTTAGTAGAAATTTTCATAGTTTTGCACCTCTATCTATTTCATTTGTTGATATTGTTTTTTTGGCTGACTCAGCCTTTTTCATCAAATAATCCACCGTTTTTTGACATTGCGGCAATGCGATTCCCACCAGAGTACCTATTGACAGACTAAAAAAAATCGTCCCATAGTATACCGGTCCGCCCAATTGCCAGCCAATGGCTAACACCACTATTTCCATAGTCCTTCGTACGTGGGAAATCTTCCATCCCGTACGTTCATTTACGGCAAGCATCAAACTGTCCCTTGGTCCAGCCCCGATGCCGGCTGCAATATAAAGTCCCATGCCATAGGCCATGACCACCATGCCAACAAGGAACATGATGATTTTCCCCATCAATGTGTCCGGTGTTTTCATAAACGGCAGCAGCATATATATATCAATGAAAAAACCTACGAGAAGCATATTCAAATAAGCTCCGACTTTCGGAATTTTCCTTGATAGAATGGAAGAGGAAAGAAGGACAATGCATCCGATCAATATGGACCAGGTGCCGATTGTCAAGCCCAGCTGTTCATACAACCCGACATGGAGGACATCCCAAGGAGTCGCCCCAAGATCTGCAAGAATCAAAAAGACAATCCCAAGCGACATAATCAAAAGGCCGGCAATAAAGAAGCCAAACCTTGCGATGATACTTTTTCTTTTGTCCATAGCATTCCTCTATTCCAAGTTTTTGAACTTCCGATTTCATTTTTTCACTTTTGACATTATAGCATAGAACCTGTTTCAGATGCATTCCAGCTTTCTCTTTGCTACAATACTTGTACTAGAACATCAGTTTGGAGAGATGCACATGACCACTAAACCTTTGGCCTTTCGTATGCGCCCCAGAAATATTGATGAGATTGTCGGACAAGAGCACCTGGTGGGGGAAGGAAAGATCATCAGACGGATGGTTAATGCCAAGCAGCTTTCTTCCATGATTTTGTACGGACCGCCTGGAATAGGTAAAACATCGATTGCCAGCGCCATAGCAGGAAGCACAAAGTACGCCTTCAGGATGCTCAATGCTGTGACCAATAATAAAAAAGATATGGAGATCGTGGCGCAGGAAGCCAAGATGTCAGGGAAAGTCATTCTGCTTCTTGATGAAGTCCACAGACTTGATAAAGCCAAACAGGACTTTCTCCTCCCATATTTGGAAAACGGGATGATAACTATGATCGGCGCCACTACGAGCAATCCTTATCATGCCATCAATCCGGCCATCAGAAGCAGATGCCAGATATTCGAATTGAAGCCACTGGAGCAGGCTGATATGGAAAAAGCCCTTCTTGCTGCATTGGAAGATGAAGAAAGGGGCCTAGGAAAATATCCTTTAGTCATGGAAGAAGATGCCCTTCATCATTTTGCCACGGCCAGCAGCGGTGATCTAAGAAGTGCACTGAATGCATTGGAACTGGCAGTCCTTTCAACAGAAGAAAACAAAGATGGAGAGATCGTCATCACAGAGGAGACCGCTGAAGAATGTCTGCAAATGAAGAGTCTTGCACACGATAAGGACGGCGATGCCCATTATGATGTCTTAAGCGGCTTTCAAAAGTCCATTCGGGGCAGTGATGTCAATGCAGCCCTCCATTATCTCGGCAGGCTGATCGAAGCAGGCGACCTCCCGAGCATTACTAGACGGCTATTAGTCATCGCCTATGAAGATATCGGTCTTGCAAGCCCCCAAGCCGGGCCGCGGACGTTAGCCGCCATCCAGACAGCAGAGAAAATTGGATTCCCGGAAGCACGCATCCCATTAGCAAACGTCGTCATTGAACTTTGCCTCTCCCCAAAATCGAATTCTGCCATCATGGCTATAGATGAGGCGTTAATGGACATACGTTCCGGCAGCAGCGGAGAAGTGCCTATCCATCTGAAAGACGCCCATTATAAAGGGGCCAAGGAGCTTGGCAGGGGCATTGATTATCAATACCCTCATGATTATGAAAATGGATGGGTCAAACAGCAGTATCTTCCTGATAAATTAAAAAACAAAAAGTATTACAAGCCCAAAAAGACAGGAAAGTTCGAACAGGCGATTTCTACAGTATATGATAAGATCAATAATAATAAGTAAAATAAAATCCCTGTCCAGTTAAAATGGACAGGGATTTCGTTTTATGCAGCTACATCACGCTTCGAGAACACCGTGAATGCGAGCGCTTGGAAGATGATAAAATAAACGATCAATACGGCAACGGAGAATCCTAATGTCATCCCCTCGACTACCGGCATTCCATCAAAATAAGCCATCAGATTCGTATTCGCAAAAAGGATATATTTCGCCCAGTCAAACCTGGCTGCCACTAGAGAGGTAACAAGTTCTCCAGAGAATAATAGGAATATAGAGATCCCTATTGCCAATGAACTATTCCGGAAGACAGCTGAAATCATGAATGCCATTGTTGCCAGCATCAAAAGATCAACAGAACTGAATAAGTAGGACTTAATCATATGAAGCAGCATGCTTTGCTCAACAACCTTGCCTGATGAATACGCCAGGTAGGCACTGCTTTCGCCTGTCCCGAATAAAACTGTTCCCAACAGACCTGAAAAGACAAACAATAGTGACAGGAGGAAAAGACCGAATACTATGATTGTCAAATACTTAGACAAAAGGATCTTCCATCTTCTGATTGGCCGAATCAATAGTAGTTTGATCGTTCCCCAATTAAATTCACTTGCTACGATGCCAGCTGAGACGATGATCGTAAACAATCCAACAAATGAAATCAATTGAGATGCCGTTGAAATAAAAGTCCATACGTTCTTTCCTTGATCTGGAGCCATATCATGCTTGATTCGGTAATCATTGATGGCAATATTTTTTTCTATCTGCGATTTTGCCATCTCTGGAATATGTCCTTGCTTCAGATCTTGTTTCATCTGCTGATTCTGTGCAGTCAGCTCCTGCTTCCAATTCGCTTGATTATTATGATTTGAGTGCACATCTGAATATTTTTCAAATGCACCAACTATTCCGATCAATAGGATGATCATTCCGATCATTACAAACGTACCAGGTCTCTTAAATATTTTTATCCATTCATTTTGAATGAGTCTGAACATGGCTCTGTCTCCTTTTTTTATAGATTGGTAACTTCCAAGAAACGATCTTCAAGTGATTTTGCAATTGCCTTCACACCAAAGACATCCACTTCATTTTCCACCAAGATCTTGATGATGGCAGGTACTTGTTCCTTTAAAAGGGGCACTTCGATTCCTGCAGTTGTTTTCCTTCCAGCAAGATTAAATTGCTCCTCCAGAAGTGTCATTGTCTTATCACTTGCGGATGTTTCGATCAAATAAACCTGTTCATTGCCTTGAACGAAATCGTGGACAGTCTGAACATCCGTCAATTTGCCTTTTTGAATGATTGCGATGCGGTCGCACATCAATTCCATTTCAGAAAGAAGATGGCTTGATACAATGACAGACATATTTTCTTCTCTGGCAAGCTTCCTAATATAATCCCTTATTTCCCGGATTCCTGCAGGATCCAGTCCATTAGTCGGCTCATCAAGGATCATCACTTTTGGCTTATGCAGAAGGCACTGCGCCAATCCCAATCGCTGTCTCATACCAAGGGAATAGGTCTTTACCTTGCTGTGGATGGCGTCTGTCAATCCGACCAGTTCCACCACTTCCAAAATCCGCTCTTTACTTACTCCCTTGACCATCCTTGCATATTGCATCAGGTTCTGATACCCAGTCAGGAATTTATATAATTCAGGGTTTTCAACAATGGCGCCTACATGCTGGATCGCTTGATCGTAATTCTTCTGAATGCTCTTTCCTTTGATCAGAACATCCCCTGATGTCAATTTCATCAAGCCGACGATCATCCTGATGGTCGTTGTTTTTCCGGCACCATTTGGCCCGAGGAATCCAAACACTTCCCCTTCTCTGATGCTGAAGGACAAATCATCGATGATCTTCTTCCCTTTGATTACTTTCGTTACATTTTTCAACTCAACGATTGCTGTCATCTTTACACTTCCTTTGTTATGATTCATTGAATATTTCCTTAAACCAGGACAAAACCGATAAGCCTTTTTCTTCCCTGAGTGCTTCTACGTTTTCAATACCTAAAAGGTTCCCATTATATATAGCAATCACTTCGTCAAGGATCGGCTCGATTTCATCAATTTCATGAGTAGCGATCACGACTGTCTGCCGGTCAAAATCGATATGGGATAGAAGGTTTTTAACGATTTCATCCCGGACGATCGGATCCAATCCTGAAAACGGCTCATCAAGGAGCAGCAATTCGGCATCCCTGGCAAGTGAAAGGACGAGCTTCAGCCTTCCTCTGTTTCCTTTGGAATAATGGCGGATTCTCTTGTTCTTCTCCAATTTCAGTTTATCTGCGAGTTCAAACGCCTTGTCTCTATGAAAATCTTTAAATTGCGTACTGTAAAAGTCAATCATCTGCTTGACAGTAAAATTTTCATAGAACATATCGAGTTCTGTCAAATAGCTCACTCTTTCACTGATCTTCCGCGTCACGGGCTCACCCTCTGCTAAAAAGAGTTCCCCGCTGCTTGGAAAAACGAGGCCAGCCATCATTTTCAGCACAGTCGATTTCCCGCTCCCATTCGGCCCGAGAAGCCCGTAAATCTTCCCTTTTTCCAAAGCGAAAGAAATATCCTTCAGCGCATATTCATCACCGTATTTCTTGGTGACGTGTTGTAAGGAAACACCCATCTTCACTCCACCCCCTTATGGTCAAAATAAGATTGAATATCTTCCATTATTTCTCCCCTGTTGAAGCCAAGGTCGGTCATATTCTTTAAAAACTGTTCCACAATTCCTTTTTTGAGCTGCCTTTTTATCTCCTCGAGGATCACTGTATTTTCCGTCACGAATGTTCCCTGCCCCCTTCTCGTTTCCACGATTTCCATCCTCTCCATTTCACTGTATGTCCGCTGGATTGTATTGGGGTTTACGCCCGACTGCACAGCCATTTCCCTTACAGATGGAAGCTTGCTTCCGGGGAGGAGTTCTTTACGGACAATTTGATGGATGATTCGATCGGCTATTTGCATATAGATTGGCTTTGCTGATTGAAATTCTTCCGTCATTCCATCACACCTCTACTTTTTTCTCTAAGAACCAGCTTGATGCAAAAAATAGAAGCACAGTAAGCAATGCATAAAGGACGATTGGCAGAAGTGGTACATCAATCGGGGTCATTTCTGCATTCCATTTTCCTTGTTCATAATGAAATGATCCTTCTGCATATATGGAAATGCTCCATTTTTTCATAAGCTCGGCAAGAGGCACGATTTTCATGATGAGTGTTTCAATTGTGTTCCAAATAATGAAAAGAAGGATGAGGACCAGCCAGCGGAATCTTTTCACAGATGGAAATTTAGAAAGTGAATGGTAGACCGTCCAATAGAATAGGCACCAGCACGAAAGGTAAAACGCAACACAAAATATGACCAGATTGATGTAAAAACCCTCTTTGTAAGGAAGCCCCATCCCAGGTAATTCATTCATTGTGTTTTTTGGCAAGATCCATTCATACAGGATGAAAAATACAATTGTCAACACAAGCTGGGAGAGGAGTTGATACGCTGATGAAATGAGCATCTTGGAGAAAATGAGCATCTTAGACGATTGCGGCGAATGGAGCCATAGCTGTGTCCGCCCTTCCGTCCGCAGGAATGAAAGCATTATGACCGGTATGAAACCAATATGCATGCTCCCTAAGAAGATGACGCTTCCTATCAGGACAACAGGTTCATGAAGATAGCCCGATAAGCCGTAGGATAGGAGTAAAAGGATGAATATGGTGATGAACCACGTGAGCATCCAGTTTTTTGAAAGCAGGTAGTCTTTTTTCAGCAATCCTTTAAATGCGATCAAGATTTGCTCCTCCTTCTTGTAAGGCTCTTTTCTCAAAGATTGTTGCTATAGCCATTAAAACAGAATACCTTATGCAATCTAGGCCGGAAAATCCAGCTAGAAAAGAGCCTGGATACTCGATTTCAACGCGCAAAAATAATATTTTTACGTTAAAATCGGCATTAAGATTTTAACAACAATGTTTACGAAAACAGCCTTTTGTTGAAAATAAAAACCAATTTGTATTAGTGTTCTAGTTAGATAGTACACTAATACAAATTGGCAGTCAATACCATTTCATTGTTTTTGTAAGTATTTGTTTTTGAGCCATTTGTACTTAGAATGTAAAAAGATTGAGATGGAATCCACTCCCTTTCCGCGGACGAACCGGCAAGCCTCCTCGCTTCGCTGTGGGGTCTTGCCAGCCCGTTTTTCCGCCGGAGTCTCGCGGATTCCCTCTTAATCACAATAATTTCATAAATTCCTAATGCAATAAAAAAAGCTGATCCAAAAGATTGGACATTCCCATCCTCTTGAATCAGCCTATTTTATTTCAATTATTTAATCATTCACACGTGTCATTTTGATATCTGAGAGCAGCTGGTCTACTGTATAACCTGCCATGATCAATCCTGCTACGGAAGGAACGAAGGCATTGGAAGATGGCGGCATCTTTGCTTTTCTGATAGGAGCTTCATCGTTCCCTACTTCTTTCCTTACTTCTTCGCGGATTACAATCGGGCTTTCATCTGAGAAAACGACCGGGATTCCTTTTTTGATTCCCTCTTTGCGCAGGCGCAGACGGATCACTTTTGCAATCGGATCTGTATGAGTTTTGGAAATGTCAGCAATGCGGAATCGTGTCGGATCCGATTTATTGGCAGCACCCATACTGGAAATAATCGGGATATCCCTTTTCAGGCATTCCTTCATCAAATGAATTTTATACGAAATGGTATCTGAAGCATCAATGACGAAATCTAGATTGTGACTGAAGAACTCTTCATATGTTTCTTCCGTATAGAACATCTTTAATGAAATAACTTCGCATTCAGGGTTGATATCCTTTATTCTTTCTTTCATTAAATCAGCTTTTGGCTGTCCGACCGTTGATAAAAGGGCATGAAGCTGGCGATTGATGTTGGTGATATCCACATCATCCTTGTCCACGAGGATCAGCTTGCCGACACCCGTCCTTGCAAGGGCTTCAACCGCGAAAGATCCTACCCCTCCAATACCGAGGATGGCGACGGTGCTGTTTTTTAAAATATCCAAGCCTTCTTTACCAATGGCTAATTCGTTTCTGGAAAATTGATGAAGCATAGAAATTCAACTCCAATTATAAATTCTGATTCTATTATTATGATTCCTGAATTAGGATAAACGATTACACTTATTAAAGCAACCTTTCCGATGGGAATTATTCTTGACATTAACCCAAATAAATAACAAAACCCCCTATCACTAGGGGGGATTCATTCAAATATGATGACGAGGTCCCAATTGTGCCGTCTGATAAATCCGTGTTTTGAACCCGCTCTCGGCAGGTGGATGTCCTGCACCAGGCTTTATAAGTCCTCTTGAAGAGGCATTTACGCCGTCTGGAAACTCGGACTTCCGATGTTCAAAGTGTTCGGTCAAAACAGTAGGTACTGTAACGGACACATCAGGACTTCGTCTTTGTTGTAAAAATCATATCACAGGAAAATCAGAAATTCAATCGTTGACCCCTGTCAAATTGCGCCAAAATTCTCAAAAATCGAAAAATGATCCAAAGGTCATGATTCAACTGCTTCCGTTTTTAGTGCCAAATGCAATTCATCTAGCTGATCCCCGCTGACAGTACCAGGTGCATTTGTCAAAAGACAGCTTGCACTTGCTGTTTTCGGGAATGCAATTGTATCCCTTAAGTTCGTTCTTCCGGCTAACAGCATGACGATGCGGTCCAAGCCAAGGGCGATTCCACCATGAGGCGGTGTACCATATTCAAACGCGTCCAACAGGAAGCCAAACTGCTCTTTTGCCTGTTCAGGTGTGAATCCAAGCACTTCAAACATTTTTTCCTGAATTTCCCGCTCGAATATACGCAGTGAACCTCCGCCCAGTTCGTATCCATTCAATACGAGGTCGTAAGCCTGCGCACGTGCTTCACCCGGTGCTGAATCCAATAGGCCAAGATCTTCGCGTACGGGCATCGTGAATGGGTGGTGTGCAGCAAAGTAGCGTCCGGCTTCTTCATCATACTCCAAGAGCGGCCAGTCCGTTACCCAAAGGAAGTTGAATTTGGACTCATCAATCAATTCCAATTCTTTTCCTAATTTTAAACGAAGCGCTCCAAGAGCATCTGCTACAACCGATTTTTTGTCTGCTACGAATAGGAGCAGATCTCCTGGTCGTGCATCCAATAGGGAAGTCAATTTTGCTGCTTCATCTTCAGGGAAGAATTTAGAAATCGGACCTTTAAGGCCTTCTTCCTCCACTTTTAGCCAAGCAAGACCTTTCGCTCCATATCGGGAAGTGAATTCTGTCAATGCATCAATGTCTTTTCTGGAATACTTATCTGCTGCTCCTTTTACATTGATGGCTTTGACTTGACCTCCATTTGCAACAGCGCCGGCAAATACCTTGAATCCTGAATCCTTCACAGCTTCAGAAACGTCTTTTAACTCCATTTCGAAACGGGTATCCGGTTTATCAGACCCATATCGGCCCATTGCTTCATCATAGGATAAACGAGGGAATGCTTCAGGGATAGCCGTTCCTTTAACTTCTTTCATCAGTTTTCCCATCATGCGCTCCACCATGGCCATGATGTCTTCCTGGGACATGAAGCTCATTTCGATATCAATTTGTGTAAATTCAGGCTGGCGGTCAGCACGGAGATCTTCATCCCTGAAGCAGCGTGCGATTTGATAATATTTATCGAAACCTGAAACCATCAGCATCTGTTTAAAGATCTGCGGAGATTGAGGAAGTGCATAAAACTCCCCAGGATGGACCCTGCTCGGAACTAGATAGTCCCTTGCCCCTTCAGGCGTACTTTTTGTCAGGATCGGTGTCTCAATATCGAGGAACCCTTCGTCATCAAGGAAAGTACGGAATGCTTTTGTCACTTCATGACGCATTTTCAATGTTTCAAACATCATCGGTCTTCTTAGGTCAAGATAGCGATATTTTAAGCGAAGCTCTTCTGAGACCTCTTTGTCATCTGAAAGTACGAATGGCGGAGTTTTCGCTTCATTTAAGATCGTGATTTCTGAAACGACTACTTCAATCTTCCCTGTCTTCAAGTTCGTATTGACCGTTCCTTCTTCACGCGCCACTACTTTCCCTTTAATATCAAGGACATATTCATTTCTTACTTTTTCAGCAATTTCCAGTGCTTCTTTAGAACCATCCGGATTAAAGACAGCTTGAACGATCCCCGTCCGATCGCGCAAATCAATGAAAATAAGTCCGCCGAGGTCCCGTCTTTTTTGCACCCAGCCTTTTAATGTAATGGATTCACCAATGTTTTTTTCTGTGACTTCACCGCAGTAGTAAGTTCTTCCGTACATGTTGTTATCCTCCCTTAGTCCGCAAGTTGTTGGAATGCTGAAACAAAATCATCGAGCGTCAATTCCTGCTGATCTCCTGTTTCCATATTTTTTACATTGATTTTATTGGCTTTTAATTCGTCCTCGCCAAGCACAGCCACAAACCTTGCGTTGACTCTGTCAGCCGCTTTGAACTGGGCTTTTATTTTTCTATCGAGGTAATCCTTCTCGGCAGAATATCCTGCCTGCCGCAGCTTAAACAGCAGTTCGACTGTTTTATCCTTTGCTTCCTCTCCAAGGGAAACAAAGAAACAGTCCATCTTGGATTCATACGGAAGTACTGCCCCTTCAGCTTCTACTGCTGCCAAAAGTCGTTCAATGCTCATTCCGAAACCGATGCCTGGAGTTTCAGGGCCGCCGATTTCCTGGATGAGGCCATTGTATCGTCCTCCGCCGCATAATGTTGTGATTGCCCCGAAGCCTTCAGCATTGCTCATGATTTCGAATGCAGTATGATTGTAGTAATCCAAACCGCGAACCAATGTAGGGTCAACTTCGAACTCAATGCCAAGCGCTGTTAAATAGGACTGGACTTTTCCAAAATATTGCTTGGACTCTTCATTTAAATACTCCAGGATCGATGGAGCAGTTGCCATCAGTTCATGGTCCCTGTCCTTTTTGCAATCCAAAATACGAAGAGGATTCTTTTCGAGGCGATTTTGGCAATCGCTGCAAAACTCTGAGATCCTCGGCTCGAAGTGTTTAATGAGTGCATCACGGTGTGCTTTCCGGCTTTCCTGGTCGCCCAAGCTGTTGATGACAAGCTTCAAGCTCTTCAATCCAGCTTCCTTGTAAAGCGACATTGCCAATGAGATGACCTCTGCATCAATAGCCGGATCCTGGCTCCCCAATGCTTCCACACCGAACTGGACGAATTGTCTGAAACGACCTGCCTGAGGCCTTTCATATCGGAACATTGGACCATTATAGTAAAGCTTGACAGGCTGGTTTGCATCTCCGTACATCTTGTTCTCAATATAAGACCTTGCAACAGAAGCAGTTCCTTCCGGACGAAGGGTGATATCCCTTCCACCCCGGTCTTCAAAAGAGTACATTTCTTTTTGAACAATGTCTGTTGTATCTCCGACGCTGCGCAGGAACAATTCAGTATGTTCGAAAATCGGAGTCCTGATTTCTTTATAATTGAATTTTTCGCAAAGTTCTTTTGCCTTCTGTTCTATGAATTGCCACTTTTCCACTTCGCCAGGAAGGATATCCTGGGTTCCTCGAGGAATTTGTATAGCCATCTTTACTCCTCCAATTTCATTATTATGTAAAAATAAAAAAACTCCCATCCCTTGTAAATTGAATTACAAGGGACGAGAGTATGATTCCCGTGGTGCCACCCTAATTGAAGCAAATGTGCATGCTTCCTCTTTAACAGTTAACGCCTGCAACGTCCATCCCTTACTGGGCTCTGCCTTTTCAGGGTGGATCCTAGGAAGTGTCTTTCATCAAGCCAGCTTGCAGGATTGCTCTCAGCCTCGGCAACCCCTCTCTATCCAAGTGAATCTTGAATACTTTTCTTCCTCGATGGATCATTTATTCGATTCATATTATTCATTTATAATACGAGCGTACTTCCTACATTGTCAAGGCGATTTCTCAAGATCGCTCCATTTTTTTCTTAAGCGATCTCACATCTCTCAATGTCAAACCAAATTCAGAGGCCAGTTCCATTGTGGTGGCTTGGCTTTCCCTTTCGATAAAATGATGAAAATCCACTCCAAAAACCTTTTCAGCCCCCATATTCATCGACTGTTTATCACCAAATCTCATTCCATGACCTCCTTTTTCCAGATGTTCTTCTTATCATTTCCAATCCCATAAATTTATTACATCCAGAAAAGGAGTTTTTGGATTCATATAGAATAGTATTAACTGATACCCTTCAAAGCTTTCTCCAAAGTCATAGGGAAAAATAAAATAAGGCGGTGCATAAATGGCTAGGAAATTACTTCAGGCTGCCATCGTTGCCATCATGTTGACAGCCTCATTTTTCACCAATGCCCACGATAGCCATGCGGGCGGACCCCAAGCCAAAGTAGGGGTCGATTCCTTGAATGTCCGGCAAGGGCCGGGACTTACTTATTCTGTAGTTGCACAAATACATAAAGGGGAAACCTACGAGATCACGGACCAGCAAAAGGATTGGGTCCAAATCAAGGTTTCAGCATTCACAAAGGGTTGGGTTGCTTCTTGGCTGGTCACAGCCACTGACAATGGATACACCGCATCCAGCAGTGATTCAAGCGGCGTCATTACTGTTGATGGCCTCCGACTTAGAAGCGGACCCGGCACAGATGAAAAAGTCATTGATATCCTTTCTAAAAATGAAAAGGTCTCAATCTTAGCGTCCTCCTCAAACTGGTACAAAGTCAATGCCAATGGCCAAACCGGTTGGATATCCAGTGAATTCATTTCTCTGGCAGGAAAAACGGAAGCAGCGAGCACTGCCTCTAGTAAAAGCGCCATCATAACAGCAACATCCCTGAACGCCCGTT
This sequence comes from Falsibacillus pallidus, assembly GCF_050990905.1. Lineage (GTDB taxonomy): Bacteria > Bacillota > Bacilli > Bacillales > DSM-25281 > Falsibacillus > Falsibacillus pallidus_A. Next base: position 2,760,795 of record NZ_CP158866.1, read on the forward strand.
CAAACCCGGATCTCGGCAGCAAGATTGTCGGTTCCCTTAAAAAAGGGGATCGTGTCCAAATCCTTTCCACAAAAAATGACTGGGACGAAATTGAATTTGGCGGGGATACAGCATGGATCAGTTCTAAATACGTGGAATATTCCGATTCCCCAGCACAAGCTTCAACATCTTCAGCCAATCAAACCATGATGGCAGTTGTTAAAGTGGATAATTTAAATGTTCGAGAACAGCCATCCTTGAATGGAAATATTGTCGGCAGTGTTAAATCCGGTGATAGTTTGAAATTGATCGAGGAGAAAAACGATTGGATGAAAATCGAATTAAGCCAAGGACGTATGGGCTGGGTAGCGGGCTGGTTTATGGAAAAAAGCATGTCCGCAACTTCAAAAGGGGATGACGCCGCTTCTTCAAAAGGCACAGCCGTTATCTTGTATAATGGGACAAACATCCGCACGCAGCCTTCTGTACAGTCAGGCATCGCTCTAAGGGCAAATGCGGGAGACTCCTTCCGTATTAAAGGGGTATCAGGGGATTGGGTTGAAATTTATCTTTCCAACGGCGGTACAGCTTTCGTGGCGGGATGGATAATATCTACCGATTTAAAAAATGCCCCAGGCAAGAGCGGAAACGAAAGTCCTCAATCACATGGTTCCATCGCAGGCAAAACGATTGTCATCGATCCTGGCCATGGCGGCAGGGATAATGGAACAACAGGAAATAAAGGGACCCTCGAAAAAAATATGACCTTAAAGACTGCTCAATTGCTTTATGACAAATTAAGCAATGCAGGTGCGAAAGTCATCATGACAAGGAATGATGACCGATACATTTCTTTGCAGTCCCGTGTGGCAGTCGCGCAATATGAAGACGCTGATGCATTTATCAGCATCCACTATGACAGCATTCCGGACCGCAGCGTAAATGGACATACAACCTATTATTACCATTCGTTCCAAAAAGATTTGGCACAGTCAGTCAATCAAGCCGTTTCAAAGAAAATCAGCCTAAGGGACCGAGGGGTTAGATTTGGCGACTATCATGTCATCAGGGAAAATCATCAGCCTTCCACACTTTTGGAACTCGGGTATTTAAGCAATCCTGCTGAAGAAGCATCCATCCTTTCCAATCAATATCAGCAAATTGCTTCAACAGGCATTTATAATGGGTTAATGGATTATTTCAAGTAAAAAAGCAGAAGGGAAGTTTCCCTTCTGCTTTTTTGTGTCTGGCTCAGCTTTCAATAATCAGAGTTACTGGTCCGTCATTCGTCAATTTGACATCCATCATGGCACCAAATTTACCTGTTTCAACAGCAATCCCTTGCTCACTTAACATCTGATTGAATGCCTCATATAGAGGCTCAGCTTCTTCAGGGCGTGCTGCAGCCATGAAGTTCGGCCTCCTCCCTTTACGGCAGTCGCCATAAAGGGTGAACTGAGAAATCGATAAAATCTCACCGCCGACATCTTTCAAGGAGAGGTTCATTTTCCCATCCTGATCTTCGAACACACGGAGGTTCGCAATTTTTTCTGCAAGATACTTAGCGTCTTCTATGGTATCTTCGTGCGTTACTCCCACAAGTAAAACAAAGCCGAAGTCAATGGATCCTATCGTTTCATTTTCCACATCCACACTTGCTGCTTTAGATCTTTGTAAAACCACTCTCATATAACTATCTCCTTGCCAAAAGATTGGTGATAATCAATTCATGATTCTTCGGACGGAATAGATATCAGCAATCTGCTTTATACGTTCAACCACTTTTTGAAGATGGCTGATGTTTGTAATAGAGATGGACATGATGATGGTAGCCGCTTTATTTCTATCAGATCGGCCGGAAACAGCAGTGATATTGGTCTTCGTTTCGTTGACCGCCTGCAGCACCTCGTTCAGAAGCCCTCTCCTGTCATAGCCTGTAATTTCAATATCGACATTATATTCTTTTCGTACTGCCCCATCGCTTTCCCATTCAACAGGAATCAAGCGGTTCTGCGCCTCGCTTACATCCACGTTCGGACAATCCGCCCTATGGACAGAAACACCTCTTCCCTTTGTGATGAAGCCGACAATTTCATCACCTGGAACGGGATTGCAGCAGCGTGATAAGCGAATCAATAAATTATCGATCCCTTTCACTCTCACACCCGCATCCCGTTTTTTATGAGTCGGGAATGATTTGAGCTCGGAAACGGCCTCTTTGATGGTTGTTTCTTCCTGATCACGCTTCTTGCGCAGTTTTTCCGTTAGTCGATTTGCGATTTGGGCAGCAGTGATGCCATTATAGCCGACAGCCGCATACATATCATCTTCATGGGTGAAATTGAATTTTTCAGAAACCCTCTTAAGATTTTCCGGCGTAAGGATTTCCTTTAATTCAAAATCAAGTGCCTTGATTTCTTTTTCAACCAGTTCTTTACCTTTTTCAATATTTTCATCTTTGCGCTGTTTCTTGAAGAACTGCCTGATTTTATTTTTAGCCTGCGAAGTCTGGGCAAGTTTAAGCCAATCCTGGCTAGGTCCATAGGAATGCTTAGAGGTCAGGATTTCAATGATGTCGCCCGTCTTGAGCTTGTAGTCCAGCGTGACCATTTTCCCGTTGATCTTGGCACCGATGGTCTTGTTCCCTATTTCAGAGTGGATCCTATAAGCGAAATCAATCGGAACGGATCCTGAAGGAAGCTCGATAACATCTCCTTTTGGCGTAAAGACAAACACCATATCAGAGAAAAGATCGATCTTTAATGATTCCATGAATTCTTCAGCATTGGCTGAATCATTCTGGAACTCCAGGATTTCGCGGAACCATGTCAGTTTCTTATCAAATGGAACTTCTTCATCGACTGATTTGCCTTCTTTGTAAGCCCAGTGAGCAGCAACCCCGTATTCAGCAATCTGATGCATTTCTTTTGTCCGGATCTGTACTTCAAGGGGATCACCTTTTGGACCGATGACCGTTGTATGCAGTGATTGATACATATTCGGCTTAGGCATGGCAATATAATCTTTGAAGCGCCCAGGCATCGGCTTCCAGCAAGTATGGATGATTCCGAGCACCGCATAGCAGTCTTTGATGCTGTCCACGATGATTCGCACTGCGAGCAGGTCATAAATTTCATTGAACTGCTTATTTTGAAGGACCATTTTACGATAGATGCTGTAGATATGCTTCGGCCTTCCGGAAATTTCCCCGATGATGGTGACTTCCTTCAGACGGTCCTTGACGTCTGTAATGACATCTTCCAGGTACTGCTCCCTTTCCGCCCGCTTCTTTTTCATAAGATTGACGATGCGGTAGTATTGCTGCGGATTCAAATATCGGAGGGCTGTATCTTCAAGCTCCCATTTTATTTTTGAAATCCCCAGCCTGTGTGCAAGCGGAGCGAAAATCTCCAATGTTTCATTGGAGATCCTGCGCTGCTTCTCATGCGGAAGATGCTTCAGGGTGCGCATATTATGAAGCCGGTCAGCAAGTTTAATCAGGATGACGCGGATATCCTGCGCCATCGCAACGAACATTTTCCGATGATTTTCAGCTTGCTGCTCCTCTTGGGACTTATATTTGATTTTCCCGAGCTTTGTAACGCCGTCCACCAGCATGGCCACTTCTTCATTGAATTCATTCTTCAATTCTTCCAAAGTGACGGAAGTATCCTCTACGACATCATGAAGGAAACCCGCTGCAACAGTCGCAGGATCCATTTCAAGGTCTGCAAGGATCCCTGCTACCTGGATCGGATGGATGATATAAGGCTCCCCGGATTTTCTATACTGCTCTTTATGGGCATTCGCAGCAAAATCATATGCCTTTTGAACCATACGGACATGATCTTTATTCAAATATTCAGTTGTACGCTCTATCACTTGCTCGGCGGTCAAAACTTGATCTTTCGCCATATAAAAACTCACCTTTATGAAGAGAAATTTTATTTATACGTTCAATGAATCTGCCTGGGGCAATTCATAATGATTTTAGGAATTTAACTAATTGTTACTATTATCGAAAAAAAACTATGAGATGTAAAGCCATTCGTGCAGAAATTTAGGCAATTTGAAAGCATTTGTCGAAAAATATTGTAAAAATAAGGCTGTTTTCGTAAACCTTGTTGTTAAAATCTTAAAGCCGATTTTAACGTAAAAATACATGTTTTGCGTATTGGGATAAAGTATCCAGGCTCTTTTCGAGCTAATTTTCTGTATGGATTGCATAAGTTATCCTGTTTTACTGCATAAAGCAACAAACTTTAAGAAAAGAGCCAAGATAAAAACGAAAGAGTACCCCTTCACTGATTTAAAAGGGGTACTCTTAACAATGGATTGATTAAAACTCCATTAAAGTCAAAATATCGTAGTCATCTAATTTGTTGCGTCCATCCAAATAAGTCAATTCGATCAAGAAAGCGATTCCAGCCACTACTCCGCCTAGTTCTTCTACCAATTTGATAGTAGCTTCGATGGTTCCGCCAGTTGCAAGAAGATCATCGGTAATGAGCACGCGCTGACCCGGTTTGATGGCATCTCTGTGGATTGTTAAAACATCTTTCCCATACTCCAAGCCGTAGTCCACTTTTACTGTTTCCCTAGGAAGCTTTCCTTCTTTACGGACAGGAGCGAAACCGACTCCAAGAGAATAAGCTACTGGGCAGCCGATGATAAATCCGCGTGCTTCAGGCCCCACGACCAAATCGATGTCTTTTTCACGTGCATATTCAACGATTTGATCGGTTGCGTATCTATATGCATCCCCGTTGTCCATCAACGTAGTGATATCTTTAAATTTAATTCCTGGTTTTGGCCAATCCGGAACAATTGTAATATATTGTTTTAAATCCATGCTTCCGTTTCCTCCTCATTATGAACAGACCATAAGGTACGCTCATCAAACCATGCTTTTAATTGCTGATAAGATGAATAGAGCAGTTCATTTTCCATGATAAATTGAGATTGTTTTAATTGATAGGTCATTGAATCTGTCAAATCCCGTTTTGGACTGGCAGGATTGATAGAAACAAATCCATTGTTTATTGTAACAAAATCCAGCTCAAAAAACACCTGTGACATAAAATCTATTGTTTCCCTCGACCATCCTTTATGTTTAGCCAGGCTGTCACCAAATCGATTTAAATCAAATGGACCTTTTTGTTTAAGAAAAGCAAAAAACCATTTAAAGTGTTCCCGCTTTGGAATCGTACTGAAGAAATGATTTTCTTCGTGGTGGAAATAGGCATAGATTCTATGTGGAAAGCTTCCTTCAAGTGTTTTTTCCAAGATTGCCTTATCTGCAGGCAGGTCTAGCAGGATAACATTCTTTTTGTTCAAATCTAGCTGCTCTGCCGATGACGCATCATACACTCGTTGAAGAGCCAGTCCTTTTACGAATGGCAATTTTTCCTCAGTGGCTGGATTAAAAGTGATGAATAGGGCATCACTTCCAGGGATCTTAGACAGCCATTTATCTATTTGCCTGATGCCCCTGATATCGAACAGCTGTCCTTCATGAACAGAAATATCCTGGACGAATACTTGTGGTTTTCTATTATTATTCCACTCGTTGATGGACAGTTCCCCTATCAATGATACCTTTGAAAGAGGAGAAATGTGATCAGCCTTTTCTCCAAGACCGAACCCGACTCCATCCAAGGATGCCGATTCACTCGCTAAAACCACTTTAAGATGATTCGAATCAGAACCGATTTTCCTGATTGTAGAAAGGTTCACATCTTTGATTAATAGTTTCGGTTTGGGATTATTCATTCCAAATGGAGCAAGCAAATTCATTTCATTGATTGAATCAAGATGAATGTCTTTGATATTTATTTCCGCATCCACCTCGGTTAACGGGATGAAATCATCATCTGACAGCTGCTCCCTGCCAAGTTTATTCAACCTTTGCCTTAATTCCGGTACATCATCAATGGCAAGCGTCATTCCTGCCGCCATCGGGTGTCCCCCGAAGTGAGGCAGGATATCCCTGCATTGGGATAAATTCTTGTATAAATCAAAGCCGGCTATACTTCTGGCAGAACCTTTCGCCTTCCCTGTCTCCGGATCGAAGCTCAATACGATGGCTGGACGGTAGAATCTGTCCACTATCTTTGAAGCTACAATTCCGATGACTCCGGCATTCCAGCCTTCCTTTCCAACCACGATGCATGTATTTTCATCTGGAGGGAATTGTTCAGCAACCATCCCAATGGCTTCTTCTGCCATTTCATTGACGATGGATTGCCTTTCTTTATTTAACGCATCGATTTCCTGGGACAGCTCCTTTGCCGTTTCCATAGAATCCGTCATAAGAAGTTCCACTGCAGGGTCTGCATCCCCCAGTCTTCCGACTGCGTTGATCCTTGGTGCAATAGCAAAACCGATCGTTTCTTCGGTTATTTCATTTTGGTTGGAACCGGTAATTCTGATTAATTCTTTAATGCCAATCCGGTCCGTAGTCTTCATCTTCTTCAAGCCTTTTTTAACGATGCTTCTGTTTTCTCCATGAAGCGGCACTAAATCCGCAACCGTCCCGATAGCCGCGATTTCAAGGAGATGTTCCGGCAAACTGCCGTAAAGGGCATGCGCAAGCTTAAAAGCAACCCCAACCCCCGCCAAATCAGCGAATGGATACGTACTGTCCTCTCTTTTTGGATGCAGGATAGCCAATGCTTCCGGCAGGACAGGACCTGGCTCATGATGATCTGTGATGATTAAGTCCATTCCTAATTCTTTAGCGACCTCAGCTTCATGAAGTGCAGAAATCCCTGTATCGACTGTAATCAGAAGTTTGATTCCCTTTTCGGATGCCATTCTAAAGGCATTTTCGTTCGGTCCGTATCCTTCTGAAAACCGGTTTGGGATATAAAAATCCACATTGGCCCCGAGATCCCGGAGGACCGTCATCATCACTGTCGTACTGCTCACGCCATCTGCATCATAGTCGCCGAATATTAAAATAGGTTCTTTATCATTTATTGCTTTATTGATTCTATCAACTGCAATTCCCATATCATTAAGGAGATAGGGATCATGAAATTGATCTTCGTTAAATAAAAATTCTCTGGCTTTATTTTCTTCTGTGAGTCCTCTGCTTACCAGAAGAGAAGCCACAAGAGGAGTGATCTGCAGTTTTTCTGCGAGATCCTCTGCCAGAGTTTGATCCGTTTCTTTTATCATCCATCTTGTTTTTGAATTTAACATACGTTCACCCCTCAGACCTTCTCTATTATACAAGAGTGGACAGGGCACTTCAACGTAAGAAGGAATATAGATTGAGAGGGAATCCACTCTCTTTCCGCGGACGAACCGGCAAGCCTCCTCGCTTCGCTGTGGGGTCTTGCCAGCCCGTTTTTCCGCAGGAGTCTCGCAGATTTCCTCTCAATCACAACAATCCTAATTTTTAAAACAAAAAAAGCTGACCCAGAAAATTGAGTCAGCTCTTCTCTTGTTTTTATTCTCCCTCGTGGCCATCTATGTGGTCAGGGATGTTTTTCTTGTTAAGGGTTGTTTCTTCTGATTTGAATGCTGAATTCTTGTTTACTTCATCTTGCAGGGCAGAATTTTGTTTTTCCAGCTGCTTGACCTTACGCTGGAGGCTGTACATTCTGACTAAGCCGACGGAACCGATGATGATCCCTCCCATGAAAACAGATCCGAGAATCACCAGAATCAAAGGCCATTCGGCTGTGCCGAACAGATAATTGACTTCGACATTATCTACATTAATTACGGCAAAAATGGCTACAATTAGAGCAAACACAATACCGAATAATAACGTCCATTGAAATTTCATTTCTTCACCTTCCATACCCGTTTATCGTTGTATCTCTCTTATTCATACCCTTTTTGAAAAGATGTATAAACTATTTTCTTCTATTATCATGCCGATAGCAAGCCTCAATCGGCCGAAAACAAAAGCCGCAGTAAAAACTGCGGCTTTTTCAACGGATGAAGCATCAAACCTGTGGTTCATCGCTCCATTTTTTCTTTTCTTTAACGGTTTTGATTGTACCTTTTTTCTTAAGCTCTTTTTTCTTCCATACAAGCCATAGCTGAGAAGCGATGAAGATGGAGGAATACGCTCCGGAAAGCAATCCGATCAATAGTGCTATGGAGAAGTTTCGAATCGATTCGCTTCCGAAGATGAGCATGGCAACTACAGTGATGACAACCGTCAATACCGTGTTGACAGAACGTGTGAATGTTTGGCGCACACTTTTATTTACCACTTCTTCAAGCTCTTCCGGCGTTTTGATGCGTCGTTTCTTCGCCATGTTCTCACGGATCCGGTCGAAGGTAACGATGGTATCGTTTATGGAATACCCGACGATGGTCAATACAGCCGCAATGAATGTCAGGTCGACTTCCAAGCGGGTGATACTGAATACGCCGATGATAAAGAATGCATCATACAGCAAGGCAATGATGGCAGCAAGGGCCATATACAGTTCGAAACGCAGCGTTACATAGATGATGATCCCGATGGATGCGATAATTACAGACTTAATCGCATTTTTCGCCAGTTCCTTCCCGATTGTAGGGGAAACAGTGCTGACATTCGGTTCATTTCCAAGCTTTTTAGTAAACTTGGTTTTCACATCAGCAATTTCCTTTTGGGAAAGAACTCCTTTAAATTGAGCTACACCAATTTCATTTTTATTCCCTGATAGAACTACTTCATCAGGCTTCATGTTCAATTCATCAAATTGAGCTTCGATTTGATTTTTTGTTAAAGAATCTTTAGATAGAAGTTCTACCCTTGTACCACTGATAAAATCAATTCCAAGATTCAACTTGAAGATGATCAAGAAAATCAAACCTAATAGTACTGTTATACCTGAAAAAGCAAAGAATTTCTTGGAAGGCTTAACGAAGTCCAGCTTATCAAAGCGTGTCGGAAGATCCAAAGTATCAAAGTTCTCTGCGATATCTTTGACGTCACCCTTTTTAACGCCCATTAAGGATGGCTTTCCTTTCAACGCTCGGCTGTTCACCAGCAATCCTAATAATAGGCGTGATCCGAATACAGCCGTGATGAAGCTTGCCAGGATGCTGACAATCAACATTGTCGCAAATCCTTTGACAGAACTTGTCCCATAAATGAAGAGTACGATCCCTGCAAGGATTGTCGTTAAGTTCGCATCCAAAATAGTCATAAATGAAGATTTATTACCTGCCTGGAATGCAGCCCTTATGGACTTTCCGACTTTGATTTCCTCTTTTATCCGTTCATACGTGATGATATTGGCATCCACTGCCATCCCTACCCCGAGGATCAAGGCCGCGATACCAGGAAGTGTCAGGACACCGTTCATCCAATCAAAGATTACTAAAATCAAGTAAATATAAATCGATAATGTGACGACTGCCACCAATCCTGGGATGCGATAATAGAAAAGCATGAAAAGGAAGATTACGCTGATCCCGATGATCCCCGCAAGGATCGTCTTATGCATGGCCTGCTCCCCGAACTTAGCCCCGACAGACGTTGAATATGTTTCTTTCAGTTTCACCGGGAGGGCTCCAGCATTTAAAAGGGAAGCAAGATTTTTTGCTTCATCGATTGTAAAGTTCCCCGTGATTTGGACATCAGAGGAATTGATCGGCTTAGATACTTGCGGGTCTGAAATGAATTTAGGATTTGGTTTTTTTGATTCTTCTTTATAAGAGTCTTTGCCTTCTTCAAAATCCAGCCAGATGACTAATTTGTTATCTGGATATGGTTTTTGAGACAAATCTTTTGTTAAGTTGTAAAATGCATTTTTGTCTTTTAACTGCAGCGAGACAATCGGATTGTTCTTGTCATCGAAGGTCTGCTTTGCCTTTCCGGAAACAAGGTCTGTTCCATCAAGGCGGACTTTATCATTGACATCGCGGAAAGTAAGATTCGCTTGTGTGGATAGGATCTTACGTGCTTCATTCTGATCTTCTACCCCTGCCAATTGAACGCGGATCCGGTTCTTTCCTTCAATCTGGATGCTCGGCTCACTGACACCGAGTACGTTGATTCTGCGGTCCAATGCGTCTGCGGTATTTTGAAGGACTTCCTTCGTGATCTTCTGTCCTTTTTTTGCCGGCTCCACTTGATACAGGACTTCGAATCCACCCTGCAGATCAAGGCCAAGCTTGATGTTCTTCAAAATGTTCTGGGTCGTTGCACCAGCTAAGCCAGCGAATAGCAAAATTACAAGAATAAATGCAACGATTCTGCTTCTTTTTACCATTATGTATAAATCCACCTTTCACGTCTTGAGCACGGGCCGAGCGCATTTTTCCTTCAAGCACCGAGAAGAACCGCACCAAAATATTGCCAACATTCTCATTATGAATTAGAAAAAAAATGATGTCAATTTTTCTTTTTGCACCTCATATTCCATTATTTCCCTTTTGGATGAAGCAGCTCCTTAAGTTCATCCTGATCGAGTTCTGTGAACCAATTGGGGGAGCGGTACGCTTCGATTGTGGCAAACGTCATGAATTCGCTTACCTTCACTGAAAGAATCTCATGTACAAGCTGATGCATGCGGATGGATGGTTCAGGCTTTTTCCATTTCTTTTTGGTCAAATACTGCCAAAGGTCCTCAATGGAAACCTCGCCGTAGCCGAACAGGCTGAACTCCTCAATTTTGCTTAACATCGCTGGTTCTAATGAATCATAATACACATGGTAAGGATGATCATCTTTCATACTATTCTCCCCGATCTTTAAGGTAATGGTTTTTCAGCTCCATAACTTGTCATGCTTTGTCCATCTCATGGCATATATATTAATTGTATATGATAATACCGCTTTTGAGAAGGCAGGGAATGCAATGTCCAAGTTTTTAAAAGGGACTCTAATATTAATGATGGCGGGTCTCATTACCCGGGTATTAGGTTTTATTAATCGTATTGTCGTGGCGAGGTTCATTGGGGAAGAAGGAGTAGGGTTATTCATGATGGCCTTTCCTACACTCATCCTGGTCATCACGATCACTCAAATGGGAATCCCAGTTGCCATTTCAAAAAATGTAGCGGAAGCAGAAGCCAGGGGCGATTTTAAAAAAATCAAAAAGATCCTCGTGGTCTCCCTCGCTGTTACACTTTCGCTGTCTCTCATTTTTACTCCGGGTCTGATATTATTGGCACCGTATCTTTCCCACACCCTGTTTACTGATCCGCGCACCTATTATCCACTGGTTGCCATAGCACCGATTGTCCCAATCGTAGCCATTTCCTCTGTCATCAGAGGATATTTTCAAGGACGCCAGAATATGGCTCCCGCAGCTTTCTCACAGGTTATTGAACAAATCATCCGCATCCTTTTGATTGCCATCATGACAAAGGCGTTTCTCCCATATGGCATCGAATATGCTGCAGCTGGAGCCATGATAGCATCTGTACTTGGAGAGCTTGCATCACTTATCTACCTGTTCACTGCGTTCAAATTAAAAAAGAAATTCAAGATACGAAAAAATTTCTTTAAATCCGTTTCATCCGGAAAACAAACCTTTAAGGAACTGATGGAAATCGCCTTGCCAGCCACCGGAAGCCGGATGATCGGCTCCTTATCATGGTTTTTTGAACCGATAGTCGTTTCCCACAGCCTTGCGATTGCGGGAGTGGCAGCCGTTGCTGCAACAAAGCAGTATGGAGCGTTGACAGGGTACGCCCTCCCGCTCCTTATGCTTCCGTCATTCATTACGGTTTCCCTTTCGACTTCATTGGTGCCTGCAATAAGCGAAGCCAATTCCAAAAAGGAATATAAAACGGTTGAACATCGCCTTCAACAGGCATTAAGGTTCTCATTGATAACCGGTGGACTCGCCGTCATACTTCTTTATGTATTTGCCGAACCTTTAATGCAGATGATGTACGGTTCTAAAAACGGGGCCGGTTTCATCAAGCTCATGGCGCCATTTTTTATATTCTATTATTATCAAGGACCCCTTCAGGCCGTTCTCCAGGCTCTGAATCTTGCACGTGCAGCCATGATCAACAGCCTCATTGGTGCCATTGTCAAAACAGCTGTGATCTTCCTCTTGGCCACTCAGCCGCAGTTCGGCATCAATGGAGCAGCATTGGGTATTGTCGTTGGAACACTATTAGTGACTCTCCTGCACTTCATGACGGTGATGAAAGTGATTCCGTTTACCATTTATGTGATGGATTATGTAAAATTCCTTGCAGCTACGCTTGTTTCCGCGGTGGCGAGCTACTGGTTCTATCGAGTGCCATTTCACGAACTTAGCATGCTTCCTCGTTTAATGGGAAGCATCCTGGTAATGTGTCTGCTTTACACTGTCCTTTTATGGATGACCGGCTTAATCAAAAAAAGCGACATTGTAATGTTTCAAAAACTCATAAAAAAATGAGGGGTGGTTGCCCCTCATTTTTTGCTTCTAATTATCCTTCAGATCAATGTAAAATTCACCATTCTGCCAACTGCAAAAGGATATGTCCTTTGTTTGAGTATAGCCTCTATCCTTTAATTCTTTCTTGAGCCAAAATGGATTTTTGCCGATTGTATTCAAATTTTCTTGAATGATGTCCCCATCTAAAATGAGCGGCAAAGTAACGGTGCTTTCAGAATCCTCTTCCTTCTCAAAGACAGATAATTTTCCCGAGGTCTCAAGAATGGCAAATTCAACATCAGCAATATTCCGAATATCATTCTCCCTTAACTGCACCATTAAATCATCAAAATTATAACGCTGCTGCTTCATCAAGGTTTCATCGATTTTACCTTTATTGATCAGAATCACAGGCTTCCCGTCCACTAGGTCCCTGAACCTTTTGTTTTTCAGCGATATCCATGCAAAAGTGATTTGAACAAGCAGTAAAACGAGCATCGGAAGCAGGGTATGCATTAAATCCTCTGATGGCTTCTCAATTGCCATCACCGCCATTTCTGCAATCATGATGAAGACGACTAAATCCAGTATGCTCAATTCACCGATTTCCCGTTTTCCCATCAAACGAAAAATGAGTAAAATCACTGCATATAAGAAAATGGTCCGGAACATGATGACGCCGTACATCTGCATCCCTCCCCATTTTTAAAGTTCTGATCTCTTTCGTATTATGCACGACTGCAAATCATTGCATTCCATTTCATTTATTTAAAAGATTACATAATTTTAATTCTAAATATACCTTTGCCGAATATGCTTGTACTAGGGAGATTACTGCTAGTATGAGAAAGGAGAGGAGCAGTTATAGAGGCGAAAAAATTAGGGGGATCCATCCTAAGCGGATTATTGGCCATCCTCATTCTTGCAATGCTATCAAGTTTAGTTTTTTCTTTGATACTGCGTTTTACATCAGCCGATGAATCCTCTATCAATTTATTTGTGACGATCATTTCATTTATCAGTTTGTTTATCGGTGGATTTGTTTCAGGTGGAAAAGGCAGGCAGAAAGGTCTTATGCTCGGTGGACTGACCGGCATCATTTATTCTTTGCTGGTATTCTTATTCCAATACTTAGGGCTCGATGCCCTCTTCTCCATGAAACAGATGATTTACCACGGCTGCTTCATCATCACAGCCATGATGGGCGGCGTACTCGGCGTCAATATGTCTGGGGGCAAGACTGGAAATTAAAATTCTAATGAAAAAGACCCGGAGCAGCAGAAGGCATCCCTCCTTTGCTCCGGGTCTTTTTTGAATGTCCTATGTATACATTCTGCCAGTATGTTATTTCTTTACAGATTCCTTCACTTCACGGATGGCAGCACGATCGAAAGTCAAACGTGAACCATCACCGCTTAGAAGTACGATTGTTCCTTCATCGATCGCATCGACAATTCCATGAATTCCGCCGATTGTCACGATTCGATCGCCTTTTTGCAAATCACTCTGCATCTGCTGAACAGATTTCTGGCGTTTTTGCTGCGGTCGGATCAAAAGGAAATAAAACAAAACGAACATTAAAAGCAATGGACCTACAGTTCCTAATAAACCTTGCATTTTATTCACTCCTTTCTAAAATAGTGTAATTTTATTAAAAGTTTTTCGCGCCTGGCTTGTTGAATCCATATTGTTCGAAAAACTCTTCTCTGAAGTCACCAAGACGATCTTCGCGGATCGCTTCTCGGACTTGCTTCATTAAGTTTAACAGAAAATAAAGATTATGATAAGTCGTAAGGCGGATTCCGAAAGTTTCATCACATTTTATCAAGTGGCGGATATATGCCCTTGAATAGTTCCGGCAAGTATAGCAATCGCAATTTTCATCCAACGGACCAAAGTCGCGAGCATATTTAGCATTTTTAACTACCAGTCTTCCACTGCTTGTCATAAGTGTGCCGTTCCGTGCAATCCTGGACGGCAATACACAGTCAAACATATCGATTCCACGCATGGCCCCATCAATCAATGAGTCAGGAGACCCTACTCCCATCAAGTAGCGAGGCTTATTATCAGGAAGCAATGGCGTTGTGAATTCCAGCACCCTGTTCATGATGTCCTTCGGCTCACCTACTGACAATCCTCCGACAGCATATCCAGGGAAATCCATCGAAACCAAATCCCGTGCACTCATCTTTCTTAATTCCTCATATTCTCCACCCTGGACAATCCCAAAAAGACCCTGGTCTTCCGGACGCTGATGTGCTTGAAGGCAGCGCTCAGCCCATCTGGACGTACGTTCAACCGATTTTTTCATATACTCGAATGTTGCAGGGAATGGAGGACATTCATCAAAAGCCATCATGATGTCAGACCCCAGTGCATTCTGGATTTCCATTGCTTTTTCAGGGGATAGGAAAAGTTTGTCGCCATTCAAATGGTTCCTAAAATGGACCCCTTCTTCTTCAATGTTGCGGAATTCACTCAAGCTGAATACTTGGAATCCGCCGGAATCCGTTAATATTGGCTGATCCCAGTTCATGAATTTGTGAAGGCCGCCTGCTTCCTTGACAATCTCATGGCCTGGACGAAGCCAAAGATGGTAAGTGTTGCTTAGTATGATACCCGCACCCATGGCTTTTAATTCTTCAGGTGCCATCGTTTTAACTGTTGCAAGTGTCCCTACAGGCATGAACATTGGTGTTTCAAATGATCCATGAGGTGTATGGATGATGCCCAGCCTTGCCCCTGTCTGTTTACAAGTCTTGATTAATTCGTATCTGATTGCTGTCAATGAGTTCTTTCTCCTTCCAATTGCTTGCTACAAAATGAACATTGCATCTCCAAAGCTGAAAAATCGATAGCGTTCCTTAACCGCTGTTTCATATGCATGCAGGACATGCTCCCTTCCGGCAAGAGCACTTACCAGCATGATCAGGGTTGATTTAGGCAGATGGAAATTAGTAATCATCCCGTCTATCGCTTTAAATTCATAGCCTGGATAAATAAAAATATTGGTCCATCCGCTTGAAGCTGAGAACCTGCCATCATTCGCTGTTGCTACCGTTTCAAGTGTGCGGGTCGAGGTTGTCCCGACGGAAATGATTCTTCCCCCCGCTTCCCTGACCTCATTCAACAAGCGGGCTGTCCCTTCTGAAATCTGGTAGAATTCCGCATGCATCTCATGTTCCTGAAGATCCTCAACAGACACAGGGCGGAATGTTCCCAAGCCGACATGAAGCGTGATAAACGCGATATGCACACCCATATCCTCAATTTCCTTCAGCAGTTCCTGCGTAAAATGAAGTCCAGCTGTTGGTGCCGCTGCAGACCCACGCTCCTTCGCAAATACAGTCTGATAGCGTTCACTGTCGTCCAACCGCTCCTTGATATATGGAGGCAGAGGCATATCTCCCAGGGACTCCAAGATTTCATAGAAGATTCCATCATATTTAAATTCAAGTATCCGGCCGCCATGATCCTTGATGCCAATGCATTCTGCCGTCAGCCTGCCGTCGCCAAAGGTAATGATTGTACCCACCTTGACTCTCTTTGCCGGCTTGACAAGGGTTTCCCAAGTATCCCCTTCTTCCTGCTTCAGCAGCAGGATCTCAATGGCCGCACCGGTATCTTCCTTTTCACCGAATAAGCGGGCAGGCAGGACCCTGGTGTCATTAAGGACGAGACAGTCCCCAGGTTTCAAATAGTTTGTAATATCGCGAAAATGACTATGTGATAATGAGCCGTCTTCTTTATTCAAGACCATCAGCCGGCTCGCAGTCCGTTCCTCCAATGGGGTCTGGGCAATCAATTCTTCCGGTAAATGAAAATCAAACAAATCCACTTTCAATTTTTTCACCTTTTTTCTGTATGTTTACGTGCTGAATTCAACTTTATTGTACCATCAGGTCCTGCAATAAATCATTCCATAGGCACCTTAAGATTGAAATGCCTATAGACTGCGTCTGATACAATCCTTCCCCTGGGGGTCCGCTGCAGGAATCCAATTTGAAGCAAATACGGTTCATATACGTCCTCTATTGTATCGGATTCTTCACCGATGCTTGCAGCGATTGTATCCAAACCGACAGGACCGCCTTTAAAGCGCTCGATGATCCCCATTAATAATTTATGGTCAATATGATCAAGACCTAAACGGTCGACTTGAAGAAGTTCAAGCGCTTCATCTGTAAGATGCTGTGTTATTTCTCCATTTCCCCTTACCTGGGCATAATCCCTGACTCTCTTTAAAAGGCGGTTGGCTATCCGTGGGGTTCCCCTGGAACGGCGGGCAATTTCCTCTGCGCCTTTATCATCGATTTGGGTCTCAAAAATTTCCGCAGTCCTTTTCACGATTTCAGTCAGCTGTCCCGCTTCATAATATTCCAAGCGGCTCAATACACCGAAGCGGTCCCTCAATGGCGCTGAAATGGAGCCTGCCCTCGTCGTGGCCCCGACTAAAGTAAACGGCGGCAGATCCAAACGGACAGACCTGGCGCTCGGCCCTTTGCCAATCACTATATCCAGACAAAAGTCCTCCATAGCGGGGTAAAGAACCTCTTCGATGGAACGGGGAAGACGGTGGATTTCATCGATGAACAAGACATCCCCCGGTTCCAGGGCTGTAAGGATCGCAGCCAAGTCGCCCGGACGTTCAATCGCAGGACCAGAAGTGGTCCGAAGCTGAACGCCCATTTCATTGGCAATGACGGCAGCCAGAGTGGTTTTTCCAAGCCCAGGGGGACCGTAAAGCAGAACATGGTCAAGGGCTTCTTCCCTCATTTTTGCTGCTTCTATAAAAATCGATAAATTCTGTTTTACTTTTTCCTGGCCAATGTATTGCTGCAGGAATTGCGGACGCAGGTTCTGCTCGAGCGAGAGATCAAGCATATCCGCTTCACCGGAAACAATTCGATCTGTCATCACTTTCCCCCCTTTACTCTTTTATTTCAGCAGCTTCTTCAGCGCCAATTTAATATAGCCATCCGTTGAAAGATTTTCTCCCTTCAAGGAAGGCAGGACTTTGTTTACCTCTTTTTCAGAGTATCCAAGTGCCTTTAATGCAAGGATAGCCTCATCCAGCGCTTTTGAAAGGGCTTCTTTTTGATCCATGGCATCAGCTGTAAATAAGTTTGGAAAATAATCAGGGACAATATCCTGAAGCTTGCCTTTGAGATCAAGGATCATCTGCCGCGCTGTTTTCTTCCCTACTCCCGGGAATTTAACGAGGAAGCTTTCATCCTCATTCTCGATCGCATTGATCACTTGCTCCGGTTCGCCTGATGCCAAAATGGCCAACGCCCCTTTTGGACCGATTCCCGTGACATTGATGAGTCTGATGAACAACAGCTTTTCTTCAAGAGAATGAAAGCCGTATAAAGCCAATATATCTTCTCTTACATGCTGATATGTATAGACAATGGTTTCCTTGTTTTGATGTTTAGAAAAGGAGAATGGATTGGCTGTGAAGATTTGATAGCCCACTCCGTTATTCTCCAGTACGATATATTCTGGACCAACGCGTTCCAAGGTCCCTTTGATGTATTCAAACAAACTAATTCTCTCCCTTTTTATGTACCTCATTTTATCATATCATTTTTCTCGTTTGGAAGGAATGAAAATACCCAAAACGTTTGTTCCTATTCCAAATATAAAAAGACAGGGAGGCCGGTCCCTGTCTGATCATCATTCAATTAATAGATAATGGCCTGTATGTTTCTAAAACACTGGTATAGTCATTTTTGTTCTTTATCGGGATCCCGTTCATCAGTTTCTTTTGTGTACTGCTTTCAAGCCTTCTCAGGTCGATTTGAAAAAAGGATTGGATTAAATTGGACCGCTCGGGCTTGCCATTGAAAATAGATAAGGTGCCATCTTCAGACAACCCGAAGTACCCATTTGATTTTAAAAGCGGAGAGATATCATTGATTCTTCTCTGAAACGTTATCGTCCCATCTTCTACTTCTACAAGCTGCCAATTTTGATATTTGTCCCAAAACTCCTCCATGGAGATGATGGATTCATCAATGGTTTCTTCACTCATTTCCCCATCCAGATAAACCCTCTCCAGCAATACGGATACATGTATATCAGCGTTTTCACTTGTTTCCTTATCCCCAGCTTTCGATGAACCCGCAAGTGCGGTATCACTCATAAGGAAAAAGGCGGCGAAAAAAAGCAATGATTGGATAATGGAATTAAAGTATTTCATGATCTGCACTCCTTTTGTAATGAAGCGTCTTCTACAAATTATCCTCACCAGTTTTATACATTTTATTCAAAGAAAAGCGGAAGCGCCCTGCTAAGCCCCGACCAGCATAAGACGGAACTCGAAGGTAATCCTGATTTACGTAGAGGTACGGCTTATGACTCGAGGGGCTGGGCGCTGGAGCTGGACAACTAGAAAAGCGGAAGCGCCTGTTAAGAGGCGCCGAGGTTGGACTGAAGCACCACGAGATAAAGGAAACACGGAGAGCAAAGCGATCCGATGTTGACTTATCGTAAGTGTGCTGAAGGAAACCTCCCAGCCTCTAGGCGCTGAAGCTGGACATCGCAATGTAAAAAAGCAGCGCGGGTTTCCCGCACTGCCTGCTACTTCATTTTATTCGTTAAGGTCCGGAAGAGATCCTTCATATCCATGTCTATGGATTGTCCTGGACCACCGTCCCTTAAATCATTATCCATATTTCTGATTCTGCTGAAGGTTCCTTCGTCTGTCACAACGGTTGCTGAACGGCCGTGAAGGTAAGGTGCCACAGCCTTTTTGATTTTTGCCTTGGTTTGTTCCTCTTTGCTATAGTCCTCAAGGTCAACGGCAATCAGCACATTGCTGCCATATGTCACTGATCTGACATCGTTCACATTTTTAACGCGGCCAGCCACATTGCCTATCTTTTCCGAGAGTGCCCCCTCATAGCTTGTATAGTAAGAAGATTTTGCTTTCCTGGTGTTATCGTCGAGATGGCCATGGTAATTCGCATCGCCATAGCTGAATCGATTATCCCTATGGAAGAAATTTCGATCATACTCCGATAATGGCCTGGATGGATTTTGTGGATTCCCATTCTCGTCCTTAACTTGGAGGTACTTTTGTTTTTGGGCGCGAATATCTTGTCCCTCTTTGCCAACGGAGTGATCCATCCATTCGGTCAGCGGTCCATCATTGTGATCATTTACATCACCGCCATGTCCGCTGTTGGAGTAATAGCCAAGCGGTTCATACGTATCAGAATAGCGCTGTTCCTTGGCAGATTCATTTGCCCCGCATCCAGCCATGCCTCCTGCAATCAATACAGATAAAGGCAAAACCAAGTATTTCTTCTCCAAAAGGAAAACCCCCTTTTCCTCATTGAGCAGAATATGCTCTTTTGTAGGTTGGCAGAAAAGAGGGGTGTTCATTCAATTTGAAAGCCCGATTCGATTGCCTGCATTGGACCTATTTGGTGTTTAAGGAATCAATTTTTTTAAATATTTCATACATCATCCGCATGCGAAGGGGAAACTGCCGGATGGTCAAATCATATAAATACGGCCAAATCATTTTACGGGTCTTTTCATCGCTTTTCAAAAAACGATTACATTCCCTCAAAACATCTGTCGGATATAAAAGTGAAATGAGAAACACTTTATCTTTTTCATACATAGAGAGGATTTCATGCTTAAATAATTCATCGATCGACCATTTAAGGGTAGGAAGGAAACGGCTGGCAATCTGAAGGTGTTCAATAACCGGTGGAGCTATGGCAATGAGGTCGAAGTCGATTAAATAAAGTTCTTCATTTTTCCCATTTAAGAAGTTATGGTATGCAACATCTCCATGGATGATGCATGAAGGCGTCTGATCAAAATATCCTTTTACTGAATCAATCTTATCAAGTGACCATTTCGCCCATTCCTCATACGTTTCCAATAAAAATACAGGGAAAAATGACTCAAGCATGTAGCGGTTATGCTCAAATTCGGCTAGTCTGTTTTTCCATTTATCCTTTTGGTCGAATTCCGGCAGAAAAGATTTGAATTCGACTGGGAAAATGGAGGTTGTCTGATGGAATTTCTGAAGGAGTCTCAGTGCCTTTCTCCTATTTTCCTTCGTTTCAAACGTAAATATATTCCTGCTGGAGTATATGAACTCAATGACACCGAATAATCGTGACTCGAACTCAAGAACTGGAAATGTGCCATGAATCGGATGAAAAGAATATGTATGGCAAAATCCATGTTCCTTTAATTTCCTTGTCAGCAATTGTTGATGGAAGAGCTTTTTCTTGGAAGAAAACTCTTTGACAAGCCAGGTCTTTCCCTGGATTTTGTATTTCCATAACCCGTTTTTGACAGCTTTTATTCTGCCGCTGTCATTTCGAAGAATTGTATTTAAAAAATGAAGGAGACGAGTGGAAAAATCGTCTCCTTCATAGGGGAATCTAAAAACCATTACCTTCTCCATCGATTCTCGGCATTCCCGGAAAACCGTATTGGCCAGGCATGCCCATTTGTGGCTGCATACCCATCTGTGGCATCATGCCCATTTGCGGCTGCATACCCATTGGCTGCTGCATGCCCATCTGCGGCTGCATGCCCATTGGCTGCTGCATGCCCATCTGCGGCTGCATACCCATTGCCTGCTGCATCCCATATGGCTGCTGCATCCCATATGGCTGCTGCATCCCATATGGCTGACCCCACATGCCAGGATTTCCGCCAGGATTCCCTCCCATATAATGATGGTGGTGATATGGCACTTCAAAGGATGGTCCACCACAGCCGCAGTCTTCCTCAAACGGCATATAAGCCTGTTGTTGTGGCGCTTGCTGCATCATTGGCTGCTGCATTGGGTAGTGCATCTCAGGAGATTCTTGGACAGAAGTCCCCTGCACCTGTGCCATTGGATATCCTCCATGCTCCATCCTTGGGCCGCCCATAGGGCCAAATCCCATACCAGGCATGACTGGCGATGCTGGGTAGCATCCACCCGGATTCCCCATTTGTGGATAATACATTGCCGGGCTCACTCCTTGAGGCATTTGAGGCATACCGCCGTATTGAGGATTTTGCTGATCGTGTGCTCCCATCACCCCTTGTGGGGATCCTGGATAATTCATTGGCTGTTGATGCATCATAGGCATATACGAGGATGATTCATCATCGTAGTGGTGCATCATGGCAGGATTGACCCCTTGCATCATTGGCTGCTGCATCGGCATGGTCATAGCTCCTTGCACCTGAGGCATCGGACCCATAGGACCCGGACCTCCATACGGAAAATTAAATCCTGAACCTGGCATTACCGGCGTTACAGGCACACAATAACTTGGATACATAGGTTCTGGTTGACCCCCTTCAATTGGTTTTTCAGCAACCGGTTCTTCTTTTGGTTTTTCAACAGGCTTTGGCGGAACAGGAGGCGGTGCCTGCGGTGCTTGCATCTGCATATTTGCCATATTCATCATATAATAATTATTTATATCGATTTCTGGGATAACTGGTTGGGGAGCTTTTGGAGTATAAATTGGCTTTGGCATTTCTTTCACAGGCGCTTCCTTTACAGGAGCTTCTTTCACAGGCATTTCTTTCGGAGCTGCAGCAATCGGCTTCTGCTGTGAAAAAGGGTGCTCTTTCGGGCTTTCCTTTTTCGTGCCATATGTTACGTTAGCTCCACCCACTTCTTTATTGACGGTTCCACCAGAAGCAGGTACTTTAATTTTCATACCGGGCATTATCATATCGGGGTTTGAAAGCTGGGCATTCATCTTTTTTAACTCTTCAAAATTCACGCCATATTTTTTGGCGATTTTCCAAAGAGTATCCCCTTTTTGGACGATGTGGATTTTCACTCATTTTCCCTCCTCAGGCATAAGTCTATTCATTGTATGTCAAGATAGGCAAAATGCTAATAATCTACACAAATACTTATGAACTTTTTTTAAAGAATATGCTAAACCCTGATTTCGAGAGTCTGAAGATCCATATAAAAAACAGCCATCAATTGATGACTGTCAATTTTTCATTCACTCCCATTTCATGCCCTATCCAGCATACGCTGCAGTGCCAGCATTGCATGATCGGAAGTGTCTTTATCCACCACTATCTGATTGACCGGCTTCCCTTCCTCTATCTTTTCAAGGGACCAGAGAAGGTGAGGCAAATCAATCCGGTTCATCGTCATACATGGGCACATATTTGGGTTGAGCGATATGATATGTTTGTCTTTATGCTTTCCGATTAAACGCTTCACTAGATTCATTTCCGTCCCGATAGCCCAAGATGATCCCGCGTCCGCTTTTTCAATAGTATCAATGATATATTTTGTTGATCCATTTAAATCAGAGATTTCCACTACTTCACGCCTGCACTCCGGATGGACAATGATTTTCATCTGTGGATACTTTTCCCTCACTTCATGCACATTGGACACCGTGAAATTTTCATGTACAGAACAATGGCCCTTCCATAGAATCACCTTGATATCTTCAGCATCGCCTTCATAAATCAACGTATTTACATGTGGATCCCATACAGCCATTTTATCCAACGGGATGCCTAATTCATAGGCTGTGTTCCTGCCAAGATGCTGATCAGGAAGGAACAGGATTCGCTCCTTTTGAGTCAAGGCCCACTCCACCATTGAATGAGCATTGGATGAGGTCACTGTAGCCCCTCCATTTTTGCCGACAAACGCTTTGATAGCAGCGGTGGAATTCACGTAAGTCAATGGCAGTATCGTGTCTCCGAACATTTCCTGCAAATGGCCCCAGGCACGTTCAGTTTGATATATATCAGCCATGTCAGCCATGGAACAGCCCGCTCTCATATCAGGCAGGATTACTTTTTGGTGATCGCCTGTCAAGATATCAGCCGTCTCAGCCATAAAATGGACTCCACAGAAAACGATGTAATCTGCTTGTTTGTTAAGGGAGGAAATCTGTGCAAGCTGGAGTGAGTCCCCAGCCGCATCAGCAAATTTCATTACCTCATCCTTTTGATAATGATGGCCGGGAATGAATAATTTCTTTCCGAGCTTCTGCTTGATCTCCCACACTCTTTCTTCCATTTCCGGATAGGTCATTTTTTTATATTTTTCCGGGAGAGATGCATTATCCATGTTCAACAATTCCATCATGTTCATCGTGCTCACGCCTCCATCACCGTTTTTCTGTTCTTCACTTTTGCACTGATGTCAAATGCTTCTATTGTATGTGTCAAGCAGCCAAGCGAAATATAATCCACTCCTGAAAGGGCGTAATCCCTGATATTCTCCAATGTGATCCCGCCGGAAGCTTCCGTTGCTATTCCAGATGGGACAATGCTTAGCCATTCCTTTATTTCAGATGGAGTGCGATTATCAAACATGATGATATCCACCCCTGCTTCAATGGCTTCCATAAGCTGTTCTTTTGTTTCGATTTCCACTTCGATTTTTACCGTATGGCCGATTTTACCTTTTATTTCATTCACAGCCCTTGTAATCGATCCGGCGAAATCAATATGGTTATCTTTAATCAGTACAGAATCAGCCAATCCCATACGATGGTTATAGCCCCCTCCGCATCTTACTGCATATTTTTCAAGCATCCTGAGGCCGGGGGTTGTTTTTCGTGTATCACAAATCTTCGCTCCCGTTCCTTCTATCCTTTTTACGAAAGAAGCTGTCTTTGAAGCAATCCCGCTCATTCGCTGGATCAAGTTGAGGACGACCCTCTCCCCTTTTAGTAAACTTGACACTGCACCTGTAATGACAGCGATGACTTCTCCATACCTCACTTCTTCCCCATCTCTTCTTTCAATCAAAATGGAAAGGGACGGATCAATGGTATGAAAGCCCTCATTAATGACATGTTCGCCGCAAAAAAACCCATTTGCTTTTGCCATGAGCTTCAAACTTCCCTGTGCATCCGGATCAAAAAGCATATCCGTGGTGATATCCATATCCCCAATATCTTCAATAAAAAATGGCTCAAGCATAGCTTTTAATTTTACCCGGTTCATATCTGTTCCTCCTCAAATGCATTCCATGATTCGAATGAATGATGTGGCAATTCAGCCAATCTATATTTTCATCCGGAAAATCAGCCCTCAAATGTCCCCCTCTGCTTTCCGTCCTCATTAACGCGGAGGAAACAATTAATCTTGCAGATAGAATCATAAATGCAACACTGATTTCTTCAATATCCCAGTTTTTATAGCAGCGTGATAAATATTCCTCGATGTGAAACGTTTCCAGCCAGGTTAATAGTTGTTCCAGACCTTCTTTTGAACGTACAATCCCAGCCCCCTCCATCATTCGCCGTTTAATTTCTGATCGCTCAGGAAGCTCCGGATGAGCTGATCCGCCGCTTTTTTCTTTGAACCTCCAGGATGGGGCAGCATTTTTTCCTGTGAATTCATTCAGATGGGCAGCAAGACGCTTTCCGTATGCAAGCCCTTCCAATAAAGAGTTGCTTGCCAGCCGGTTCGCTCCATGAACACCGCTGTCTGCCACTTCCCCAATTGCATATAGTCGAGGAATCGAGGTCTCCCCAATATCATTGATCGAAATGCCCCCCATTAAAAAATGAGAGCCTGGGGCAACCGGAATCAATCCCATTTCTAAATCAATACCTTCCCGTTCGCATAGAGAGGTAATCGAAGGAAAATGAAGTTTGAAATCTTTAATCATGGTAATATCCAGGAAAACCTCATCCCCATTCTTTCTTTCCTCATATATCCTTTGAGCGACAATATGCCTCGGAGCCAAGTCTTTCATTGGATGGACATTTTCCATAATTGCTTTCCCTTGGCGATTCCTTAAAACTGCACCATGACCCCGTACAGCTTCCGATACCAGTCCTTTCGCCATTCCATCAACGTAAAGCAATGTAGGGTGGAATTGCACAAACTCCAGGTTGGATAACTCTGCTCCGGCAAGAAAGGCCAGTGCCAACCCGTCCCCTGTCACTGAAGGATGATTTGAAGTGAAATGATACAGTCCCCCTGCGCCTCCGGTGGCAAGGACGACATGTTCACCAAAGAATTCATTCACATCCCCTTTACTGTTTTTTGTTTGGACTCCTCTGCAAACTCCATCCTGCGACAGGATCAGTTGAATGGCCATTTCATTTTCAATGAATTCTATGTTCGAAGGAATCGAATTGAAAAAGGCGTCCATGATGCGTCTTCCTGTTGCATCGCCTCCGCTATGGACGATTCTCCTCCTGCTATGCGCCCCCTCCATTCCAAGGGCAATTTGCCCTTGTGAATCGCGATCCAGCGGAACACCGATGCTCATTAATTCACAAACGATATCCGGAGCATCCTTTACCAGCTTGAGCACTGCTTTTTCATCCTGATGCTGCCTTCCTGCTTCCAATGTATCTTGATAATGCAAACGATAATGATCGTCCGGGGAAATAGCGGCTGCCATTCCACCCTGTGCCATATAAGAATTGCAATGGTTCTTCAACGACTTTGTGATAATTATCACATGATAATCCGAATGAAGTAATTTTGCCAGCTGCATAGCTGCAATACCGCTGCCTAAAATGATTACGTCAGCATGCTTCATAATTTAAACTCCTTTTTAACAGGTGTCTTGACACATATCTTTACATATTATTAGACTTATGACAAGAGATTTTTTTTAAGGAGTGTGCCTCTTGATGAAATATTTTGATTATGCAGCCTCAACACCGATGGATCCTGATGTACTAGAAGCCTATATGCAAGCTGCTTCACAGATATATGGAAATACTGAAAGCCTTCATGATATAGGGGGAAAAGCCCAATATATCCTCTCTGCCTGCAGGAAGAAGCTTGCCGAGATAACAGGGGTAAAAGAAGATGGCCTCTATTTTAGCTCCGGCGGCACCGAAAGCAATTTATTGGCCATCCTGTCACTGGCAAAGGGGGCTAACAACGGAAAAAAACATATCATTACGTCTCATGGAGAGCATGCTTCCGTCCATTCAGCCATGGAATATTTAAGAGAACATGGCTTTGAAGTGGAATATCTCCCGTTTACATCCGAAGGGGCAGTGGACATTCAGATTCTGTCCGCAGCGATACGGGATGATACCCTTCTTCTTTCCATTCAGCATGTCAATTCCGAGATTGGAGCCATTCAGCCAATCAAAGAAATCGCAGAACTCATTAAAGGGAAAACTGTCCTCTTCCATTGCGACTGCGTACAATCTTTTGGGAAGATAGATTTAAAAGGCATCACCCCCTACTTGGACAGCTTTGCCGTGTCATCCCATAAAATCCATGGGCCAAAAGGGGTCGGTGCATTTTATATCAATCCCCTGCATCAAATTAAGCCTGTCTTTCCCGGCCTTTCGCATGAACGGGGTTTAAGGGGCGGGACCGTAAACACCCCTGGCATCTATGCTTTTATGACAGCAGCTGAAAAGGCTTCCGCCCAACTGGATGATTGGCAAGCCGCTTGGGATAAAAGAGAATATTTTCTTGAACTCCTTAGAAACGAAAAACCTGTCATATTTGGGTCAATCGATATGGAACGCCAACTCCCATATATAATCGGGATGTCTTTTGATGGCATTGAAGGACAGCTGGTGATGCTCGAGGCGAACGGAATGGGATTCTCGATTTCTACCGGAAGTGCGTGCCACACCGGCCAGCAAGAACCAGCCAATGCCATGAAAGCGATGGGAGTGGATCTGGAAAGGGCAAAATCATTTTTTAGAATTTCTTTTAGCAAGTCCACTACACATGAGCAGCTTTTTGAGCTGGCAAAAGCATTAAAAACGATATACGCTGAATACAAAACGGTTCGCGCTTAATATGGTATAATGCGTATCAGAATAAACTTGTCCGGAGGGAATAGGTATGGCAAAGCCAAAGATTCTAGGTGAAGAACGAAGACAGCTGCTGCTGAAGATATTAAAAGACCGTAATGCACCCATCACTGGGACAGAGCTTGCCAAGACCGCCAATGTTTCAAGGCAGGTCATTGTCAGTGATATTACACTTCTTAAAGCGAGAAATGAGCCGATCCTTGCTACAAGCCAAGGTTATCTATATATGGCTCAAAACCCAATACACCAGTACAAAGAAAGAATCGTTGCATGCTTCCACCCCCCTGAAGAAACAGAAAATGAATTGTTTCTGTTGGTCGACCACGGAGCAACAGTAAAAGATGTACGGATTGAACATCCTGTTTATGGAGATCTCTCAGCATCTATCATGGTCTCCAATAGAAAGGAAGTAAGCCAGTTCCTGCAGCGAATTGAGGAAACGAATGCAGGCTACCTTTCACAATTGACAGAGGGAATTCATCTGCACACCATCATCGCCCCTTCAGAGGAGATTCTCGATGAGGCAGAAGAGGCACTTAGAACTGCAGGATATCTTGTGGATGAAAAGGAATAGAGATAGAAAAACCGGATTGAATGTCATCAATCCGGTTCTTTTGTGCCTGTTATTCTGCTGAGTATACGGGATAGCTTCCCAGAAGTTTGATTCCACACCCCAATGCCTCCATTTCCTTGATGGCATTCGGAAGAAGGACCTCATCCATAGCTTGTTCAATATCAAGTATGAAGAAATAATCCCCAAGACCTGTTTTCAGGGGCCTGGACTCTATCTTGCTCAGGTTGATTTTCCTCCAAGCCAAAGCTGACAGCACTTGATGGAGGGCACCTGACTGGTTTGAGGGAAGAGTGACCATGATGGTGGTCTTTTCATTGCTGAAACCTGATTGGAGCTCCAGCGGTTTATCCGTTCTGGACAATACAATGAATCTCGTGTGGTTTCTATCATAATCCTGGATTCCATGATGGATGATGGACAATCCATATGCATCGGCTGCCAACTCATTGGCTATTGCCGCAATCTTCATTTCCGGATGTTCCTTTAAGTACTTCGCCGCCGCTGCAGTGGAAGTAGTATATTCGAGGGACGCACCTCTATAGTGTCGATGAAGATACTGATGGCATTGGGCAATCGCATGGGAGTGGGACAATATCTTCTCTACTTCCATGCTTTTTTCCACATGATCCGGATGTACCATCAAATGCTGCTGGATCGGAACCGTCATTTCAGCCACGATTTTCAGATCCACTTCATGGAACAGATAGTCAACGGTAAGATGAACCGATCCCTCAAGCGTGTTTTCCAATGGAACTACTGCATAATCGACTGTTTCAAAATGAACCGCTTCAATACATTCTGGTATGGTCCTTAATGGTACATACTCTTGCAGTGGGAATAAATGCTTGACTGCCATATCTGTAAATGTTGCCACTGGCCCTAAAAATCCAATCCTCATTCTCTCTTCTCCCCTCCCATTGAACGTATAAAAAAGGGAGGAGCGGCTCCTATGCACCGGAACCAAGCACCTCCACTTTTTCAACAAACTCCAGTTTTTTCAATCCTGATATCAAACCATCCAGGTTGCCATCCATATCCGTCACATTTAATGACAAGGTGACATTTGCCCTTCCTTGAAGGGGAATGGTCTGATGGATGGTCAGTATATTGCAGCGGTGTGCTGCAACGACCCCAAGAAGGTGGGACAGTGTTCCTGTCCGATCTTCCAAGTGAAAAAACAGAGTAATGATTTTTTCTTTTACAACGGTATGAAAGGGAAATACAGTATCGCGATACTTATAAAAAGCACTCCGGCTTAAATCTACACGCTGTACTGCATCCCATACAGAAGAAGCTTTTCCCCTATCAAGGAGATTCTTTGCCTCAAGGGTCTTCTTCATCGCTTCAGGCAAAACATCCTCCCTGATGAGGTAAAACTTCTGATCAAATTCTTTTTTTTCCATTGATCATTTCCCCTTACAAATGAAGGACATCATCAATCGATGAATTCAAATTCAAACTCCAACAGCCTTACGATATCGCCATCTTTAGCGCCGCGCTCCCTCAATGCTTCATCTACACCCATACCGCGAAGCTGGCGTGCAAAGCGTCGGACAGATTCTTCCCTGGAGAAATCCGTCATTTTAAATAGACGTTCCAGCGAATACCCGTTAAGGACGTATGCTCCATCAGGGTCACGTGTAATGGAGAATTCTTCTTCTTGTTTCTCATGTTTATAAATGACACGATTGACATCTTCATTTTCTTCCACATGTTCAAGAGGGAATTCCGGTGTATCCTCGACTTTATCTGCAATCGCAAATAATAGATCTCTCAAACCTTCGCGAGTCAAAGCTGAAATAGGGAAAATTGGATGTTCTTCTTCCACCTTTGCCTTGAATACTTCCAGGTTTTCCTCAGCACCAGGCATGTCCATTTTGTTTGCGACAATGATTTGCGGACGTTCAGTCAAACGAAGGTTATATTCTTTCAATTCTTCATTGATTGTAAGGTAATCCTCGTAAGGATCCCTTCCTTCAGTGGCAGCCATATCGATGACATGCACGATGACTCTAGTCCGTTCGATGTGGCGCAGGAATTGATGGCCAAGCCCTACTCCTTGGTGCGCCCCTTCGATAAGTCCTGGAAGATCTGCCATTACGAACGAACGGCTATCTTCTGTTTCGACCATTCCGAGGTTCGGTACAATCGTGGTAAAGTGATATTCTGCAATTTTTGGCTTTGCAGAAGAAACTACAGACAACAATGTAGATTTCCCTACACTCGGGAAGCCAACCAAACCGACATCTGCGAGCAGCTTTAATTCCATGATGACATTGCGCTCCTTGCCCGGCTCCCCTTTTTCAGATAATTCCGGTGCCGGGTTGGCAGGTGTCGCAAAACGGCTGTTCCCTCTCCCGCCGCGGCCGCCTTTTGCAATGACGGCGCGTTGTCCGTGCTCAGTCAAATCCGCAATGATTTCATCGGTATCGGCATCTCTCACAACTGTACCAGGTGGAACCTTAACGATCATGTCTGCAGCATTTTTTCCATGCTGATTCTTAGACATCCCATGTTCGCCCCTTGGTGCTTTAAAGTGGCGCTGATAGCGGAAATCCATTAAAGTCCTGAGACCTTCCTCCACTTCAAATACAACGTCCGCGCCTCTTCCTCCGTCCCCGCCGGCAGGACCGCCTTTAGGAACATATTTTTCGCGGCGGAATGCAACCATACCGTTGCCTCCGTCGCCACCCTTCACATATATTTTGACCTGATCGACAAACATGAAAGGCACCTCCTTTTCTTCCTCTTGCTGTTATATGTAAATAATCAGAAGGATAATTGAATGGTAAATTGATTGCTGCTCCAATTTTCAATGGCTGCTTGCTTCTGTGGCTCAAGCCAATTCAATACTTCCTCTTCACTTTTCAGTATGCCACGAAAATCCAAAAAGAATTTCGCTGAATCCTTATCAAGCTGTAAGGTAATGGACAACTGCTGATCCAGAAACGGCTCTACCGCTTCGTTCAATAAAGCGAAAAATGTTGTAAACCAATTGAATACTTCCGCATCATCCAAAGAATGAACGGTATTTTCATTCAAAATGTCGTAGTCAATCGTGAATCGATGCCCTTCCCAATTGAACGTCATCAATAATGAAGCAAATCTATGCAGTTTCAAGTTTGATAGTCTGGACTCTTGCTGTGCTTCCAATACGATTTCATCAATGATTGACTTAGCCCGTTCCGGTCTATCTAAAGCTAAATTCCCTTTGATTAATTGCAGCTTGTTCATCCAGTCGTGGCGCGCATGTTTTAGCACCTCAACTACTGTCCAGTTATTATTCATTCCCGCACTCCTAATTATCATTCAGTCTAATTACATATATCACAGACTGTTGAAAAGCATTTTCATTCAGTCTGATTTACAGAAAATATTTTTGAGTTCTATTAATCATTCGCACTGTTCTTTTTGTAGTATACCAAAAAAGGGAGGCGTCGTCCTCCTTATTGGCAAAATCCCCGATCTTCCATAAAAACAAGAAAACTCTAACCGGCAATTCGGTTAGAGTCTTCATTCAGCATTAAGCTTCTTTCACTTCAGGGTAAACGCTGACTTGTTTCTTGTCACGACCCAAACGCTCGAAACGGACAACTCCATCGATCTTTGCGAATAGAGTATCGTCTCCGCCACGGCCTACGTTTGCACCTGGATAGATTTTCGTACCGCGTTGACGGTAAAGAATAGATCCACCAGTAACAAATTGACCATCAGCACGTTTAGCACCTAGGCGCTTCGCGATAGAGTCACGACCGTTCTTAGTTGAACCTACACCCTTTTTGGATGCAAAAAATTGAAGGTCTAGTCTTAGCATTAGTTCCACCTCCTATTTAGTTGAAGGTTAATTTAATATATTTTCTGTAATCACGTTCAATTGTCTGCAAGGAAACTACCATACCTTTTAAAAGAAGCTGGACTTGCTTGTCCTCTTCTTCCGACAGATCATCCGGAATGGAGCAGCTAAGGAAGCCGCCATCTGATGACTGATCAATGATCGGCTCGGCATTGGTTAATGCAAACACCGAATTGATGGCACCGAAGGATACAGCAGATGCGCCAGCACATACAATATCTGAACCATGTTCCGCAAAATCAGCATGTCCCTTCATCGAAAAGGAAGAAATCCTCCCATCCGGGGACCGGTTAATCTTCACCTTGATCATAAAATCAGGCCTTACGCGTTGATAGCATCGATTACTACTTTAGTGTAAGGTTGGCGATGACCTTGCTTTTTACGTTGGTTCTTCTTCGCTTTGTACTTGAAAATCGTAATTTTCTTTTGACGGCCGTGTTTTTCAACTTTACCTGTAACAGTAGCTCCTGCCACTAATGGGCTTCCTACTTTTACAGAATCTCCGCCTACGAAAAGAACTTTATCAAAAGTGACAACTTCACCTTCTGCTACATCCAATTTTTCGATGTAAACTTCTTGTCCAGCTGCTACTTTGATTTGTTTTCCGCCAGTTTCAATAATTGCGTACATACTTGCACCTCCTCATAGTCTCAGACTCGCCAAAAACAGGCGTTTTGCCATAAGCAAAATCTTAGTACCTGATTTGTGCGGTTGTAGCACGGGTGCTACAAACAATAACATTAAAACTTTATCATAACGGACTCTCTTATGTCAATGGCGGAATGAAGAATTGCTTCAAACCTTTTTTTTCATTTCTTGAATCGTCCCAAACTGTTTGAGATTGAAATGATGGTGAAGGTGCCCTTCCAGACGCTTAAAGAAAATCCGGACATTCAATATCGATTCAATCCGCTTTAAATGTGTTTCATTTTCCCCTTTAAAGACATCCATCACTTCTTCCGTCGCCTCGATAAGAATGGATTCATGCTCCCCGAACGGCCTTTCCCATAACAGCCTTTCCAGTTCGAAAGCGACAGTTTCTGGACTTTTGATTTTCCCTGTCCCTTTGCAGAAGGGGCAGTCTGTCTGCATATAATCAGGGATGGATTTTTTTGTTTTTTTCCTTGTGACTTGCAGAATGCCCAAAGAAGTGAACCCTGCGATCCGGAAATACTTCGGATCCTTCCGAAGTATTTCCTCTAATGACCTTATAACTTTTTGGCGGTCATTTTCAGTCTTCATATCAATGAAATCGATGAGGATGATGCCGCTGTAATCCCTTAAAATGATTTGTCTCGCGATTTCAGCTGCTGCTTCAAGGTTCGTTTTGACAATCGTATCCCCAAGCTGGCTTTTCCCTGTGTATTTACCGGTATTGACATCAAAGACCGTCAAGGCTTCAGTATCTTCAACGATTAGATATGCTCCGCTGTCCAGCCAGATGATCTGTTTCAGGGCGCGTTCATATTCCTTTTCGACATCAAAGCTTTCCATTATATTTTTCTTATCTGTATGAAGGGTAAATTCCCACTTCCCGTCTGGCTGGGAGTCCTTAATTTCCTTCAGAATTGATGCATCATCACAGATAACTGCACCAGTTCCCAGACGCTCCATTTCTTTAGTGATTTCCCCTAAGAATAGAGCGGGGGCATGAACGAGTGAAGGAGCAGAAGCATTTTCCGACTCTTGTTGGATATGTGCATACCGCGTCCTCAGTCTGTTCAATTCCTGCATCAATTCTCCTTCGGTGGACTCAAATGCTTCTGTACGGAAGATGAAGCCTTCCCCATCCAACTTCTGAGCGTTACCGAATGCCCTCCATCGATCCCTGATCTCTTCAGGTGCTTTTTTGGAAACTGCAATATATTTCCCATTTGGCATATAAACCGCTTTTTTTCCGGAAAATTCAAGGATCCCAGTCAGTAATGGGCCTTTCGTATCGCTCGCGTCTTTCTTTACTTGAACCAGGAGCTTTTCCCCCTGCCGGATGAACTTGGATAATGGCATCATTTCTTTATTTTCCGATTCATTATGTATAAACGCGGGAATCTGGTCACGTGACAGGTAGCCATTCTTACCTTCTCCAATATCCACGAAAGCGGCCCCGATTCCATTTTCCACCTTCTCCACTTTTCCCAGATAGATCCTGCCCACCATTGAATCCTGTTCCGGCTGGGCTATATTAAGTTTTATGACTTTTTTGTTTTCTATGACTGCATATCTTTTTTCTCTCGTCCGATATTCAATGATTATTTTATTCAAGTCAATGCGCCTCGCTTTAAAACATTAAGGGGAGGCTATGATCAGCCTCCCCTGTAATTACTTTAGCCAGAAAAAAAACAAACGTCAATAGAGCTGCATGATGTCTTTTACTTTGGCAGTGACCATCTTCTCGGTGAAATAGGCGTGCAGGAGTTCATTTTCATCCAGGCTGCCGATTTCAGCGCCGCCCTCGATGACTATGATCGGGTGTTTTACGCCACGTTTGAATCTGCTTAGAACCTCTGAGAGGCTGTCCTCCGCGTCCACATTCAGCGGGCTGAGCCGCATGAAGTTCGGCTTCTTCCCATAATGGCGCTCTAAAAGGAACCTCATCAAGATAAATGGGCGCTGCTTCCATTCCATCCATAAGGAAAAATACAGGTAGCATAACACGATCCATAAATTTAATTGCATCGGAAAGATGAACAGAGAGAACAGATGCAGCGACATCAGGACAATGACAGAAAATAGTAGTGTTTGCTGAAATGCCTTTGAATAGGGGTGCAGCAATGAAAGTCCCATAAGAAGGAGCTTTCCCCCGTCAAGGGGCCAAACAGGCAAAAGGTTAAACAACAGAATCATGATGTTGAATTCCATGAACATAAAAAAAACGTCCTCTGGCACCCATTCGTACATGTATAACGCGTACATGGCAGCAGTCATCCAAATATGCTGAAGCGGCCCGGCCAGTATGACGGCCAATTCTTCCTTCAGGGGACGGTTCCCATACTCTTCCATCTCTGCTACCCCGCCGAATGGTAGGATCCTGATCCGTTTGATCCTCCATGAAAAGAACTGGGCACAAACCCCATGGCCCATCTCATGAATCAGAATAATTCCAAGGAGCATCAACAATTCCGTAAAATGGGCAGTCAAAACAGCTACGGCCGCGACTACCCAAAACAATGGATGGATCCTGAGTTTCAGGAAGACTTTAAATAAGGGCTTTTTTATCTGCAATTTACTCAAGTGAGATCACCTGGAGAGGGTCTACGAATTCATCCCCTTTTTTAATGGCTAAATAAAACTCACCGGATTCTCCTTCACCACGTTTGGATGGCTTTCCTACAACCATCCCATCTTCCACACTTTCATATTCCGAGACGGAAATCGAGTCCAAATGCCCATACCAGGACTCTGTCTTCTTATCAGGATGCTGAATGATTACGGTATTCCCAAGATCATCTTTCTTGCCCGCAAAAATGACGACCCCTTTACTTAAAGAAACAACAGGTTCCTCTGATTCCGTTTCAAGCATGATCCCTCTTCCATTCGCACGGAAGCTTTCTAGCACTTTCCCTGCTGGTACTGCATAGTGAGGCTTGCTTCCTGCCACTTGATCTCCAGTATCTTTAGGATCATTCGGGAACAGAGCAAGCGGCTTTCCAAACTGCTCCTGATACCAGTCAGATACGGCCGCGAATTGAAATTCCGAGGACATCATTTTTTCTACATACTTTTTGGGTTCTTTAAAGACCGGTGATGACCCGCGGTAAAGGACCGCCACCCCAAGAACAAGTACAGCCGACAAAAGGATCTTGAATAAAAAAACTTCCTTGTTCCATAATGGGTGCTGATCAGATGGACCCGATTCAAACGAAGAAAACCTCTCCCCGCCATATTTCTCTTCATCTGCAGGTATATAGGCGCTTCGGTTGGAAGACCCATTGAACTGCTTCGTGTTTTTCCGTTTCGCTATCCGCTTTCTAATCTCATCAGCTCGATTACTCATGGCCTCACCAATCTCCTTTTAGACATTTGTACTACTTTATGACTTGTCCAGAAAGGATATGATTAGAAATCGAGAAAGCCCACACCATCTTCCCAAAACAAAAAGCCAAATGCCTCCGTCAATTATTGACGGCCGCACTTGGCTTTCATTTTTAGTTAAATATATTAGGCTTTGACGCCAAAGAATTTTTTCAGCTTGGCCATGACTCCCGGCTTATCTGTATCCAATGATTGAAGCGGTACAGATTCACCCAGGATGCGGCGGGCGATATTCCGATAGGCAATGGAAGCTTTACTGTTTGGATTCAATGCAATCGGCTCGCCTTGATTGGAAGACTTGATGACATTTTCATCATCTGCCACAATCCCAAGGAGGTCGATGGATAAATGTGTGGTGATTTCATCCACATCCAGCATTTCCCCGTTTTTCATCATGTGGGGTCGTATACGATTGATCACGAGGCGGGGAGGTTCAACGTCCTCTTTCTCCAGAAGGCCGATGATTCTGTCTGCATCCCTTACCGCTGAGATTTCAGGAGTCGTGACAACGATTGCCTTATCCGCTCCGGCAACCGCATTCTTGTATCCTTGTTCAATTCCTGCAGGGCAGTCGATCAAGATATAATCATAATCCTGCTTGAGTTCATCGACCAGCTTTACCATCTGGTCGGGATTGACAGCAGATTTATCGCTTGTCTGAGCTGCAGGAAGCAAAAAGAGAAGATCATCGAACCGCTTGTCCTTCACCAATGCCTGATGGATTTTGCAGCGGCCTTCCACTACATCAACCAAATCATAGATGATCCGGTTTTCCAGCCCAAGGACAACATCCAAATTTCTCAAACCAATATCTGTATCGATCAGGCACACTTTTTTTCCTTGCAATGCTAGAGCTGTGCCTAAATTGGCAGACGTGGTCGTTTTTCCGACCCCGCCTTTTCCAGATGTAATGACGATTGCATCACCCATGATTAGCGTCCCCCTTTAATCTATTAATTGACGGTCTAAGATGTTTTAAAACTTGTAATCTATCAATGACGATTTGTTCTGAATCATCTATGTAGGCACATTCCATTTCATTTCCTGCTGCATCATAGGAGTCAGGAGCACGATTCAGGCATTCTGCAATCCTTAACTGTGTCGGAGTCATCACAGAAGCAGCGATGACCGCATCTTTATTTCCATTGCATCCGGCATGGGCAATGCCTTTTAACATCCCCATGATAAAGATATTCCCACCGGCTTTTACCCGTCCGCCGGGATTCACGTCCCCTACCAGGAGCAAATCCCCAGGGACCTCAAGCACTTGTCCGGAACGAACTACGGTGGCAATAGAAAAGATGTCGGATTCTTCTTTCTGTTTAAACGCTTCTTCTTTTGTCATGACGCTGCTGTAGACTTCTTCCACGACAAGGTTGCGTTTTTTTCTGACAAGCTCTTTCAACTCTTCTTCCTGCTCAGTTGTCAGATAGCGATTGCCCGCCTGAATTTTGACGGCTATGAGCGGAGCATCTTCCTGCTCCCGGTAATGAGCGGACAGCTTATCTTCAAGTTCTTTTTTTACCTCATCATATGAGCACTGATCATTCAGCTGAAGGACCAGTCCGTTTTTTGTGCCTTTAATCATAACATTTTGTTTTTTCATCATGGCGCTTTATTCACCTCAGTGCCTATATAATTCGACAATTCGTGTCTGATTTCCTTTTTTGCAGGAAAGAATTAATCATCCAATAACTCTTTTCTCCAAAACACCAGCCATCTTTTTAGAGGAAAAGCCACGATGACCAAAAATGCAAGATTCAATATTAGCGTAGGCCACAGCCTGATATCAACAAAATCGACCATTGTCATTTGGACATGACCGATTAAACGATAGAATTGATAGACAATGAATTCGACTGCTGCCATGTTCAAGAGAGCAACTAGAATTGCTATGAATACATTCGATTGCAAGACTTTCATGACTTTGGTCGTCAAATAGACGGCAGCCGGAAATAAGAAAAGATTGATGCCGATGATCTCTGTGAAGAAAACATCATAAAGCAATCCGAAAAGCAGCGCATACCAAAGCGTATTGTTCCGTATATAATAAATGGCCATAAAAATGAGGATGGCCAATAAAAAATGCGGCGCCAGGATGCGTTCACCATGAAAAGCCTTTGCCGAAAACACCTGGGCAAAGACTCCTTCAAAATAAAAACTGAGGGCCAGAATCAAAGGGAGAATGAAGCGTTTCATTATTCCCCCTCCTTTTCTGTCGTTAAATCAAACGCATCAGATTTGGCGATGGTCCGGTCGATGACCATTACATGCTCCACATCATATAAATCTGCTGAAGGCTTTACATACGCCATTTGAGTCAAACCGTATTGGTCCGGTACAAGCTTTTCGATTTTCCCGATCGGGATCCCTTCTGTGAAAAGCCCTCCCATTCCGGAGGTCACGACATTTCTGCCTTTCTTGATATCAACATCGTAAGGAAGCCTTTTAAGGATCAGCATTTTTTTCTTCGCGTCATAGCCTTCTATCAATCCGAAAACATTTTTTTCGCCTTTTTCCCCTTGGACTTTGACAGAAATCCTGTTTTTCGGATCATTCGAGCTCAATAACTGGACAGTCGATGTGAACTGCTTGGAACTTTTAATCTTTCCAATGAATCCTTTAGCTGTGATGACAGCCATGTTCGGCTTCACTCCACTGGATAAGCCTTTGTCGATTTGCAGCAGCTCTTCCCACTGGACGGGATTTCGTGCGATAACCGTGGCTTGTGTAGGATTGTAGTCCCTTAGATTATCTTTGATATCCAGGGTTTCCCTTAAATCCTTATTATCTTTTTGTAGATCATTGACTTTCGCGTCAAGAGAGGCAAGCTCATCAAGGCGGGCTTTCAACTTTTTATTTTCAATGTATGTATTCTGCAGATCCTCAACATTTTGGATAAAGCCCGCTACTGCTCCAGCGGGCTTTGATACAAGATTCTGTCCAAAGCCGACAATATCAGAAATGAATTGTTCCGGCAAAGAAACATTTTCACGATCACGAAGAGAAAATCCAATCAATGCCACCAGTACAATGATGCTTACCAGCAATAATATCAGACGCTTATTTAAAAAGAATTGGGGCATGACTTACACCTCTATCATTTATTAGCGTGAATCTTTTGCTTTGTTCTTGAATAAGTGAATATGGTCCAGCGCTTTTCCAGTACCGATCGCCACGCAATCCAATGGATCTTCCGCAATCAATACAGGCATTTTTGTCTCTTCTCCAATTACTTTATCAAGGTTGCGAAGAAGTGCTCCTCCTCCAGTCAGAACGATGCCGCGGTCCATAATGTCCGCCGCCAATTCCGGTGGTGTCTTCTCGAGTGTGCTCTTGACAGCATCTACGATAGAGTAGACCGTATCATGCAGCGCATTGGCGATTTCGACTGCTGTGATTTCAATGGTTTTAGGCAGACCTGTCAAAAGATCGCGGCCGCGGATTTCCATGGATTCCATGTCTTCAGCACCGCCTGCAGAACCGACTTCCATTTTGATGGATTCCGCTGTACGGTCCCCGATCATCAGATTATAATTCTTTCGGATGTAACTGATGATGGATTCATCCATTTCATCACCGGCAATGCGGATCGATTGGCTGGTTACAATTCCGCCAAGAGAGATGATGGCTACTTCAGTGGTCCCGCCGCCGATATCGACAACCATGCTTCCTGTCGGTTCCCAAACAGGCAGGTTTGCACCGATTGCAGCAGCAAAAGGTTCTTCGATTGTATAGGCATCCCTCGCGCCTGCTTGACGGGTTGCATCAATGACAGCGCGTTCTTCGACTGCAGTGATCCCGGATGGGACACAAACCATTACATAAGGCTTGCTTGAGAACAATCCTTTACTTTTTACAGCTTGTCTAATGTAGTATTTCATCATGGTAGCAGTTGTTTCATAGTCTGCAATGACGCCGTCCTTCATTGGGCGAAGGGCTACGACGTTCCCAGGTGTGCGTCCAATCATGTTTTTAGCATCATTTCCGACGGCTACGATGCTTTTTGTATCTGTCTGCATGGCAACTACGGATGGCTCACGGACCACAATGCCCTTACCTTTTACGTATACCAGCGTATTCGCTGTTCCTAAATCGATTCCAAGATCTCTAGTTCCAAGTCCAAACATTCAAGTATCTCCCTTTCTGATACGAATTACTAAGGTTTCATGCTATTTTAATTTTCAAAAAATCATAGGTAATTTCATCATTTCGATTCGACAAAAATCGATACTCGTTATGAAAAATCATAAACTCTATTATATCTCAATGGCTGGTAAAATCATAGTGTCATAAATAACCTTTTTCCTTTAAGCTGATAAATTTCTTATCGCCGATAATTAAATGATCGAGAATATCGATTCCTATGATTTTCCCGCATTCTGCAAGCCTTTTCGTCACCTCTATATCTTCCCGGCTCGGAGATGGATCCCCTGAAGGATGATTATGGGCACATATAATAGACGCTGCAGAACGGCGAAAGGCTTCCTTGAAGACTTCTCTAGGGTGGACAATCGAGGCATTCAGACTTCCGACAAATACAGTCTGGCGGTGCAGGACTTGATTCTTGGTGTTCAGGTAGAGGCAGACGAAATGCTCCTGTGAAAGGAACCGCATATCATTCATGACGTAATTCGCCCCATCCTCCGGGCTCCTTATGACATAGCGGTCATCATACGTAAGATTGCTGATCCGGCGCCCAATTTCAACGGCAGCCATGATCTGGATGGCTTTTGCTTCACCGACACCCTTAATGGCTGTCATTTCCTCCAATGAAGCATCTTTTAGGAGCCTGAAGCCATCAAAGTGGGTGAGGACGCGATTAGCGAGATGAATGACCGATTCATTTTTAGTCCCAGTCCTTAAGATGATGGCAAGAAGCTCCTGATTTGAGAGGCTGCTTGCCCCATTATTGGCCATCCTTTCACGCGGACGCTCGTCAGTGGGATAGTCCCTTATCAGGATCGATTCAGTTTCCAAGTGGTTATTTTCCTCCTTTTAGAAGGACGGCGGGCAATAACCCCTAAATGTTCAGACCTGCGGATTTCAGCTCTCGATAAAGTCGGGAAACAGGAAGGCCGACCACTGCATAATAATCGCCCTTGATTTCTTTCACAAATAGCGAACCATACCCTTGGATCCCATAAGAGCCCGCTTTATCAAACGGTTCGCCTGTTTCGATATAGCGGTTGATTTCCTGGTCGGTCAAAGCCCAGAACGTCACTTCCGTTTTTTCAAAAAAAGAATGGGGCTTTCCATCCTTTATGATGGAAACGCCAGTATAAACAGAGTGTGTCCGGCCAGAAAGTTTTTTCAGAGTGGATTTAGCATCGTCAGAGTCGAGCGGCTTCCCAAGGATTTCATCGCCCAATGCAACTACCGTATCGGAACCGATGACAATACCTTCAGGAAAAGAGTCAGCCACCGTTTTAGCTTTCTTCTCAGCTAAGAGAAGGACTGCTTTATCGGGGGCAATTCCTTCAGGCAGATTTTCATCAGCATCGCTTGGGAAAATGTCAAATGGGACTTGAAGTTTTTGTAGAAGTTCTTTTCTGCGGGGAGATCCTGAAGCAAGGATTAAACGGTTCATCTTTCATCAAAACCTTTCCATTCAATATCAGTGGGAGATACAAGATAATCCTATCAAAAAGCCCCTGTCTTAACAAATGATAAACGACAAAAAAGACGAATATTTTTATCTTGGTCCCAAATAGGCAAAGCCGGGTACAAGATCGAAAATAATCGTCTTTTCGCAATATTTCCTAGAAAATATCAGTTTATGTCACTAATTTAATGATAAATAAGTGCTTAAAAAATCGAGGAGTGCTTGCTGGGCATCTCTCAGCTCTTTAGCATTTCCATTTTTCTTGAAGTTTTCTATCGCCGAGTAGCCATGAATCAGGTTCTTTTTCAAACTATTGATTTGTTTATTGGTGAAATCCCCCATCTGTTCGATGCTTTTCATTTTGTCAGTGACACCAGCATCCAGTTGAGCGTCGTTTCCTGCCAGCAAAGAGCCGCTCGTTTCAGACAGGAGAAGAAATACAGGGGCTGCTTCATTTAGAAATGATGCCTCTTGTCCTGATACCCCCTCAACCTTGATTTCACCTGCAGAAAATGTTTTTGCGAATACATCTATCTGCTGATCTTTCATTTTTTGCGCCTGTACCTTGGCTTCTTCTACTGTGCCGGCTGTACCGGAATATAAAAAGTATTGTTCCCCCTGCTTGGCGACTGAAGCGGGAAATCCTTTTGCTTCTATTTCTGCAGCTGTTGTTTTAGCAGCTTCTTCTGACGTAAAGATTCCGGCTTGGATGACAGGCACATCGAAGGAATTCAACGTCAGTGCTGTAGTTTTCCCGTCAGATTTCGCATCCACTCCAGCTCCTGCCCCCTGATTTTCTTCCCGCCCCAGCGAATTGACAGGTTCTGCTTTGCTCGTAAACAAATGAAGCATGACATAGCCCAGTACCAGCCCAATGATGATTGCTGTTGCGATGGAAAATACCAGATTCGACAGGCCGTTTTTCCGATTTGGTCCTTTCGGCTGAACCCAAGATTTTTTCGAAATGGCAGGGACGTACGAAATCTGTTTGAATTCTTTCAGTTCTTCTTGTTCCTGTTCCGGCTCAGGGAGCACCCACTCAAATGATTCATCCTCTTCAAGTGCTTCAGAAGCAGCCGCTGTTTCCTTTTTAGTTTCCTTCCAGTCATGCACCACTAAATTTTCTTCAAATTCCTTTTCTTCCCCATTGATCTTGATCCTGATGGAGGCTTCATTTTTTCCCGGCTTGTCCAATTTCCATTCCTCCCGCACAAAACATTTGCTTCATGCTACCATATCAGGGGTAAAAAAAAACAAGACTGGTGTCGTCTTGTTGGGTAAGGTTTTCGTCAATTTTCGTAAATCGGGATTTTCAAGGAAGTTCCTGAATAAACGACGTTTTCTTTTAAGTTGTTATAGGCTTTGATCGTCTCTTCCCCATCAGGAGAATGATAGTATTTCATGGCGATGCTGAACAATGTTTCTCCAGGCTGGACGATATGGGTCAAAACTTCGGCGGGATGCTTTGAGTCCATGTTCTGTTCATCAACAGTATTTTCTGAAGATGTCGAATCATCTGCTGCTGGGTCTGCCGGTGGAGTCTGCTCCTCTACTTGGCTTCCA
The DNA here is from genome assembly GCF_050990905.1 of Falsibacillus pallidus. Lineage (GTDB taxonomy): Bacteria > Bacillota > Bacilli > Bacillales > DSM-25281 > Falsibacillus > Falsibacillus pallidus_A. The sequence continues at coordinate 2,803,522 of NZ_CP158866.1, forward strand.
GATTCATTAGCAGTTGCGCTTGAGCTGCCAGAATTATCAACCGGACCCGTCGGAACAAGCGGATTCACTTTATTGCTTGGCTGCGGAGCATCGATTAAAGGCAGGTCCTTTACCAAATCTTTTAATTCAGGGTAATAGAATATGGAAAGCGAAACGGTATACGACAATGGCATCCCTTTATCCAATGTAGTACGCGGTTCCCGATTTCCTGAGAAGCTGACAGAATCGATGCTGACAATCCGATCCAGCCCTTCAAGTTCCCCTAGGAAATTCATCAATTCATTGAATCCCGGAGATTCCACCTGCAGGTTGACCACCACGCGCTTCATTCCTTGCGGCAGTTCAATTTTCCTGACAGGTGCTGCCTCTTTCTTAGAATCCGTGCCATCTATAGCATTTTCCAAGTTTTCTTTCAGATTATCCAAAGTGTCAGCAGGGGTTTCAATCGTTGATGCAGCTACACTTCCGTTATCCTGAAAAGAAACTGACTTCACAGTGCTTCCAGAGGTGATCTGTGCCTGTTCCAAATTTAATATGAAGTTTTCTATCAATGGCTCTACCGGAATTTTCTTTTGCAGCTCAGTCGTTTTAATTGCCAAATCTTTTGTCGATTGATTCAATGTCTTATTATTGCTTGCTGTGAGCTGCTTTTCTTCTTTCAATTGTTTGTTAAGAAGGTCAATATCATTTTGATTGGGAATTAAAAGATACGCTGAAAGAAGAAACAGCAAAAGGACTAAGATCATTCCGGCCGTTAATAGGAAGGTTCGATTGCTCCATCTAGTTTTCATCTGCTTCACCTTCTTTTGCAGCAGTCGAATTCCTTATCGCATCACTATCAATCTGCACATTGTATTGTGCGATATAGCGTGGAAGCGATTGATCTGTCTCATCAACATTTTCCGTTACGATGCTGCTGAGTTCAGCCTTTTTCACAAAAAGAGAGTCTTTAAGGTTCTTAAGATAGTAAGCTGTTTCAGGGGCGGAATCAAATTGTACACTTAAAGAAACCTGATCCTGACCGCTGTAGGAGAATGTGAGGATGTAGCCCCGTTCAGGCAGCCTGCCCGTAATCTCCTTAATCAATGAGACAGTGGATATCGGATATGCCTCTCCCCATTGGATGGCACTCTTCAACTTAGCGACAGATTCCGTATCTTGTCCCTTTACATTCGCATTCTGCACAGTCCTAAGCTGTCTTTCATAATTTACTTGCTGCTGGAGGCTTTCTTTCTTTGCCAATAGGCCATGATAGTAAGTGCTTAGAAGCAGGGCTGCAAGAAGGAAAAGCAGCACAAAAATGCTGATGAATATTATTTTTTTATAAGGATGCTTTTTCTTCTCGATTAAATTAATATCTACCAGCAATGCTGTCACCTACTTTAATGATAGCCCGATGCACTCATTGAGCATATAGGGGATATTCATATCCTTTGTTGTTTGAAAAAAGGGCTGAGCAAGGGATTGGATATTAATTCCAAGCTGATTTTCCAATTCAGGAGTGAATTCTTCCAAAAAGGGATGGTCTCCTGTTATGGTGAATTTGTTCAGCTGATGTTCCCCTTTGGTCATGTTGTAGCGATAGAAATTGATGAGCCTGTCTATTTCTTGAACCATGATTTGGAGATGTTCTGCCTTTCCCGTTGGTTCATCAGGTGCTTCCATCACTTCAAACCCTGTCCTTGTCCTTTGCAATTCACCTTGCATAGTATCCGGCAGTGCCTGGTACCTTACGTAAATGGGTTTATGGTCATGGAAAATGGATAGCTGGAAGCAATCGACGAAAAGCTGGATCTGGAGCAGATGCTGATCCGGTCGATGCAGGTCTAGATGGTAATACAACCGGTAAAGGGACAGGATGGATAAGTCCATCACCTCTGGGCGGCATTTCAACTCTTCCAGCAAATTGATGTATGTCTTTACGACAGATTCCTTCACTGCCAGGAGAAGCACCTCTTTATAGCCTTCTTTTTGCTCGAGTTCCTCCACCTGCAAAACCGGATCTTCAAACGGAAGGTGAAGCGATTCCCCTATTTCCATGTATAGGTAGCCTTTTATTTCATCGGAAGGAATCTCCGCCGGGACTTGGACTTTACGTACAATTGTATGCCCGTCCAATAAATTCATATAAACGGGCAGTCTTTTAAGCCTGTTCTCCCCCATATATTGATCCAAGATAGTGAACAGGGTGTCGTAATCCTGAATTTCCCCTTCATGAATAAGCCCCGTTGGCAGGAGCTTTTGGCCATATTTTATTAAAGAAAAATTCTTCCCTGTCTCTAGGAATCGAAAATAGCGATCCGTAAACATCACATGTAGTTTACGCTGACCGCCAAGAATGAAAGCCATTCCACATCACACCTTACCAGAAAAATGTGTTTATATACCAATCAATGATGTCAGTTGAATAGAAGCAGCTTAAAATGGCTCCTAACCCGATGAAGGGACCGAATGGCACTGCTTGCCGCTTCCCATATTTACCGGCAGCCATCATGGCAATTCCATATATGGCTCCAGTCAGAGAGGCTAGACCAAAAGTCAGAAGCGTCGCTTTCAAACCGAGGAACACTCCTAGAACGAAAAACAGCTTGATATCTCCTCCACCCATCGCTCCCCTGCTTATGACTGCTATCAGAAGCAAGAGGCCAAATCCCACAACAGCTCCCACTAAGGAATCCCACCATGGCGTCAGCGGATCGAAAATCCTGATTAAAATAAAAAGCGGTAAAAAAACAAGCAGTACTTTGTCCGGGATGATCATATAATGGATATCCGAAACAAAGATGATTACCACTAGTGAAACTAGTAAAAATGCTCCAATTGTCTCCAGGCTCCATCCGAATCTCAAATAAGACAGAAGGAACAAGATGCCTGTCGCAAGTTCGATCAAAGGATAAATGAACGAAATTTTCACACCACAGTTCCTGCATTTACCTCGAAGGATTATGTATGATAAAACAGGGATCAATTCCAATGGACCAAGCGTCCTCTTGCAAACCGTGCAGTGGGAACGCGGAACAGAAATGGATTCTTTCTTCGGGACCCTGAGCCCCACGACATTATAGAAAGAGCCCAGAATGAGTCCCAAAATGAAAATCAGTAGGAGTAAAAGATACAACTCTATCAAACCTTTTTCTTATTATTATACTATATTGCCTATATCTTCGACACGATTAGATGAATGCCCTTCTCTTTTTTCAGCCTTTTTCGCGGGATGGAGCCGACTTCTGTCGGAATATGCGCCTAATGCCCCGGCCAAAAGCCAAAAATATGGGGCGACTGTCACTACACTGATATTAAAAAAGGCCTGTGCCATGTACCCCAATACCGCTGATAGCAGCACTGCAATGAGCAAAATGTCATTATTCCCTGCATCCAGTATAGCTTTCCTCCCTTTCCATAAAATGAAAAAGAGTAAGGATAAATGGACGATCAAAGCAGGTATTCCCATGGTAACAGCAATTTGAAGGTATTCATTATGTGCCTTGTCCACGATGATATCCGGATTATGCATGTATTTTTCTTTTCCCACTGGATCATCCGGAAACACATAAGCAAATGTGTCAGGACCAGATCCAAGCAGCGGATGGTCCTTAATAAGCGGAAGCCCTTTGCTCCAAATATACCAGCGGCTTGATCCCGCATGCTCATTTCCGTCGACAAGGGCAGAATTGGCGTCTTTGAAAATGCTCATGACTCTGCCGAAATAAGAAGAACTTTCTGTAATGCTGATTAGGAAGAAAATGAAAATGAACGCCACAGCCAGTAAACTGAATTTCTTTATTGAATTTCTATGTTTAGTATATAAAATGAATGCAAAAACGAGCAGCCCGATGCCTGTCCCAATCCATCCGCTCCTTGTCCCTGAGTAGAGCAGGGCGATGAAATGGATGCAGGAGATGCCGAAATATAGCAGCATGTCCCTTCTAGTATCCGCTATTAAATAAAAATAGGATGATAGAATGACGAATAGAACGAGATATGAGCCAAAGAAGTTTGGATTACCAAAATATGCGGCGCTTCTGCTACCGAATGAATTTCCATACTCTGAAATGATATAGTCCACACCAAAATGCTGCAGGATGCCGATAATCGAGATGAAGACACTAGAAATGACCGAGATGCGCAGCAAGGATCTGAATCGGTGAAGCGGAATCTTAGAGGAGTAGATCATAAAGAACAGGACGAAATAAGAAAACCAGGCTGTCAATCCTTCATATCGTTGATTGTAGCCATTGAGCGATATAGCTGGCTTGATTGATAGAATCGTAGAGAGTGAAATTAAAACTAACTGAATACCTAATAGAATGAATATCGGCGACCTATATGTACTTACTTCCACTTCCTTCCTCAGCCATTTTAGCATAAGCACAATCAATAAAAATGTGGCAAACATCGTCAGCACGAACCATTTCAGCTTCGTCCTTGAAATATAAATATTATCGATAATCACTATGTAAGGGAACAGCACCATAAACAGGAGCAGCCCCCTGGAAACGACCGTATCTAATCTACTCACTTCTTTCCCCCTTTTCTACTTAAAAAAAAGAAGGGCACGGATGCCCTTTTAATTTGAACGTGAAGCTACAGTTGATTCCATATTTAGTACTGATTCTTCTATATTGTTAAAATATTTATTTCCTGTAATACTATTTGTTGCTGTATCTTCCGCAGCTAATGTAATTCTATATTCTATTGTTTTACCATTTTTTGTGATTGTCACTGTACTATCTTTATCATAATTGGTATCTTTATCCGGATCTTTAGGAGCGCTATCAAGATAGCCATCAGTAACCAGATCATTAATAGTAACAGTATCTCCAGGTTTCACATCATTCCCAGCAACCGCCAACTTCGCAGCCGCAATGATTTGCAGTGCATTCGATTTGTGCGCATCTGCTTTACTCTTGTCAATAATTCCCCCGATACTCGGAATCGCAATGGCCGCGATGATTCCCAAGATGACGATAACAGCTAGCAATTCGACGAGGGTGAAGCCTTTTTGATTCTTGAGTGCTTTGATTCGTTTCAACATTCGTTTCTCCTCCTAGTACTTTTGAATTACTTCGAATCCTAAAAAAAGCCAATTCTATATTTAATCTATCTAAATATAGAATTGGCGGGGTGCACTACTCGCTCCAGATTACCCTAGTGCCCAAATTTGGGATAATCCTTCTTTGCTTCCAATTCTTCTCTCTCTATATAATTATTCTCATTATAATAGATATATAGTCTCTTTTCTATAAATAATGTGTCAATTGGAGAAATTAATTTTTTTCACTGAATATGGTTGAAAATGTCAAACATTGGGATGGCAATCGCAGCAACAATCGTCCCTACAACAACCGCTAGAAAGACGATCAATATAGGCTCCAGGAGCGACTTCAGCTGCTCTGTTGCCTGTTCGACTTCAGCTTCATAAAACTCCGCGATTTTGTCGAGCATATAGTCCAATGTACCTGACTGCTCTCCGATAGCGATCATCCTTGAGACAAAGACCGGGATTGCCCAATGTTCCTTCATCGGCTCTGCAATGGACTTTCCCTGTTCAAGGGACATCTTGGATTGATGAAGAACCCTGGAGATCACTTCGTTCCCGACGATTTTTTGAACAATCGTCAATGACTGCATGACCGGGACCGTAGCTGAAAACAAGGAACTGAGCGTCCTTGTCATTCTGGCCAATATTGCTTTTTGAAGGATCTTTCCGAATAAAGGTATCCTCAAAAGGGCGTAATCAATCCAATAGGTCCCGTCCTTTGTCCTTGTTTTCAAATAATAGAATGCAAATCCGATAAGGATTATCAATATCAGCCATACCCACCAGGACCCTTGGAAAAAACCGCTTAAATTCAACAGGAATTTAGTGATAGGCGGAAGGTCTGACCCGAAAGAAGCAAACATCCCTGCAAACCTCGGGAGGATGACAGTCAGCATAAAGACCACGACCCCAATCGAAATGGCCCCGAGTATGGCTGGATAAGTCATGGCTGCTCTCAGCTTTTGCTTCGTCGTATTCTGTTTTTCAAAGTAAACAGCTAGCCTCTCCAGGATTTCCTCCATCTGTCCGCCTGCTTCCCCTGCTTTCATCATATTGATGAAAATCGGGGGGAAGATGGATCTATGCTTTTCTGCCGCTTCTGAAAAGGACATCCCTGCCTGGATCTCTTCTTCCATATCATATAAAGCCCGCTTCAGCAGTTTATTCTCCGTCTGCTGGGCAAGTATTTTGGTGGCGTCGACTATCGTGATCCCCGCTTTGATCAGGGTAGAAAACTGACGTATGTAGATGACAAGCTGCTTATATTTCACTTTATCAAAGCCGAATTTGATTTCCTTGTAGAAAATCCCCTTAAGTTCTTCAATCGTGCGGATGGCAATGCCTCTTTCTTTCAACTGGCCCACTGCTTCCCGATGATTGACGGCTGTCACTTTCCCTTTGACAATCTCCCCTTTACGATTCCTTCCACGGTATTGAAATACTGGCATTACAATGCACCATCCGCCAAGAATGCCATCGCGGTCTCACGGGAGATTTTCTCCTGATCCAAAAGGGATTGTACACACATTTGCATTGTCTGCATCCCTGCTGCCTTGTTCGTTTGCATGACGCTGTGAATCTGATGGATTTTTTCATTCCTGATCAGGTTTTTGACCGCTGGTGTATTCATCATGATTTCAAATGCTCCCACCCGGCTCTTCTTGTCGGCTGAAGGAAGCAGCCTTTGGGAGATGACTGTATTTAAAACGGAGGCAAGCTGGATTCTTACCTGCGACTGCTGTGCAGGCGGGAACACGTCAATGATGCGGTCGATCGTCGTCGGTGCATCGGTCGTATGGAGGGTAGCGAGCACAAGGTGACCGGTTTCAGCTGCCGTAATCGCTGTGGAAATCGTTTCGATATCCCGCATCTCCCCAACCAGGATGACGTCCGGGTCCTGGCGGAGGCAAGCACGTAGTCCATCGGAAAATGATTTTGTATCAAATCCCACTTCCCTTTGATCAATGATGCAGGCCCCATGCTTATGCAAATATTCAATCGGATCCTCGAGAGTAATGACATGCTTGCGGACAGAGCGATTCATTTCATCGATCATGGCAGCTAAAGTCGTGGACTTCCCGCTGCCTGTCGGACCTGTTACCAAAATCAACCCTTGCTGCTGCATCGCTGCTTTCTTTAATATCGGAGGCAGGCGAAGCTCTTCAAATGATGGGATTTTCGTCGGGACTACCCTGATGGCGAGACTGATGCATGACCTCTGGTGGAAGGCATTGACACGGAATCTCGAGACTCCTTCAATCCCATAGGAGAAATCAAGCTCCCCTTTTTCTTTGAAGGTCTGCCATTGATGAGGGGGGATGATGGATTTGGCCATCCCTTCCGTCTCTGCAGGTTTAAGGGATTCTTTCCCGTAATGCTTCAAATCTCCATTCAGTCTCATGACAGGCGGGACGCCGACTGTAATATGTATATCAGATGTCCCCAATTCAAATGCTGCTTTTAAAATGCTGTCCAAACGATCTTTCAATCCAATCTCCCCTATTCTTCCATTGCCACACGCAGTATTTCATTTATCGTGGTCAATCCAGACTTCGCTTTCAGCAGCCCATCGTCAATCAAGAAAAGCATCCCTTTTTTCAATGCCGCCATTTTTAATTCTTGCATGCTTTTATTGTTGTAAAGGAGCTGCCTCATTTCATCATCGAGGACCATTAATTCATGAATGGCCATCCTTCCTTTGTATCCGCTCTTCTGGCATGCCGAGCACCCTTTGCCGCGATAGAGCTTTTGTATGGTCAGCCCCCGTCGTTCAAAGAGCTTTTTTTCCATTTCTGTAGGTGTATATTCTTCCTTGCATTCCTGGCAGATCTGACGGACAAGGCGCTGGGCCACGACCCCGGATAATGCCGAAACCACAAGATAAGGTTCTATGTCCATATCCAAAAGCCTTGGAACAGTGGATATGGCTGAGTTGGTATGCATCGTACTTAAGACTAAATGACCAGTCAAGGCAGACCTGACGGCAATTTCCGCTGTCTCATGGTCCCTGATTTCCCCAATCATCAAGATATTGGGGTCCTGCCTTAAAATGGACCGGAGCCCGTTCGCGAATGTCAATCCAATCTGAGGATTCACCTGTACTTGATTGATGCCTTCAAGCACATACTCAACCGGATCCTCAATCGTGACGATATTGACTTTTTCCGAATTCAAGTGATGCAGGGAAGCATACAACGTTGAGGTTTTCCCTGAACCTGTCGGCCCCGTCAGTAAAATGAGCCCTGAAGGTTTTTCAATCAACTTGATGAAATTCTGCAGGTTCAATTTATTGAATCCTACCTGAGAGATTTTGATGACGACATTATCAAGGTCCAATATCCGTATGACAATTTTCTCACCATCAACAGTCGGCAAAATGGAAATCCTCAGATCAATCGATGCCTGCTGGATATCAAGCTTGATCCGGCCATCCTGCGGAAGTCTGCTTTCTGTGATATTCATGTTTCCTAGAATTTTGATTCTTGCCACCAGAGAAGGAAATATCGCTTTTGAGATGACCCGTTCTGTCTTTAAAATCCCATCGATCCGATATCGAATGAGCACCTTGGATTCATGGGGATCAATATGTATATCGCTTGCCTTCATTTGGACGCCTGCTAAAAGTATTTGATTCACCAGCTTGACTGCCGGTGCTTCCTCTGATTCCAATTGATTGATTGATGCCAAATCTTCTTCAGTATAGCGTTCATCCATATGATAGTATTTATGGATTGCTGCAACGATTTCATCCTTTGTCGCAATGACTGGTTTTATTTGAAAACCGGTTGAAATCTTCAAATCATCCATGGTGAAATAATCCATTGGATCATTCATCGCCACTGTCAGATCCTGGCCATCCTTTGCGATGGGAATGACGAGATTCCTTAAGGCAAAATCCTTCCCGATGAGCTTGCACAGGGAGGAATCAACCGGATATCGGTGCAGGACGATATGGGGGATCCCTAATTGAAATTCAAGCACCTCAATCAGTTGTCTTTCATTGATGTACCCCCGCTCCACAAGTGCATCTCCAAGCTTCTGTCCTTTCTTCTTCAAAGAAAGAGTTTCTTGAAGCTGTCCCTCCTGAATGATGCCCGTCTCGACCAGTAAATCTCCTAAACGTTTCCGTTCTTTCATTTTTAACGTCCCTTCAATTGTAAAATTCTTTCAACTTTTGGACTATTTACATTATATTATAAAGTAATAGAGAAAAATTTCGAGAGAATAATATGCAAGCGGGGAGAAAACATTTAAATGTTGAAAAATAGTAGAGGAAATACACTGATCATCGTTTTAGTGACCATTAGCATACTTTTAATGGCTGCTGTGCTGCTGCTCCCTTCTTTATCACAAAGGGAATCAACCAGTGAAAGGGTTTATCATAATCTTCAGGTCACTGAAATGGCCAATTCCACCATGCAGTCGCTTCTGACCGAGCCTAAGACATTATTGAATGCAGCTTATTATACCGGATCGACACCTTTTATCCTCACTACTCCTGATGGGGACAAGGTGGATGTGTATATCATGGCTAAGAATGAAGCTGGACAGACCCTTCCATTGAATCTAATTAACGCAGTAACCCACTACTTTGAAGTAAGTGCGGTATATGGGGATAGCAATCACAACAAAACGAAGGACGCAGACGAAAAATTCTATACGTCCAAAACGATTTCCAGCAATAAAAAAGTGGTGGAAACCAATCCACAAAAACCGAGTGTCAAGTTTATCAAATACTTAGAAACTGCAAAGGATTTATATTTCGATATAACCACTGAACCTAATTTCATCGTGAAAATATATAAGGCTGTAAAAGACTCTAATGAAAAGTATACAGGAACCTCCACTCTAGCCTCTTTTTCGCGATCTACCAGTACAGGATCTAAGTATGTAGTTCACAATGCAGTTTCGGGAAACATTTTCTGCATTAAGTCCGTCAATCCTTATACCAATATGGAGAGCGAATGTGTATTTTTTGAACTGAACACAGAGGGGAACTTAAATGATGGACTAGTCATTAAGATTATTAATGGACAAACTATTTATGAAGGAGTCGGTCCCGAATTATACACACAGGGAAAATTGATCATCACAAGCGGCGTTCAATATACACAAACGTCAAATAAAGATTATATCAATTATTCGGGCGACCTTGGGGTGACCGTTTCTACTAATGCACTCCTCAGCCTCGCCAGCAACGGGCATGGCACTATTAATATCTCCTCATCCCAAGGAAATATAGTGATAGAAGGAAACGCAACGATTAATACCGATGCAAATAGTAAAAAAGACAGTTCCATTACACTGACTGCCTTAAATGGAAATATTATTATTGATAATTCTATAATTACAGGAGGAAGAGATATAACTTTTAACGCAAAAAATATTTCAGCTTCGAATGCAAAGGTACAATCCGACAGTGGGCCGATCAGCTTCATCATCAACTCTAGTTCCACCTCTAATAAAGGTCTTATCAAGGTTCCCGGACTTCAATTAAATCAAAATGCATCTGCATCGCCTACACAATATTTGACCATCTGTGGAACAGTGGCAACCGGAAGCGTAAATGGCCAAAAGACATTTGTCACTTGTGCCCCTTAAACCCAAAAACCCATCTTCTGCCCTTTAGAAGATGGGTTTCATTGTTGTTCTTTCAACAAAAGATTAAAACTATACTGAATGGTTTTCTCCCCGCTTAGTTGGATGGTGAGAGCTTTATTGCTATTCGAAAAAGTAGAATTAGGGACTTCTTTTCCCGTCTTTGCATCCAACAGCTTTATCTGCTTTATTCCGGAAAATGCCTCCCCTTGAGCAGTGAAAGAAAAAGAAGATAAATCAGTGCAAACATCTTCATAGTGGTACATGATTTGCTGGGTTGCATTAACATTAAACGAATGGCAAGTTCCCTCTTTAAGTCTGACCCTGATCTCCTGTCCTGCAGAATAATAGATTTCTACCCCAGATGAAAAGGTTTGTTGGAGAAGCATTCTAGCTGCTTCGTCGTTCCCCTCCTGGATACTCATGGAGCTCCTTTGTGAAATGAAGTGGTTGGATTGAAGGAGAAATCCAGTTACTACACCAATCACTAAAAGAAAAATGGTCATTGCCGCAAGCATCTCAACTAATGTGAATCCATTTTCTGTCCGGATTTTTTTTGTTATTATTTCCATTTCACACCTACCACCAATAGCTTCGGGACTACTGTTCCGCTGCTGTTCAAATAATGGACAATAGCTGAAACAAATACAAAACTATTTTTATCCATGCTCACAAGATAAGTTGGGGAAGAAGAGAGATCCGTTACCATTGAATAGACGGTATACCCATCTATCAGCTGGTTGGAAGGCGGCATAGTATTATTTTTATTCAGTTCCTCTGCCTGCTTTGCCAATTCCTCATTGGCAATCTCTAACGCCCTTCCTTTTGTATCTGACCTCATATCTGCAAAAGTGAAGAATCCAGTCAATTGCAGGAGGAGAACAGCTGCCACTGCTAATAGTGTAATAGAGATAAGCACTTCGATTAACGTAAAGCCTTTCTGATTTTTCATCCCATCACTTCTTTATTTTATTATCGTCTCGTTATCATAGATGGTTGCCGGATCTTCACTTGCATTGCCGACAGGATTTTGGTTCTCTCCTGCTGTTTGTCCATTTTGTCCATCCTCTGCATCTTCAGGGGGTGAAACAGCTGCACCATTCTGGTTTGAAGCAGGTGCATCACCTTTTTGTCCTGCGCCAGGTGCATCACTTTCTGCTACTCCCCCGTCACCTCCTTGATTTTCAGCAGGAGGAGCTTCCACTTCTTTGTATACCCTCTTATCAATCGGCAAATAAAAATCCTTAGAAATCAGTTCCTTTAAAAGCGGAAGTTTTCCAAGCAATGTTTCCTTTACAATTTCCACGGAATATCCTTCTCTGCCGGACTCACTTTTCACTTGATCCTTTAATGGCACGAATTCGACTATTTCCCTTGGAGGATAGGTTTTCCTATTTTTTTGAATGACCTTGTAGCTGAACGGATTCCCTTCCATTTTCAGTTTCATGGCCAAGCTGCCTGATGCATCTGAAAAACTTATGATTTGGACCGGATGGCTGTCCCCATTATAAAGCTTCAAATCATAATCCTTTGATATTTTCGCTTCAAATCCTTCTTTGATATTTTCCGGCGGATATTCACTCGTATGCCTTTCGACGATTTTCAAACTGCTGTGCAACGCGGCTTCATACATCATGGAAGCTGCAATCGTCATAAATTCATCTGAATAAGTCAATTCGTGCTTCTCTATGTATTCCTTTAAGGAAAATAATTCTCCTGGCTGCAACTCTATCATACCGGATTCCTTGACCCACTGTGCAAGCGTGTCCGTTTCCTTGATATGATCATAGATGGTTTGGAAATCTTCGGTATAAGCCCCGCCAATCAAGTAGTCTGAAAGATTGACAATCAAAGGAGCATTGGAGAGCGTCTGTGCATTCTTTATTAATTTTTCATCCAATCCATCTTTATCAAGAGAGGATTCCAGCAAGCTGATATCCATCGAGCGAAGCAGCGCTCCCCATCGGTCGTCCCGCACATTCACCTGCAGTTGATTTTTTTTTCCATCTACTGCTGATTCAATGGACCCTTGTAGATCAAATTGAAAGAATCCAGGTGCAAGCTGCTGCTCCTGGTTCAGCAATTGAACGTTTATTTTGGCATTTTTCATCCATTCATTCGTTCTTTCAGTGAGTTTTACTGATGCAGCCTGCTCATTCAAAGAAGAAACATCGACTCCCCCTATGTAAGTCCCTTCAGAAAAAATCTTTCCAGGTAAAAAAGTCTGAATGGCAAAAGTGCTTGCTTGGGAGAACACAACTAAAAACAGCACGGCAATCAAGAGTGTCAGTGTCATTTGGACCATATTTTTCTGTTTCAATTGCATCCTCCCCTTTAATCTAACGACTCTCTCCGTTTTTCATCGAGATAGATCATGAGATCCTCATATTCTACATCCCCGCCTACAACCTCTTCAAACGGTGTATCCTGCCGTTCTTTCGAGAAAGGTTCTGGTTCGGGGGGTGAGGGTTCGTGGTCTTCTATTAGCGAAAAGCGGTTTTTATATATTTCTTCAATATCCTCATCGAAGTCATCGTTTGTCAGTGTAAGACCAGGTAAAACATTTTCAGGCTGACTGCTATGTAAATCATCCATTTCATCTCTTGGAGAAATCTCGTCGATTATGTATTGAAGTTCTTCTTCAATTGCCATTTCTTCCTGAGTGTCACTTATTCCGATTAAAGAATCGTCTTCAACAGCAGCAGTTTCTGCCACTGCAATAAGCGGGAGATCCAACAACTCTTCAGATTTTTCCTTCTCTACCTTCAGGCCGATGGATATATCTGATTCGTTTATAAATGCTTCAGCTTTTTTGATTTGTTCAGAAAAAGAGAAATACGGTACAGGCAGTGATGGTTGACCTGTAATTTTCTCTCCAATAATAGTTCCTTCTTCTTCTGCGGCCTGCATGTCCAGTCTATTGCCTGCTAATAATCCGACTGCTAAAACCAAAAGAATTGTCAGCAGCAGAGTATAGACCCATGTAAGGTAAAGGAGCATCATGTATGCTGCACCGAAAAGAAGGAGGCTCAAACCAAAAATGATCAGCTTGACGTTTCGATTCCACCTAAAAGGCATAAAGAAAAAAATCAATGAAAATACCAGCATAGAAATGGCGAACGAATACAGCTTAATCATTTTGGCACCTCCAATGTATATAATCCCATTATACTAAGCATATTAGATTATGTTTATAAGAAACTCTCTTTTTTAATAAAAAAAACCAGCTGGTTAGAGCTGATTTTCAATATTATTTCACATACTCCGCCACTCGGTTCCTTCCCGCCCGCTTTGCACCGATGTAAAGTGCTCTGTCGGCATGCCTGATAAGAGATAGGGCATCATCAGCATCTTTAGGAGCTGTAGCAACCCCTATGCTTGCCGTAATCCTGACCATCAAGCACTTCCGTTCATCGGCCAGATTGTTATGAAGGGTAAACGGTCGATTGGCTATCGTTAGACGTACCGTTTCTGCAAGGGAAGTAGCTTCTTCCTTGCTTACATTTGGCAGAAGGATGACAAACTCTTCTCCGCCATAGCGGGCAAGAGTGCCATAATTTCCAATCAATTTTGAAAGGCGGTCAGCCATTTCCACTAGTATTTCATTCCCGCTTTGATGTCCATATGTATCATTCACGACTTTAAAATGGTCAATGTCAAGCATGATTAAGGAAATTTCTTTTCTGTTTCCTTTATTGAATTCCTCATACTCATTTGTCAGCAGGTTCTCAAAGTAGCGGTAATTATATAGGTTCGTCAGTGCGCATCTTTCACTGTTCCGCTTTGTTTCTTCATAATGACGGCCATTCTCTATGGCCACAGCAAAATAAGAGCAGAGCATGTCCACAATCATCAGCTGATATTTTTCATATGCCTTTTTCCTGGTGGATGCAAGCAGAAGGACGCCGACCGTTTCCTGATTCCTTAAAATAGGAACACTCAGGACGCTCTCAACATTTGGAGGCATATATCCATTTGCGATCCCGCTCCATTCAGATTTGTCATTGAACAGGACGGATTTCCCTTCGGCCCATACCACCCCGCTGATCCCCTGATTTTTTTTGAGCGGAATCAAATCATTATCTTTCTGCTCTCCCATTTCGACCCTTCTTAAAAGGTCGAGCTTGTCCCCTTCTACACTTAAGATGTACGCATAGTCGACAGGCAGATTCTGTGAGATTTTCTGGATGAATAAATCGAGCACTTCATCTACTTTAAGCCGCTGTGTCAGCTCATGTCCGATTTCTACTGCCTTTTGGATATAGTCATTGATCTTTTCCGTGGAATTATACATCCGAAGGACGAGCGAGACACTGACGAATGGCACGCCTAAAAGGAATATTGCCACTACGCCTAATTCTTTATATAAGAAAAATAGGGCGATGGAAAAAGGGTAGACCATCATGATGGCAAGCGTTTCCCAGGTAAGATCCGCTCCAAAAAACTTGTATTTCAATCCTATCATATTCCTGGATACATACAGCAGCAAATGATTCAGAATGTAATAGCAGATTTCATGGATGGCTGCAGGCAATAACACATGATGAATGTCTGGATCTCCTACATGTCCTCCGACAGCAAAAAAGATCATACCGCTTATCGTAGAAGCCAGGAAGAACATTAGGGAATTAAGCGGGAGCCGATAAATGTCGACTTTTCCAACACCTACGCGGAACATCAATAGAATGATAGCCAATTGCAAGATCAGGATGGAGAAGAATAAATTAAATGATAAAAGGGCTGCTAAGGTGACCCATTGGATCATGAAAATAGTAATGCCATTGATGGTGATTGGGAAAAAAGTGATGATTGCTGCCAATAGAAGGAATAATGCCATATCCAATGGCTTTATCTCAGCTGGAGGGTAATAAAGATAGGTCAGATAAAGCCCAGCAGGGACGATGGCTGCCCAGGAAATCCAAAAAAACATTGAAACACTTCGTTTAATGCTCATCATTACCCTCCATTTTTTTAGTCAAATAGTCACAAGTTTGAAAATATTTTACCAAATACAGGACGACTTGTCACTTTAATTATTTTTGTTTTTTGAAAATTTTAAATAAAATGGTTTTACATTTGAAAGAAAATAGAGGGAGCCTGTTATTACAATAATCTCATTCTCACCTGCATTCTCTGCTGCCTGCGGAATCAGTTCTTTCCAGTTTTCACTAAAGTGTTTTGAAGCGCTCCTGCTTATTTCATAAAGTTCAGCCGCAGTAGAAGCCCGTGGGAAATCGAATTCAGTGAAATAGAGTTCTGCATCCATTTCATCCAAAATTTCTATCATTCCCCGTAAATCTTTATCCTTCAATGCCGTAAAGATAACTTTTTTGGAAGACGAAGCGAATCGGTTTTCCAGAGTATCTTTTAACGATAGAAGACCTTCAATGTTATGAGCACCATCCACATACACGAGGGGCTTTTTTGAAAGCCGTTCCATTCTCCCAGGCCAGAATGCTTTCTTCAATCCTTCGCGCAAATGTTCCTCTGTGATTTCATAGGAAAGAGAATTGGATAAATAAAGCAGGATCTCACTGGCAAGGGCGGCATTTTCAGCTTGATGCTTCCCAAGCATGGAGATTTCAAGATTCTTTAAACTGCCCCAAGCAGTCTCAAGACTGAATGTTTCCCCTTCTTCATTTGAATGGTGATCGACCATGCGAAAATGGATCGGATTTTGATAAAGGATCCCTTCTCTTTCTCCAGCTTGTTCTTGAATCACTCGTTTGGCATCTTCCTGATGGACGTTTGAGAAGATCGGCGCTCCTTTTTTGATGATCCCCGCTTTTTCAAAAGTAATCTTATCGAGCGTATCACCGAGGATCTGCATATGGTCAAAACCGATGCTCGTGATGGCAGAGGCAATCGGATGAATGACATTCGTTGAATCGAACCTTCCTCCAAGCCCGACTTCCATGATGACGATATCCTGAGGATTGATCTCGCTGAAATAATAAATCGCCATTGCCGTAATCACTTCAAACTCGGTGGGAGAACCCCATTCAGTATCTTCTAGTTCTTCTGCCAGAGGCTTGATGATATTGACTAATTTAATGAGGTCTTGGTCAGGAATTGGAATTCCATTCACGCTGATCCGCTCATTGAATTGTTCAAAATAAGGCGAAGTGAATGTCCCCACTGAATAGTCCGCTTCTTGAAGGACAGCACGAAGATATGCAACGGTGGAACCTTTCCCGTTCGTCCCGCCTACATGAATATAAGCAGATTTATTTTCTGGATGTCCCAGCTTTTCCATCATCCATTCCATTCGCTTCAGCCCCGGTTTTATCCCCAGACGCAGTCTCGAATGAATCCACTCAATGGCTGCTTCATACGTATTGATCATTTTCCTGCCTCCTTTTAATAAGAAAAGCGCAAGCGCCCTGAAAAGCCCCGACAAGTATAAGACGGAACTCGAAGGAAATCCTGATTTCCGTAGAGGTACGGCTTATAACCTCGAGGGGCTGGGCGCTGGAGCTGGACAAATTCACGCTTTGAATTTTTATACTTTCTTATTAAAGAAAGAGACTGACCAGTAGACGCCAGTCCCTCTCCGTTTTTTATTCGCCTTTTAATTCTTTAATGCGGTTTTCAACAGAAGTACGCTTTTCTAAATAATCTTGTTCTTTTGCTTTTTCTTCATCCACTACCTTTTGAGGGGCTTTGCTGATGAAGCGCTCATTTCCAAGTTTATTTTGAACGCGCTCAACTTCTTTATTCCACTTATCCCATTCTTTTTCCAGACGTTTGATTTCTTCATCGATGTTGATCAGTCCTTCTAGCGGCAAAATCAGCTCAGCGCCAGTCACTACAGCAGTCATCGCCTTATCTGGAGTTTCAACTTCAAGTGCAATAACCAATTCATCAGGGTTGCAGAATCGAGTGATATATCCTTCATTTTTCTGAAGCTTTGCCAGGATTTTCTCATCTTTCGCTTTGATGATGAGTTTAATTTGCTTGCTCATTGGCGTATTTACTTCAGAGCGGATGTTGCGGACAGCACGAATGATTTCCACTAGGAGTTTCATATCGTTGGCTGCTTCTTCGTTATGGAACGATTTTTCGACAACCGGCCAGCTCGCAGTTGTGATGGATTCGCCATTATGCGGCAGGTTCTGCCATATTTCCTCGGTAATAAATGGCATGAACGGGTGTAAAAGCCTCATGGTTTGGTCGAGAACGTATGCAAGGATGGAACGTGTCGTCTTCTTGGCTTCTTCGTCATCGCCATTCAATGGGAGCTTCGACATTTCGATATACCAGTCGCAGAAATCATCCCAGATAAAGTTATAAAGCAAGCGGCCAACTTCACCGAATTCATACTTGTCAGCAAGTTTAGTCACATTTTCAATCGTTTCATTCAAGCGGGTAAGGATCCATTCATCCGCCACTGATTTTTTGCCTGACAGATCAATTTCATCGTAGGTCAATCCGTCCATATTCATCAAAGCGAAGCGGGAAGCATTCCAAATCTTGTTGGCAAAGTTCCAAACAGATTCAACCTTCTCGAAGCTGAAGCGCAGATCCTGTCCGGGTGCACCGCCTGTAGATAAGAAATAGCGCAGGGAATCCGCACCGTATTTTTCAATGACATCCATCGGGTCAACACCGTTGCCGAGGGATTTACTCATTTTACGTCCTTGTTCATCCCTTACCAATCCATGAATCAGGACATCTTTGAATGGACGTTTCTCCGTGAACTCCAAGCCTTGGAAAATCATGCGGGATACCCAGAAGAAAATGATATCATAGCCGGTAACCAGGCAGTTTGTCGGGTAGTAGCGCTGATAATCCAGGGATTCTGTCTCTGGCCAGCCCATTGTTGAAAACGGCCATAGAGCTGAACTGAACCAAGTATCCAATACGTCTTTATCCTGCTCCCAGTTTTCAATGTCTGCAGGAGGTTCGTGGTCCACGTGTACTTCTCCTGTTTCTTTATGGTACCAGGCAGGAATGCGGTGACCCCACCAAAGCTGTCTGGAGATGCACCAGTCATGGATGTTTTCCATCCAATGCAAATACGTTTTTTCAAAACGATCTGGAACAAAATTCACTTTCTCTTCTGACTCTTGAAGCTTGACTGCTTCTTCAGCCAATGGCTTCATTTTTACGAACCACTGAGTGGAAAGATACGGTTCGACAACCGCGCCGCTGCGTTCTGAATGCCCAACAGAATGCATGTGGTCCTCGATTTTGAATAAGACGCCATCTTCCTGGAGATCTTTCACGATCTGCTTGCGGCATTCGAATCGGTCCATGCCTTTATATTTGCCGGCAAGGTCGTTCATCGATCCGTCTTCATTCATGACAAGGATTCGTGCAAGATTATGTCTGTTTCCGATCTCAAAGTCATTCGGATCATGAGCCGGAGTGATTTTTACTGCCCCGGAACCGAATTCCATATCAACGTAGTCGTCGCCGACAATCGGAATTTCGCGTCCTGTGATCGGCAGGATGACTGTTTTACCAATTAGATGCTTGTAGCGTTCATCTTCCGGATGAACGGCTACAGCTGTATCGCCAAGCATCGTTTCCGGGCGGGTTGTTGCGATTTCGATATGTCCGGATCCATCAGCAAGCGGATATCTCATATGATAGAAAGCACCCTGAACATCTTTATGGATAACCTCGATATCGGATAGGGCTGTCTTCGTTGCGGGATCCCAGTTGATGATATATTCGCCGCGGTAGATGAGGCCTTTGTTATAAAGCGTCACGAATACTTCTTGAACGGCTTTTGACAATCCTTCATCCAATGTGAATCGTTCACGGGAGTAGTCAAGCCCAAGACCCAGTTTTCCCCACTGCTTCCTGATGAAGCCTGCATATTCCTCTTTCCATTTCCATGTTTCTTCCACAAATTTTTCGCGGCCCAAATCGTATCTTGTAGTTCCTTGGCTTCTTAATTTCTCTTCAACCTTTGCCTGAGTAGCGATTCCTGCATGGTCCATTCCCGGAAGCCATAGTACATCGTACCCCTGCATGCGCTTCATCCTGGTTAAAATATCTTGAAGAGTAGTATCCCATGCATGGCCGAGGTGAAGTTTTCCTGTTACGTTCGGAGGCGGGATGACGATTGTATACGGCTCCTTGTCCAAATCATTTTTCGCTTCGAAAAACTTGCCGTCCAGCCACCATTGATAGCGGCCTTTTTCAATGGACTGCGGATCGTATTTCGTCGGCATTGAAATTTCTCTTGTTTCCATCTGATTTTCCTCCTTTTTTGATAAAAAAACAAAAAACCCCTTTCGCCTAAAAGGACGAAAGGAGTTGTTTTCGCGGTGCCACCTTTTTTCTGAAAGAGTAGTTAAAAAAGGCTCTTTCAGCTCTCAATTCGATAACGGCTCTACACCGGCTCCCGCTACTTATTGGTTCACGGGGGCTGCTCCAGGGCGACATTCCGGGACTTCTGCTTAGGAAATCTTTCAGCTGGTGATTTCCCTCTCTAAAAGCGTTCATCGTCGTACTCTTCCCTATCCAAGCATTTAAATCTTTATGTACTCATAATAGTATCCGAAAAGAAAACTTTTCGTCAATCATTATTCACCTATTTTAAAAAAAATATTCGATTTAAGCATAAAGTGCGTTTACCTGAGCAATTCACCCATCAGCATATGGCCACATAAAATAGTAATAAATGTCCCGGGAGGTGAAAAAATGAGGAAAAAATATAATCCATATATGCTTCCTCCATGGCTGAGGACTTTTCGCGGGGTATGCAAACAATTCATCCTCCCTTTTACCATCTTTCAGGCTGTCCGGACGGTTCTGCTTCCAACGACATTTGATGTCCTGCTCCTCGCAGTCTTTGCAATCCTTGCACTCGCTTTCTACTTAGAGTGGATATAAGAAAAAGTGAGCCCATTTATTAATAAAGGGCTCACTTTTTCTTTTTATGATGGAGGCGATTCCTTTGCCTCTTTTTTCTTTCTTTCCAATTCATCCATCCTCATGACGACATACTCCGTATTTTTGAGCAGCCAATATTGTTTTTGTAGGCGCTTCACCATTTTTTGTTCTTTGCGTTTATTGCCTTTATGGTGATATTTTTCCACCACCCTGAAAATGGGGCCAGGATGTGCCAGGTAGCTCATGAACAGCAGCATTTCTTCATCCTTGAAAGAAAAGTGCTGAAAATAGGTGTACAGCCATTCGACGCAGTCCTCGAATTGTCTTGGATAGGTTTTTAAAGTCCGTGACAAAAATGGCAGGAGGTCATGAAAAGGCGGGGCCGTTTTGGAGTGTTCAAAATTCGTGAAGTATCCATAGCCCCTGTCATCATATAAAAAATGCTCCGTCGAAATTTTTCCATGCACGATGACGGTTCTTGCTTTCTTATTATCTTTACTTGCTTCATACCATTCTTCCAGCTTTTTGATGGAAAAATTGAGAGCTTGATGCATATCGTGGAAATACGAGCAGTATAAAAGCTGGAAAGGAGACATATAGGCTTCTTTCTCGCACCGTTCAACAAATTCCTCTAGGAACTCCTTTTGCCTCTCCCATTCTTCCATTGTATTTTCATAATGTTCTTTGCGGTCATCTTCTCCAAGTGAGATATCTTTTGAAGAAATGGTGTGCATCCTGGCTAATTCCCGAAAAAGCTTTTGATGCCTTTCGAATCGATCTTCCTTTTCTTCATTGGAGAGCCAAGGCATCAAATAATACAAGTATCCCCCATCCAGGACCCCATAGCGCCCATCCATGGTGGGGTAGATCGGGACAATATGATAATATCCCCTCTGATAGAGGGTCTGGACATTCCTGACAAAGTCCACTCCATTCTGGGGGATGATTTTCTTGAGGGCAAAGACTCCTTTTGTGGAATAGATTTTATGGACACTTCCTTTGCCTTCTACAAAATGTGCCTCAACCCCATACTGGGAAAGGATTGTTTTCGTTTCATTGTACAGGTTTTCTGACATGCCATCACCTGCTTTTAATTAGGGGCCATACACTACCCTTTGTATTCATCAATAAAGCAGAGCAAGGTGGTCCTGCACCCTGCTCATACATTTCTATCACTTTTTATAGGCGTATTCATTTGAGATATAGAGCACCTGACCTTCATAAACATCCTGGCTCATTTCCAAGCTGTTCACTCTCAATAGCTGCTGTACGCTTACATCATATCTTTCAGCGATGGAATCGAGTGAGTCCCCATTCTGGACAATACAGACTTTTAATTTTGCAGCTCTCTCTTCTTCTTTCCGGGCAAAGAAATCGGTCAATGATATGCCTTGGTTCTTTTTCTTCTTAGCCTTTTTATTATCTTCCCCTTTTTTCGCAGCAGGCTGATCTTCCTGATCCTCATGCTCTCCACCTGATGCTCCCTGCGCATTTTCATACGGATGCGCATTTTGCAGAGAAGGTTGTGCTGATTCTTCCTCTTTATCCTTATACATATCATAAGGCTCATAACCAGATGAAGAACTGCTTGAAGATTCTTCTGCCTCAGGCATCTGGAATACAGGGTTTCCTGGATTCCCTTCTGCAAATCGATCATACTGCGGCAGGGTTGGAAGTTTGTTCAGATCATATTGAACCTGGACAGGCACTTCTTCTTCTTCCTCCTGCGGCTGTCTTTTTGCCTGTGCAGAGAAAGGTGAGTAAAAGCTGTCTTCTTCTTCATGTTCATCTTCTTCCTGGTGGTAGAAAAATGGTTCGTTGACCGCTTCTGCTTCTTCTGTTTCGTCTAAAACAGCTGCCTCCCTATATAGGGGCTCATACTCTGCAGTTTCAGCTTCATTTTCCGTTTTCGTTTGCTGCTCTCCGTATATTCCAGAGATGATCAAGTCTGCAGAAAGTCTCAAGCAGCTTTTTTCAGGAAGTATATAATCGAAGGTCTCAACCGTCACGTCAATCTTTTCAAGATTTTCGATCCGATTTTTCGGGATGGTGATATCAACAGGGAAACGATGTTTGAAACCGCTCGCCCCTTCCTCCCTCACTTCAACTTCATGCATGAATTTCCCGGACTGGACTTCATCTTCATCAGCTTCTTCTGTTGCATCCGGTGTATATTCCCCGCTTAATTCCAGGTTACCTCTAATCAGCACATACTGTTCTTGTTCTTGAATTGAAATATACGGATCCAAAGAAATGGACACCAATTCACTTACTTCCTGTCCTTTTTTGAACCAAACAGACTCTTCAAGTGAAAATCGCAAATACGATTGTTGGCTATCAGACAAAACGGACTCCTCCTTTCAAAATCCCCTGCAAATAAATTCATTATGTCTGTATACACTCTATGAGAAATGCTTCAAAAATATGAATAAATAAAGGTTCTTTTCTCCAAGATTGTTGCTTTAGCAATTAATGCAGGATAACTTATTCAATAAAGATACGACATTTAGCAAGAAAAGAGCCTGGATACTATATTGCAGCGCACCAAACAGCTAATATAGCGTTAAAATCGGCAGTAAGATTTTAACAACAATAGTTACGAAAACAACCTAATAAAAAAACCACCCTTAGATAAAAGGATGGTTTTGTAATCGATTATTTTTTTAGCTTGCTGAATACTTTTTCTGCTGCCTCGATGGTCTTCTCGATATCCTCGCTGCTGTGTGCGCTTGAGAGGAATAATCCTTCAAACTGGGAAGGAGGGAGGAAGACGCCTTGGTCGGCCATTTCTTTGTAATATTGGGCAAACAATTGCAAGTCGGATGTTTTAGCCGTTTCATAATCCTTCACTTTTTCATTTGTGAAGAAAATTCCGATCATGGAGCCTGCACGATTGATCGTATGAGGGATGCCGTACTTTTCAGCCGCTGCATGCAGACCTTCTTCTAGACGATCCGCTTTTCTTCCGAATTCTTTATAGGTTTCAGGTGTCAGCTGGCTCAATGTTTCGAAGCCTGCCGTCATTGCCAATGGATTACCGGATAGTGTCCCTGCCTGATAGATAGGACCGCTTGGAGCGATTCTTTCCATGATTTCAGCTTTCCCTCCATATGCTCCGACAGGAAGACCTCCACCGATTACTTTTCCTAAACACGTAAGGTCCGGAGTTACATTGAAGTAGCCTTGGGCACAGTTGTAGCCCACACGGAACCCGGTCATGACTTCATCGAAAATTAACAGCGTTCCATATTCTTCAGTAATTTCCCTGAGACCTTCTAGGAAGCCAGGAAGAGGAGGGACGACTCCCATGTTGCCTGCAACAGGTTCTACGATGACGCCTGCTATATCCTCGCCGAACTCTTTAAAGGCATAGCGTACGCTCTCTAGGTCGTTGTAAGGGACCGTAATGGTGTTCTTTGCTACACCTTCCGGCACTCCCGGGCTGTCAGGAAGACCGAGTGTGGCAACGCCTGATCCTGCTTTGATCAGAAGGGAATCGCCATGGCCATGGTAGCAGCCTTCGAATTTTAAAATTTTGTTTCGGCCCGTGTATCCCCTAGCCAATCGAAGGGCGCTCATGGTTGCTTCCGTTCCTGATGAAACCATACGGATTACTTCAATGGATGGGACCCGATCACGGACAAGCTTAGCCAATTCATTTTCAATCAATGTCGGTGCACCAAAGCTCGTCCCCAGCTCTGCTACTTTCTTGATGCTTTCGACCACACGGTCATTGGCATGTCCTAAAATCAGCGGTCCCCAGGATAAGACGTAGTCAATATATTCATTTCCGTCGATGTCATAAATCTTGGAGCCTTTTCCTTCCTTCATGAAAATCGGATCCATATTCACCGATTTAAATGCCCTGACTGGACTGTTGACCCCGCCCGGCATAAGCGTTTTCGCTTCATTGAATGCTGCTTTTGACTTTTCATAAGAGCGCATAACTGACCCTTCCTTTCCAAACAGTTCGAGATTTTCCATTCTGGATATTTACCGGCTTGCAGACAACGCCGAATAAATCAGCTATTACTTTTCATTCAGCCAATTCGCCACATCTTTGGCATGGTACGTAATCAATAGATCGGCACCTGCACGTTTCATCGCAATCAACTTCTCCATGACAACGCCTTTTTCATCGATCCAGCCGTTTTGAGCTGCTGCCTTCACCATGGAATATTCTCCGCTCACATTGTACGCAACCAATGGTGCATTGAATTCATTCTTCACATCTCTCATGATATCCAGATAGGACAAAGCAGGCTTAACGATTAGGAAATCTGCGCCTTCTTCCATATCAGACTGTGCTTCTCTTAATGCTTCCATGCGATTTGCCGGATCCATTTGATAAGCGCGTCTATCTCCGAACTGAGGAGTACTGTCAGCAGCATCACGGAAAGGACCATAGAAGCTGGATGCGTATTTGACTGCATAGGACATGATAGGTACATCTTCAAAGCCTGCATCATCCAATCCTTTGCGGATCGCCGCAACAAATCCGTCCATCATATTGGAAGGTGCAATGATGTCTGCTCCTGCTTTCGCTTGGCTTACAGCCGTCCTGGCCAATAAATCAAGGGATGGGTCGTTTAGGACTTTATCGCCTTCCACAACGCCGCAATGGCCGTGATCTGTATATTCACAAAGACATGTATCAGCAATGACGATCATTTCAGGATACTGTTCCTTGATGGCTCTTGTCGCTTCCTGAACAATTCCGTGGTCATGGTATGCCCCGGTGCCAGTGCTGTCTTTTTCTTCCGGAACGCCGAATAGGATAACGGATTTTATTCCGAGGGAAACGATCTCATCCATTTCCTGCTTCAGTAAATCAAGGGAATATTGATAAACACCAGGCATTGATTTAACAGGGTTCTTTTTATTTTCGCCTTCTACGATGAACAGCGGATAGATTAGATCCTCGACATGCAGATATGTTTCCCTTACCAATGCACGCATGTTGGCAGATTGACGCAGTCTGCGGTGCCTTTTGAAATTTAATTCCATGATTGATCTTCCTCCTCATTTTTTTGTATATATTCAAGCATCTCATTCACCATTGCCTCCGTCGTGTATACGGGTGGGCATATTCTTGGGTTAACTCCAAATCTTTTCAGCTCTTTCGCCGTCACCGGTCCAATGCAAGCAGCCGTAAGATTTGAAAGAGTGTCTCCTAATCCTTCTGAATGAATGATTTTCATAAAGTTCCTGACAGTGGAAGGGCTCGTAAAAGTGGCAACTGCCTTGTTGCAATTTCGCAGCCAGTCTTTCAGCTTCCCCCTGCTTGCCTCAGGAAAAAAAGTTTCATAGATAGTCCAGTCATCAATTATGAAACCTTCATCCCGCAGTCCTTCCGGAATGATGTTTCTTGCCAGATTTCCATGGGGAAAAAGGATATTTCCTCCTTTTACCACAGCCCTGAACTCTTCAACAAAATCTTCTGCACTGAATTTTTTTGGTACAAAATCAGGTTCGATTCCATGATTTTGGAGAATTTTCTTTGTCTTATCTCCCACTGCCGCCCATTTCATTGTAGCAGGGATAGGGACATGGTTCTTCTCTAACGCTTTGAAAAAGAAACGGACAGTGGTGGCACTCGTGAAAATGATCCAATCATAATCAGATATCTTCTTCAAATAGAGCTCTTGCGTTCCTTCTGAAGGACAGAACTCAATCATCGGGATATGTACAGGCTTTCCTCCGAGTTCGAGAACCATTTCGCTTAATCCCTTGCCTTGTTCTGCATTTCTTGTGATAAGAATATCCCATCCTTTTAAAGGATTCTGGGAAAGATTCATTGCTCCAATTCTTCCTTCACTTGATCGATCAGTTTTTTGGCGCCTTTTTCACTGAGCAATGCAGCTGCTTTTTCACCGACTTCCACTGGGTCTTTGCCCTCAACGGTTTCTTTGTAGATCGTCTTTCCATCAGGGGCAGCTACCAGGACTGTCAATGTAATCCCATCCCCGTTATCGACTACAGCATGTCCAGCAATCGGAACCTGGCATCCGCCTTCCATTTTGTCCAGGTAAGTCCTTTCCGCAACGGAAGCCAATTTCACTTTTGAGTCCGTGAATTTCGCCAGTTCCGCCAATAATTCTTCGTCATCTTCCCTGCATTCGATTGCAAGTGAACCTTGACCAACAGCCGGTAAACACACTTCCGGCTCAAGGAATTCTGTGATGACATCAGCTGCCCAGCCCATCCTAGAAAGGCCGGCGGCTGCTAAAATGATCGCATCGTACTCTCCCGATTCAAGCTTCGCCAGGCGAGTGTCGATGTTGCCCCTTATCCATTTGATTTCCAGGTCGGGTCTGACAGCAAGAATCTGGGCGCTGCGTCTCAAGCTGCTTGTCCCGACTACTGCGCCTGCAGGAAGATCCATTAGCTTCATATGATTTTTGGAAATAAGGGCATCCCTGTGGTCTTCCCTCACTGGGATGCATCCGATTGTCAGCCCTTCAGGAAGGACCGCTGGCATGTCTTTCATACTATGTATGGCCATATCGATTTCTTTATTGAACAGAGCCTGCTCGATTTCTTTAACAAACAGTCCCTTGCCGCCGACCTTTGAAAGTGTGACATCCAAGATTCTGTCTCCTTTTGTCACAATTTCTTTTACTTCAAATTCAAAAGGCAGACCCAGCTGCTTCAATTGATTGATGACCCAGTTCGTTTGTGTCAACGCCAGTTTGCTCTTCCGTGAACCGACAATGATTTTTCTCATGAATAAAGCCCCCTAATTAAGAATTCCAAAAATGGAATGATGATAATCGACTGATTAAAAAGAAGTTGATCAGCACAATCAAAAATGCCGCAATGTTGAGGAGTGCCAAGGATTTCCCGTACATCTCCTTACGAATGCGCTGATATAGGAATACACTATAGATGATGAGCAGAACGAATGAACCGATGATTTTCGGATCATACAATTGAACTCCCTCTATTTTAATGAATGCCCATTGCAGCCCCAAGATTAAACTCAGTAACAGCATCGGTACACCGATTAAATTTAATACATAAGACATTTTTTCAAGCTTCGATAAATCGCTGAGCCTCCATAGCCTCTGTCCCCATTTCTTTTCCTTCAGCAGCTTATATTGAATCATATAAAGCAGGGAAAATACGAAAGAAAGGGAAAAAGCCCCATACGAAAAGATCGCCATCGTGATATGGATGAATAATAGTTCCGATACAAGCCTTTCTGCCATTGCGTCCGATTGCATCTGAACAGGAGCAAACGTATGGATGGCCATGATGATGAAACCAAGAATATTGGTGAAAAAGACAGTAAAATCCATTCTGAGCAGCCTGTTCATCCCCAATGAAAGGGTGATAAGCACCCAGGCATAGAAATACAGCCCTTCAAAGATGGTCAGGACTGGGAATCTACCGGTCCGAATCATATAAAGAAATAAAAAAATTGTTTGAAGGACCCAAACAATTGCAAGAATCCAGAAAGCGAAACGATTCGCCTTCTGGTTTTGATGTAAATAATCTATGAAATACAGCAGTATGCTGATGGCATATAAAACAATCATGACTTCATGCAGCCTTGTCATTACCTGTTCAAACATGTAAGATACCTCACTTATGATTGGAAAGAAGGCTGTGTCTTCATATCAAAAGCGGCGCTGCGGTCATTAGCCCCCGCCAGCTTATGCTTTTCAACTTGCTCTTCAATGTGGAAAATCTTCATAAAGAGATCAAGTTTCTCTGAAGAATCCTTTTGTCCTGCAAGTTCTTTTGCCTGCAGAATCGGATCTTTCAACAATTGATTGATGATGCTCTTAGTATGCTTGTTCAAAATCTTTCTTTCACGGTCTGTTAAATCAGGCATTTTCCGTTCAATGCTTTCCATTGTATCCGCCTGGATCGCCAATGCTTTTTCCCGCAATGCTGAAATGACTGGAACGACGCCAAGCATGCGCAGCCATTCATTAAAAGCAACGATTTCCCCTTCAATCATCAGCATGATTGCATCTGCTGCTTTTCTTCGCTCTGCAAGGTTAGCCTCAACGATATCTTCAAGATCGTCTATATCATAAAGGAAAGCTCCCTCAAGTTCAGAGATGGATGGATCCAGATCCCGGGGTACTGCGATATCCACCATGAACAATGGACGGCCTTTGCGAAGTCGCTCGACTCCAGCCATCATTTCCTTGGAGATCACATAATCGCTTGCACCGGTAGAACTGATAAGGATATCCGCTTCTACAAGGGCACATTGAAGCTCTTGAAGTGTTTTAGCCTCTCCATTAAACCGCTCTGCCACTGCCTGGGCCTTTTCAAAAGTCCGGTTGATGACTGTGACCTTGGTAGCGCCGCTGCCTTGAAGGTTCTGGATGGCAAGTTCCCCCATCTTGCCAGCACCAAGAATCAAAACGTGTTTATCTGTAAGAGAACCAAAAATCTTTTTCGCCAATTCTACAGCAGCATAGCTGACAGAAACTGCATTGGAGCCGATTTCTGTTTCAGAATGCCCTTTTTTCGCCAATGTAACAGCCTGTTTGAATAGATGATTGAACACAGTACCGGTCACTTGTACCTCCTGTGCCAGCAAAAAGCTACTGCGCACCTGTCCAAGGATCTGCGTTTCGCCAAGCACCATTGAATTCAAACCGCTTGCGACTTTAAATAAATGTTCGATAGCCCCTTCTTGTTCGTAAATAAATAGGTGTGAAGTAAACTCCTCTTTATCTATTTGAAACCATTCAGAAAGAAATTCTTTAATATAATATCGTCCAGTATGAAGCTGATCCACCACTGCATAGACTTCTGTCCTGTTGCATGTGGAAATGATCACATTTTCGAGAATGCTCTTTTTATTCTTCAGGGCATTCATCGCTTCTCCTAATTGTGCTTCATTAAAGGACAAACGTTCACGAATCTCAACAGGGGCAGTTTTATAATTTAATCCAACCACTATGATGTGCATACTGAAATGACACCCCCAAATAAAATCTCTACTAAAATTATAACACGTCCTTTTTTCCTAAATCGAAAAAAATGTGAACAGAACATGAAACCTTCCATCCAACCTGTGTTATTATTTTATCCATGGTGCT
Source organism: Falsibacillus pallidus (assembly GCF_050990905.1). Lineage (GTDB taxonomy): Bacteria > Bacillota > Bacilli > Bacillales > DSM-25281 > Falsibacillus > Falsibacillus pallidus_A. The sequence continues at coordinate 2,833,078 of NZ_CP158866.1, forward strand.
CAAAAGACAGATTCGTCAAAGAAGCACTTTTTAAAGCAGTAAAATTTCATATTTCGACAAATGTTTCCTTTTGTACAGTACCAAAAAATCACCAATTTTTCAAGTTTGCTACTCAAGGACGTGAAAACAATGAAAAAAAATCAAAAAATCTTTCCGGGAATCATTCTGATTGGCTTCGGACTTTACTTCTATCTTCAGCAGGCGGATATTGTTATTTTCAAAGAAATTTATACTTGGCCAACACTCTTGATCATTGTGGGGGTTGCTTTCCTTGGACAGGGATATTGGGCCCAAGAATATGAGGCCATCTTGCCCGGTGTCATATTAGTCGGCTTCGGTCTGCACTTTCATGTTGTAAACAAATTGGCCATTTGGCCTGATCATATCGGTACATTCATTCTTATCATCGCTCTCGGTTTCCTTCTCCGCTATCAAAAGACCGGGAATGGCTTATTCCAGGGGCTGCTGTTCCTGCTGCTGTCCATTCTCCTGCTATTTTACGATAAAGTCATTTCCTGGTTCGGCATATTGGAGAATAAAGTCGACGTTGCCTGGAATCTCTGGCCAGTGCTTTTGATTATTATTGGCATTTACCTTATATTTATCAAAAGAAAATAGAAAACGCCATGCCGTCGCGGCATGGCGTTTCTTCATTTATAATACAGACTCTATAAATTCTCTTGTCCGCTGTTCTTTTGGGTTTGCAAACATTTCATCCGGATGGCCCACTTCGACGATTTTCCCGTCATGCATATAAACGACCCAATCCGCCACTTCCCTTGCAAATCCCATCTCATGGGTCACGACAATCATGGTCATTCCTTCTTCAGCGAGCTCCTTCATCGTCGAGAGCACTTCTCCGACAAGCTCTGGATCGAGTGCAGACGTCGGTTCATCGAATAGCATGATATCAGGTTTCATCGCCAGCGCCCTTGCAATGGCTACACGCTGCTTCTGACCTCCCGATAGCTTAGAAGGATAGACATTCTCCTTATCAGCCAATCCTACTTTTTTCAGTAGGCTCCTAGCTTCCTCCAACGCTTGACTCTTCGGTATTTTCCTAACATGGAGAGGTGCTTCCATGATATTTTCAATGACGCTTTTGTGGGGAAATAAATGAAAATGCTGGAACACCATCCCTACTTTTTGACGTATCTTATTGATATCATGTGTTTCCTGTTCGACTTGTTCGCCTTCAAAGATAATCTTTCCGTTATCCTTTACTTCCAAAAAATTGAGGCAGCGCAATAAGGTGCTTTTCCCTGAACCACTTGCTCCAATTAAACAGACAACATCACTTTCTTTAACGGATATATCAATGCCCTTCAAGACATGTAAGTCACCAAACGATTTATTTAATTTTTCTACCCTAATCATTTCCTGTTCAGTCATTTTTCCATTCCTCCATTCCTCTTGAAACCTTCAATCCGATCAATCTCCTACAGACATTTTTCGTTCTGCCACTTTGACGGCCATAGAAAATACAAAGACAAGAACGAGATAGTAGACTGCAACTATCAATAGATATGTCATGTAGTCGAAATTATTGGAGCCCAATGTAGTTGCGACGCTGAATAATTCGTACATTCCAATGAAAGATGCCAGTGAAGAGTCCTTCAGTGCGATGATGAATTGGTTTCCAAGCGGAGGCAGCGCTCTTCGGAATGCCTGCGGCAATACAACCCTGCGCATGGTCAATCCCCTTGACATCCCCAGTGAACGCCCGGCTTCCATTTGCCCCTTGTCGATGGACTGGATGGCACCGCGAAAAATTTCTGCAATATAAGCCCCGTTATGGAATGCAAGTCCGATCACAACAGACCAGAAGCTTGATATATTCAATGAAGTAAGTCCGTAATAAATAACAAAGATTTGTACGACAAGCGGTGTACCGCGGACGATGAAGATATAGAGATCCGCTAAAATCTCTAGCGGTTTGATTTTGGAGATTTTCAGAAATGCAAAAAACAATCCGATGAATATAGCTATGAATACCGATATGACAGTTAATTCAAATGTAAGCTTCATACCTCTTAAAAATATGTCGTAAGTATCTGCAAATGCATTTAAAAAGTGCACTTATTAATCCCCTCCCAATTACTAAATAAAAAGCGCGAATGCACCGCAAAGTACATTCGCCCTTCATAAACTGCGTTTACTTTTCGTCCGGGTTCTCAGTGATGTCTTCGCCAAAGTATTTTTCGCTGATTTTCTTTAAAGTTCCGTCTTTACGCAGTTTTTCAAGTGCGTCATTTATTTTCTTCAGCAATTGATCGTTGTCTTTCGCAACAGCAATAGCCTGTTCACTGCGCTCAATCAGCTGCTGGTCCTTAATCTTCAGCCCTGCTCCCATCGCTTCTTTTCCTGTCAGGAAATCAGTGATGACGGCATCATTCTTCCCTTTACTCAAAGCTTCCAATGCAACTACATCACTGTCATATTGACTGATATTATCAGTCACTTTCTCAGCGATATCTGCATAGGTAGATCCTTTGGAAACAGCAACTTTTTTGCCTTTAAGATCATCCAATGTTTTGATGGAGCTGTCAGGACGCGTGAAGATTTGAGGACCTGAGTAGTAGTATGGAGTAGAAAAATCGACACTCTTCAGCCTTTTTTCTGTAATCGTATGACTTGCTACCGCTGCATCAAAGCGCCCGGATTTAACACCTTCCACGATTCCTGCGAATTTGAACTTTTTCTGGACCGGCTCCAAGCCAAGTTCTTTAGCCACTGCTTCTGCTACATCAATATCAAACCCAGACATTGTTCCGTCTGCCTCGGTTACACTAAACGGTTTGAATTCACCTGATGTAGCAAAAACAAATTTCCCTTTTTCCACCAGCTTCGTTCCATCGCTGGTTGTCGTCTTCCCTCCACAGGCAGAGATGAAGACCATTGCCAATACAATAATGAAACTCGTTATCCATTTTTTCACTTTTTCAGATTCCCCCTGATTTCTATTTTTATCGTACACATTACAATCGTACCAGTCAGATTGAATTTTCTCAAAATTCATTTAACTGGTCTTACTTTCCTATTCCCTTATTTTTTGGAATGTAAACATATCAACTCCCAAATTCTCCAAAATCCCTTCCTATCCTCCGGGATCCTTCCAATTGCTTTGAGAAGGCAGGTATTTATACCCATAAAAAAAGAAGATGCTCAATAGTTTGAGCATCTTCATCTTTATTACATGAATTTTTTTATTGCACTCCATGCTTCATCTTTTCCCAATCCAGTTTCAGAAGAGAAAAGGACGATTTGATCCCGCGGGTCAAAATCAAGTGTTTCCCTAACAATTTTCATATGCTTATCCCATTTTCCTTTTGGGATTTTATCAGCTTTTGTCGCTACTACGATGCAGGGGATTTCATAATGTTTAAGAAAATCATACATCATGACATCATCCTTCGAAGGCGGATGGCGAAGGTCCACAATCATAATAACCGCATCAAGCTGCTCCCGTGTGGTGATATAGGTTTCAATCATTTTCCCCCAGGCTTCCCGCTCTGATTTGGAAACTTTTGCAAAGCCGTAGCCGGGAACATCGACAAAGAACAGCTGCTCCTCGATTTTGTAAAAGTTCAAGGTCTGTGTTTTGCCGGGCTTTGAGGAAATCCTCGCCATGCTTTTTCTGCCGATCATCTTATTGATGAAAGAGGATTTCCCTACATTCGATCTGCCTGCGAGGGCAAATTCGGGAATGGTTTCGTCCGGATATTGCTCTGGCCTTACTGCACTGATTACTAGCTCTACTTGATTCACTTTCATGATGAGGCTCCTTCTAACGCATTTTTCAATACCTCATCAATATGAGAAACCAATATGAATTTCAACTCATTTCTAACTGATTCAGGTATATCGTCAATATCTTTTTCATTATCTTTCGGAAGGATGATCGTTGTCAATCCCGCTCTATGTGCACTTAACGTCTTTTCCTTCACACCGCCGATCGGCAGTACCCTTCCGCGCAGAGTGATCTCCCCGGTCATTCCCACTTCCTTCCGTATCGGCTTATTGGCCAATGCTGAGATGAGGGCAGTGGTGATTGTGATGCCGGCTGATGGACCATCCTTTGGAACGGCTCCTTCAGGGACATGGATATGGATATCGTATTTCTCATGAAAATCTTCTTCCAAGTCAAGTTCCTTCGCTTTGGACCTTACTACACTATAAGCAGTCTGTGCAGATTCCTTCATTACATCCCCAAGTTTTCCTGTAAGGACGAGCTTTCCTTTACCAGGTGATAAAGAAACCTCGATTTGGAGGGTATCCCCACCAACTGTTGTATAGGCAAGTCCCGTAGCCACGCCGATCTGATTTTCCTCTTCAGCCATTCCATGTTTAAAAATAGGCTTGCCAAGAAATTCAGAAAGCTTGGATTTTGTGAGGACTACACGCTTTTTGTCGCCGGATACGATGATCTTAGCGGTTTTACGGCAGATAGAAGCAAGCTGTCTTTCTAAGCTGCGGACACCCGCTTCCCTCGTATAATAGCGTACGATTCCTTCAATTGCATCTTCCTTCACTTGAAGCTGGCTCTTTGTCAGGCCGTGTTCCTTCAATTGCTTTGGAAGGAGATGATCTTTGGCAATATGGACCTTTTCCTGTTCTGTATATCCGGCAATCGTGATGATTTCCATACGATCGCGCAGCGGACCTGGAATGGTTGCCAAATTGTTCGCTGTTGCAATGAACATGACTTTGGACAAGTCAAAAGTCTCTTCAATGTAATGGTCGCTGAAGTTATGGTTTTGTTCAGGGTCCAATACTTCAAGCATCGCAGAAGATGGGTCGCCCCTGAAATCATTGGACATTTTATCAATTTCATCGAGCAGGAAGACAGGATTGTTTGTCCCAGCCTTTTTTATGCCCTGAATGATACGTCCAGGCATCGCACCTACATACGTACGGCGATGGCCCCTGATTTCTGATTCATCCCTGACCCCTCCAAGGGAGACGCGGACGAATTTTCGTTGAAGGGAATCTGCGATGGAACGAGCGAGGCTTGTTTTACCCACTCCCGGAGGTCCTGCTAGGCAAAGGATTGGACCTTTCAGAGATTTCGTCAGCTGCTGGACAGCCAAGTACTCAAGAACGCGTTCCTTTACTTTTTCCAGTCCGTAATGATCTCGTTCCAGGATTTTTTCAGCTTTATGGATATTCAGGTCATCCATTGTTTCCTTTGACCAAGGCAGGGAAATAAGCCAGTCGAGATAATTCCTGATCACGGCGCTTTCAGCAGAACTTGTCGGGACTTTCTCATACCGGTCTAGTTCTTTGAGTGCTGTGTTCTTGGCAGATTCAGGCATGCCTGCTGCTTCGATTTTTTCTGTCAGTTCCGCTATTTCGCCTGTTTTCCCTTCTTTATCTCCCAATTCCTTCTGGATCGCTTTCATTTGTTCACGCAGATAGTATTCTTTTTGTGTGCGTTCCATTGATTTCTTTACGCGCTGCCCTATCTTCTTCTCAAGATTGAGCACTTCTTTTTCATTCAGGATGATTTCAACCACTCGATTCAATCTTTCCTTCACATCAAGTGTTTCGAGGATCTCCTGCTTGTCTTTCAATTTCATTGGAAGATGGGAAGAAACAATATCCGCCAGCCTGCCGGGTTCTTCGATATCCGCAACAGTCGAGTAAGTTTCAGCAGAAATCTTCTTAGAAATCTTTATGTATTGTTCAAAGTATTCGAGCATCGTCCTCATCAATGCTTGAAGTTCTGCATCAGCTGCCTCATCATCTTCAAAAATGTTCAATTCAACAGAGTAGAAATCATCTTCATGATGGAATTTTGTGATTTCAGCCCTGTTCAGCCCTTCCACTAAAACCCGGATGGTCCCATTGGGAAGCTTGAGCATTTGCTTTACTTTTGTCAAAGTCCCCATTTTATACAGGTCATCTTCTTCAGGGTTATCTATAGAAACTTCTTTTTGAGTTGTTAGAAAAATTAGATGGTCATCCATCATCGCCTGTTCCAACGCTTGTACAGATCGTTCACGGCCCACATCCAAATGCAGGACCATAGTCGGATAAACAAGCAAACCTCTTAACGGAAGGAGGGGAACGATGTTTTCATTTTTCTTGGCCATTCAGCGCACCTCCTAAATGCAATTCCTTTCACACAAAGGCCTAGACAATAAGTCTTTGTACAATTCTAACTCATTTGCCAAAGGGTGTCCATTCTAGAGCTTAATGGAATAAAAAAGAAATCATACCTCTTTGAAACCAAAAAACCCGGCTCTCCTTTTAACATATCAAGCAACTTCAAAAAGTACTCCATGATATATTTCGAGGAGAGAACCAGGCGATTACACGCTTTTTTTATCTTGGCTTCCGATGCTTGGCTTAAAAAGGTCGATGCTGTTTTCCCTTGAGTTCAGCAAGGATAATTGAAACACTTCTTCCAATTGAGTGACAGGGATGATTTCGATCCCCTCCACTTCATCCAAAATGGATTGCATATTTTCCTGTGGGATGATGACCTTTTTAGCTCCAGCCAATTTAGCAGCCTTCGCTTTTGCCAGGACTCCCCCAATCGGCTTAACAAATCCGTGGATGCTGATTTCACCAGTCATAGCAACTGTGTTATCGACTGGAATCTTATAGATGGCTGAATAAATCCCTGTCGCCATGGCAATTCCAGCTGACGGCCCATCTACCGGAATGCCGCCTGGGAAGTTGACATGAATATCGTATTGATCAGCCGGAACTCCCATAGCCCTCAATACTGTCAATACGTTTTCAATGGATCCTTTAGCCATACTTTTCCTTCTGATCGATTTCCCCCGATCCCCGATGCTTTCTTCTTCTACGATTCCTGTTATATTGATGGATCCTTTATCTTTCGAAGGAATGACTGTTACTTCGATCTCGAGCAGGGATCCGCTGTTTGGCCCTGTAACAGCAAGTCCATTGACAAGCCCAATTGTACTTTCTGCTGCTATTTTCCTGTCCATCCTCGGGTTCATCTGACTGGAATGGACCATCCATTCAATATCTTCATCTTTAATGAAACCGCGATCCTCTGTTATAGCCAATCCAGCAGCAATTTGCACCATATTCACTGCTTCCCTTCCATTTCTCGCATAATTGGAGAGTGTATCCAATCCTTCTTCGCTAATGGATAGGGAGACTTTTTCAGCAGCCTGCCTGGCTACAATCTTAACTTCTTCCTGTTCTAAATTTCGGAAAAACACTTCCATGCATCTGGAACGAATAGCAGGAGGAATTTCATTAGGTGTACGGGTGGTGGCTCCGATCAAACGGAAATCTGCCGGCAGTCCATTCTTGAAAATATCATGAATATGAGTGGGGATTTGATTATTTTCTTCGCTATAATAAGCGCTTTCTAAAAATACTTTCCGGTCTTCCAACACTTTTAAGAGCTTGTTCATCTGAATGGGATGAAGCTCACCGATTTCATCGATGAATAAGACTCCCCCGTGGGCATTGGATACTGCCCCTTGCTTTGGCTGTGGGATTCCAGCTTGTCCCATGGCTCCTGCCCCTTGATAGATGGGGTCATGGACAGAGCCGATTAGCGGATCTGCTATTCCTCTTTCATCGAATCTTGCTGTCGTTGCGTCTAATTCTACGAAAACTGAGTTTGGTCTGAAAGGGGATTTAGATTGTTTCTTGGCTTCTTCCAAAACTAATCGGGCAGCTGCCGTTTTTCCGACTCCAGGTGGACCATAGATGATCACATGCTGCGGATTGGGTCCGCAAAGCGCAGCTTTTAAAGCTTTGATTCCATCTTTTTGACCAACAATATCTTCGAAGCGGCTGGGCCGAACTTTTTCTGCAAGCGGTTCTGTCAAAGAAATCGATCTCATTCTGCGCAGCTGGTCCATTTCTTTTTTGGACTCTCGATCGATTGATACCTTTTGTGTGCGCTGACTTTTCAGTAGATTCCAGAAGTATAAGCCTATGATGATTCCAAAGAATAATTGAATCAATAATGCTATACCTGTCCACCCCATAGCTATCCCTCCATTTGTCTTGCTTGATACCAATAGTATCTCCGTCAAAAAGAGGGAATAAACCAAATTTCGGATGAAAAAGGCCCGGAAAAGTTATCCTTTTCCGGGCCCTTCAGACTTATGACAAACGCTCGCATTCTTCGCGGCTACTAAATGATCGTAGTCTTGGCAAATGCTCGCCAATGTATGTTAAGCAGATGTCTTTGTTTCTTCGCTTGCAGAGACGATGGTGCCGTCTTCCAATAGCAGTTTTGGTGCTTTGTTTTCGAGGACTGTATCCTTCGTGATGATGCATTTCTTGATGTCATCTCTTGAAGGAAGTTCGAACATCACATCGAGCATAAGCGTTTCGATGATAGATCTCAGTCCGCGGGCACCGGTTTTTCTTTCGATCGCTTTTTTAGCGATTTCAATCAATGCGTCATCTTCAAAGTCCAAATCGACTTCATCCAATTCAAGCATTTTTTGATATTGTTTCACCAATGCATTTTTAGGTTTTGTCAGAATTTCAATCAGTGCATCCTCATCAAGTGGAGTCAAGCTCGCAATGACTGGAAGACGTCCAATAAATTCAGGGATCAAACCAAAGCGAAGCAAATCTTCAGGAACGACTTTGGATAGCAATGCTTTTTCATCCACTTCGTCCTTCTTGACTTCGGAACCGAATCCGATCACTTTTTGACCAAGGCGTCGTTTGATGATTTGCTCTACTCCATCAAATGCCCCGCCGCAAATGAATAGGATATTCGTTGTATCGATTTGGATGAATTCCTGATGCGGATGCTTGCGTCCTCCTTGTGGTGGAACGCTTGCGACAGTTCCTTCAAGGATCTTCAACAATGCCTGTTGGACACCCTCACCAGATACATCTCTAGTAATAGAAGGGTTCTCTGATTTTCTTGCCACTTTATCAATCTCATCGATGTAAATGATTCCTTTTTCAGCTTTTTCTACATCATAATCAGCAGCTTGGATTAGCTTTAGAAGGATGTTTTCTACATCCTCTCCTACATATCCAGCTTCTGTTAAAGATGTTGCATCAGCAATGGCAAAAGGAACATTCAAAATTCGAGCAAGTGTTTGTGCCAAAAGCGTTTTACCGCTTCCTGTAGGTCCAATCAGACAGATATTACTCTTGGCAAGTTCAACGTCGTCTACCTTGCTGTTGGAATTGATGCGTTTATAATGGTTATACACAGCAACAGCCAATGATTTTTTGGCTTGATCCTGACCGATAACATATTCATCAAGAATTTCACGAATTTCCTTTGGCTTCGGAACATCCTTAAACTCAACTTCTTCTTCCGTCCCAAGTTCTTCTTCTACGATTTCTGTGCAAAGCTCAATGCATTCGTCACATATATACACACCAGGACCTGCAACCAATTTACGGACTTGATCCTGAGTCTTTCCGCAGAAAGAACATTTCAATTGTCCTTTTTCATCGTTAAATTTAAACAATGAGTTCACCCCTTATTTAAAAGCTCTATTGTTCTTGAACATATGTCGGGCTTTGGCTGTTTCGAAGCCAAAATCCCAAAAAATTGTTATGTATTGCATTGTAACATATTTCTCTCAAAGACAAGTAACGTTAACACTCGATTTCATTATGTAAAAAAACCTACCCTACAGGAATTTCCCTAATCAGGCCTTTGTATTCAATAATTATGTATATTTTTTTGTACAAAACAAGGCACGAGTATTTCGCGCCTTGTTTCATCTTGATCTTTATTCTATATTATGCAGCAGTTTTGCTATTATCTACAAGAAATTCTACAGCTTTACGGATTTGAAGATCTGCTTTCAATCCATCAACGTTGCCTAAAGCATTTTTGATGTTGTCAACTGACATATTGTACATTTCAGCCATTTTTGAAAGTTCTTCTTCAACCTCTGCATCAGTTGCTTCCAGGTTTTCAGCTTTCGCAATTGCTTCAAGAGTCAAGTTCATGCGTACACGCTTTTCAGCATCTTCTTTCATTTGTCCGCGAAGAGCATCTTGATCTTGACCAGAGAATTGGAAGTACAATTCAAGGTTCATACCTTGCATTTGAAGGCGTTGTTCAAACTCTTGCATCATACGGTCAATTTCTGTGTTGACCATTGCTTCAGGAATATCAACTTCGCTGTTTTCAGTAGCTTTTTCTACTAGAGTATCGCGAAGAACTTGCTCTGCTTCGTTCTTTTTGCTTTCCGCAAGGCGATTTTTGATTTTTTCCTTCAATGCGTCAAGTGTTTCAACTTCCTCATCTACATCTTTAGCAAACTCATCATTTAGCTCAGGAAGTTCCTTCGCTTTGATTTCGTGCACTTTCACTTTGAAAGTAGCTGGTTTGCCTGCTAATTCAGCAGCATGGTACTCTTCAGGGAAAGTAACTTCCACATCTTTTTCTTCTCCGGAAGCTGCTCCAACCAATTGGTCTTCAAAGCCTGGGATGAATGTACCTGAACCTAGTTCGATAGAGTAGTTTTCAGCTTTTCCGCCTTCGAATGCTTCACCATCAACGAAGCCTTCGAAATCGATTACGACAGTATCGCCATTTTCTGCTTTACCTTCTTCTTTTACCACAAGCTCAGCTTGACGCTCTTGAAGTGTCTTCAATTCCATGTCGACATCTTCATCGGATACTTCTGCATCCATTTTTTCAACCTCAAGGCCTTTGTATTCGCCAAGTTTCACTTCCGGCTTAACTGTTACAGTCGCTTTGAAGATCAACTCTTTGCCTTTTTCCATTTGCTCAACGTCGATTTCCGGACGATCTACAGGAGTGATTCCCGCTTCTTCAACAGCATTTGCATATGCTTCAGGAAGAATGAAATCAAGAGCATCCTGGTATAAAGATTCTACACCGAAACGTTGTTCGAACATTCCGCGCGGCATTTTACCTTTACGGAATCCTGGTACGTTGACTTGCTTAACTACTTTTTGGAATGCAGAATCCAAGCCGTTTTTAACTGTTTCTGCATCTACTTCTACAGTCAATACTCCTTGGTTTCCTTCTAGCTTTTCCCATTTTACTGACATACTTTTCCCTCCAACAATCTATATTTGTTAAGTTTTTTAGTTTACATCATTTCTTTAGGCTTAATGAAAAACGTTCTATCATCAATACCTCTTAAAAAATGAAAAAAGAATATGCCTCTGAAATACATATTACAACCATTTCATTATAACATACGTTTTTTTTGTTTCAACAAAGACCTATAGAATCGGTAAAGAAATTTCTTCTAGCCTTTGCAGCAGTGTAATCCCCGCTTCTAATTCAGCTGCATTTACCCCATATTGCTCCGCTGCTTCATCGATTGGAGGCATATCTCCATAGTATCCTTGCATCAAGGTTTGATAGGCAGCTGCTGCAAGATCGATATCTCCATCCAACAGGGAGAAGGGATAATAAAGGAAAGCATGGCGCCTTACAATATCCATCGTCTGTTCTAATAGAGTAGGGCTTTCATGGGAGAATGCATCTTCCAGTTTTTCTGATAGGCCGGCAAAGAAAGGAGTGCTGAAAGGTTCCGATAATTCAGCAGGGACCACTACGCTCTCCATATTGAGTTTATTGATTGTGATGGTCTTTTCCACCCCGTGCTCCTTTAATGTGTTAAGGACCATGGTCTGGAGGAATGGATGGCTGCTTTCGGAAGCAAGGAATCCCATCAGCTCCTGCAAATACGGGTGGATATTCCGATCTGCCAGCTGGGCGATGAAAAGAGTCTGTTCTTCAAGACTTTTTTCTGACAATCCCTGTATTGCTTCATCTGCTACTTCCACAAGAGGTTCATCGTTTTCGCTGGATGTGGTATGGGCAATTCTTTCACTGAATTGAAGAAGCTTTTGAAAGTGCTCGGCCTTTTCCGGAGGCACTTCTTTCTCTTCAAACAGCATCTTGATGACGGATTCAATTTCTTTATGTTCCTTTAATTGAATAAGCGACATCAAATAAAGATCTACTATGTCAAAATAATCCCCTACCCCCTTATGCAAAAGGTCACGGCATATGTCCTTCGCTTCTTCATATCTACGGGATTCATAGAGGGCAATGGCAAGGGCCATATCAATATCGCCCTGCTCCTGTTCTTCATTATGTTCCCTGGCTTTTTCAAGGGATTCGATGGCTTCTTTGAAGTGCTGTGCTTTCAGATGATCGAGGCCAACCTCAAGATATCTGTCCTTTAGATTTGGCAGGTAGACTACATTTCCTTCTTTTTTTACTTTTTTCTTCATAAGGTACCGCCTTTATATCTTTAAAAGTAATTAATAATGATAATACTTTTCCAAGTCAATGTTATTTGTTCATTATCCAATTATCTTGTCTAATTTTCAACTTTCTTATATACAAAAAAAGCCTGCCAATTAAGGCAGACTTAAGTATGTAGTGTAATGGCGTCCCAGGAGAGATTCGAACTCCCGACCGTACGCTTAGAAGGCGTATGCTCTATCCGGCTGAGCTACTGGGACATGAAGTGTTTGTTAAGACATTTTTTATTATATTCATATAGCTACTGTATGTCAACAGGTTTTAGGGAGAAAATTAATTTCTCCCTAAAAATTATTTTAAAAAGAGAATTCCGTTCTCAGATCATCAAGCTCTGCATGGGCTTCATCATAGATTTTCACTTCGACCTTTTGCGGCAGTTTCTCCACAATGGCATAAGTTCTTTCCGCTCTTCCACGCGGCAGGAGGATGCTCCCTGGATTCAAAAAAATCGTATCTTCAATTCTTTCTGCTCCAACTAAATGGGAATGTCCGAAAAATACGAAATCGGCTCCTTCTTCCTTCGCGCGGTAATAAAGCCTGTCCAGTGACATTTTAATGCCGAATAAATGCCCGTGGGTTACGAAAACCTTGTTTCCGTGAATTGTTTTAACCTGGCACTCAGGAAATCTGGCATCCATATCGCAATTGCCCCTTACCGTAATGAATGGAACAATCGCTTCATCATCCGCGTCTAATTCCGAGTCGCCGCAGTGAATCATCGCATCAACCATGCCGGAATACTTTTCTGCGAGTTCCTTCAGAATTTCTGATGAACCGTGGCTGTCGCTGACAACTAGGAGCTTCATTCCGCATCCCCTTCAATCAATTGGCCAATCATGCCGCTAAGCTTCTTTAACGCATTGGCCCGGTGGCTGATTTGATTTTTTTCTTCCGGGGATAGTTCTGCCATTGCCACTCCTTTTTCCTTTACAAAAAAGATTGGATCATAGCCGAAACCATTCGTACCTGTTCGTTCAAGAAGGATGCTTCCCTCGCATGTCCCTTCGACTGTCACCGTCTCCTTTCCAGGAATGGCCACAGCTAAAGCACAATGGAACCTTGCTGACCGGTCTTCTCCCGGGACATCGATCAGTTCCGCCAATACTTTATCCATATTGGCTTCGTCATCTTTTTGTTCACCTGCATAGCGGGCAGAATAGATTCCTGGTCTGCCGTTAAGCGCGTCGATTGCTAGACCGGAATCATCCGCAATCGCAATCGTATTCATGGTTTGCGAAATGCCTTCCGCTTTCAGGATTGCATTTTCAGCAAATGTGCTGCCTGTTTCTTCGATATCCGGTGCATCCGGGAAGTCCAAAAGCGTCTTCACTTCTACTCCATATGGAGCAAACATTTGGACAAATTCCTTTGCTTTCCCTTTGTTTTTAGTAGCGATAATAATGGTATTTGACGCAGACATTTTCCCTCACCCCTTATGAGCTTCTATTTTGAGTGCAATATCTCCGAGAGTTTCCTTCTGGATTTGAATCAGCTCCGTAATTCCCTTTTGTGCAGCATCAAGAAGCTGCTGAAGCTGGTTATAAGAGAAAGTCGATTCTTCACCTGTTCCCTGAAGTTCAACAAATTCTCCTTTCCCTGTCATGACGACATTCATGTCAACCATTGCCGAACTGTCCTCAGTATAATTCAGATCAAGGACCGCTCCATGTTCAGGTATGATCCCCACACTGGTTGCTGCAAGAAAATCCGTGATGGGGAATGATGCAAGTTTTTTCGTTTCTGACAGCTTATTCATCGCAAATGCCAGTGCTACGAATGCACCTGTAATCGACGCCGTCCTTGTTCCGCCATCTGCCTGGATGACATCACAATCAATCCAGATCGTCCTTTCCCCAATCGCTTTTAAATCGACAATCGCCCTTAAAGCCCTGCCAATAAGCCGCTGGATTTCCATTGTCCTTCCGGATACTTTGCCCTTGGAAGATTCACGGATATTTCTTGTATCGGTTGCACGGGGGAGCATGGAATATTCTGCAGTGATCCATCCTTTCCCTTCACCTCGCATGAACGGCGGTACACGTTCTTCTATGCTCGCCGTACAGATGACTTTTGTATCTCCAATGGTGATGAGAACAGATCCTTCAGGATGTTTCAAATAATTAGCTTCAATATGTACAGGCCTTAACTGCAGCGCCTCTTGTCTTCCATCTGGTCTCATGTTTCATGTCCTCCTGACTATTTTCTACTGTATGGTTTCAAATTAAAGAAGAGGCGGCAGCATGCCAGCCTCTTTCTGATGTTCACTATATAGTATAACAAAAATCAATTTTTAAAAACTACCTGTGTTCACTTTTTCAGGACGAGTGACAGGTTCAGTAATTGATTTTCCATCTCCATTCACCAATTCAGTGCTTCCATTCACTTCAATGGCCACCTTTTGAATCATCGGCTGTTCAGTCAAGGAAAGAACAAGCGAGTTCATTAAGTATTCGGAGACTTTCTTTTCTTTCAAGCTTCCGAGGATCGACTCATTGAAATTCAATGTGACGGTGCCATCTTCAATTGTCGGTGCATCAACAAGTTTGGCGTCTGGAAGGAAATCTGTAACAAGGTTGCTATTATAGCCAGGACCGTTAACCAGTTCGTTCACTACTGCTGCTACATCATCCTTGACGGAGTTATCTACCCTTTTCGTTACAGGTACATAATTGTAGCTTTCTCCATTTTGGGACAAATAATAGACAGTGACGGGATGTGTATTCGTAATATCCGCTACTCCAGAAGTATCCATATTGATTCCATCCGCCCTGCTCAGACCGTTGGAATTGATCGGAGTTCCATTCACCGGCATTTCTGTGAGTGGTGTACCATTCACCCTCAGTTCTACCCGTTTGACACTATCAAACTGCGTAAGCGTCCAAGTCACAGCTTGCAGGATCCGCTGTTCATCCTCTGCCTGGTACGTTGAAAATTCTTTTGAGAAGTCTGCAACAGCCACTCCATCTTTAATATCGACTCCAAGAACTTCCGTATCTGCCGGCAGGACTGCCCGGAAACCGTTAGGAAGCATTTCAGAAATAGGACCGTTTGCAACCAGGTACTCCAGTGCTTCTTTCGCGATCCCTTCTGTTTTAGGAAGCGGCAGCGTCTGAGCCATTACATACCCGTCTTTATTGATCAAATAAAGTTCTGTCGGCTGAGTCTGTTCTTTCGCATCAGTTGAAGCCGCTTTGCCCTTGCCATCCTTGCTTGCTGATGTTTCAACCGATTGGCCTTCCTTCAGATACGAAACATCCTGCGGCGGATCAAGTTTTTCCTTATCCCCCCCGAATAACCCACACCCAGATAAATAAACAGAAGAAGCCAAAACCGTAACGGCAATCGTTGCTTTTGCTTTATTAGACATGCAATAACCCTCCTAAAGACAGTTTGTACTACATGTATACGAGGTAGAGTGGACAAATAGACCGCTTGACCCAAAAAAAGTGGAAGCGGCTCGTTCATAAAAAAACCACCCGTCATAAACGGATGGTTTCTGCATGAGCTACGTCGATTCCAAGCCAATCAGATGCAATTCTTGTGAAAATCGGTTCTGAACCGCTCGTGAAGAATCGATGCATCGGAGCCTCTTTATTGTTTGATAATATTCGATTATGGTAGAGAATTGTACTGGCTTCCCTTGCTGTTTCTTCGCCTGAACTGATAACTTTCACTCTCTTGCCGAGGAAATTTTCAATAACCGGCTGCAGGAGAGGATAGTGGGTGCATCCGAGAATCAGAGTATCGATTCCCCAACTCTTCACAGGCTTTAATGTTTCAGCAACGATTTTTTTAGCGAACGAACTGCCATATTCGCCGCTTTCCACTAAAGGAACGAACTTAGGGCATGCAAGTGAATGGACGGATACCTTTTGATTGAGGGTAGAGAGAGCTTCATCGTAAGCTCCGCTCTTTACTGTACCGATCGTCCCCAGCACACCTACATTCTCATTCATGGTCAATTTCAATGCGGCCCTTGCCCCCGGATAAATGACCCCTATGACTGGGATATCCAGTTCGGACCGGATCTCATCAAGTGCTGCAGCAGTTGCCGTATTGCATGCTATGATCAGCATCTTGATTCGATGCTCTTGTAGAAATTTGGTCATTTGCCACGTGAAGGTTTTTACCTCTTCCACCGGCCTCGGACCATAAGGACACCTCGCTGTATCCCCAAAATAATAGATCGTTTCTTTCGGCAGCTGGCGCATGACCTCTTTGGCAACTGTCAAACCGCCAACCCCCGAATCAATGATTCCAATCGGTTGATTCAAGCTCCTCGCCTCATTTATCCTTCATTTCATGATGTAATTTAACTAGGTTTTCTTTTAGGTTTAAGACTTCATCGCTTGAAAAGTTTTGAAGAAGTTCATTTAAATATATTTGCCGTTTACGGATCACCTCATCAATGATCCTTTTCCCTTCATCCAGAAGATGAATGCGGACGACGCGACGGTCATTCGGGTCCTTCACACGCATGACCAGTTCATTTTTTTCCATTCGATCCACTAAATCCGTTGTCGTGCTGCATGCAAGGAACATTTTGTTGGATAGATCTCCAATCGTCATATCGCCATCCTCAAAAAGCCACTGCAATGCAACAAATTGTGGTGGGGTGATCGTATAGTTGCTCAGGATCTCCCGGCCCTTTTGTTTAATGATAGCAGATATGTAGCGCAAATCTTTTTCTATATCAGCAACGACGTCAAGATTTTCCTGGCTGACGTTTTCCTTAATCATTTAATGCACTCCCTATTTCAATTGATCCTTCTACCGTCATTTTCTCTTTTTTCGCATCAAATATCAAGAATGAATTATTTGTCTGGAATTCCCAATACTTGTAAAAACGGAGAAACCGGCTAACCATAGGAGGATAGCCGGCAACCTTTATAGCTTTAATTCTCCCATGCGAAGAAGTTCCACTACGGCTTGTGAACGGCCTTTAACTCCAAGCTTTTGCATGGCGTTGGAAATATGGTTCCGAACTGTTTTCTCACTGATAAACAATTCGCTTGCGATTTCCTTCGTTGTTTTGTCTTGTACTAACAATTCGAATACTTCTTTTTCTCTCTTTGTGAGCAACGGTTTGTGAGTGAAATCATTGTCCTTCAACTATTGTAACCCTCCTTGCCTTCGCCAGCTTTAAACCGCGGGGATGGGTATTTTGGTCGTCACGCTATCATATGTGACTTAAATAATTGAAGTGACATGATAAAGGCAAAGAATATGCAAAAAAAGAAAAAAAGTTGCATTACATAATTATTTACTTAACAGAAGCACGCATATTCAGTTTTTGTTTCATTTCTTCGGTCCACGGGATGCCTTTCCCGGTCTTTTTAGAAATTTGGACCATTGTTCCCCGTCCTACAAAACAGATGTCATCATTTTGTTTAATCCCCATATAGTGAAGGTCGACTGAGGATGTACCGACTTTCGCTGCTTTCACAAAGATCCTTAACGCCTCTCCAAAAAATACTTGCTGCAAGAAATCACACTGGAGGTCTGCTACCACAGGGATTTCCTCACTTTCAGGCTTCACCCAATCCTGCATGAATCCCTTACTCTTGAAAAACTCTATCCTCGCTTCTTCAAAATATGTAAATGGGACGGTATTGTTCAAATGGCCAAACATATCCGTTTCTGAAAATCTCACGGTCAGTGGATGGTAAAATTCGAATTCTTCCTTCCAACTTTCAGGTTCATTTATATAAGCAACACGATTTAACAATGATTTCAACCCCTTCTAAAAATGAATGAATGTTCATTCTTTTATTATAGGGTCTTTTTGACTCGTTGCAAAGGAAGAAGTCTGAAATTAAGAAATTCTCACTATCCTTCCTTCAGGCTGCAAATGGATCGTTCCCACTGATTGAATATAGGATTCAAGAGCCTCATAGTCCACGAGAGGCAATATTTCCGCTTTTCCCTGTTCTTTGGCCAATCGGAATGTGTCAAATCCGTCTCCGCCATCCGACAGAAATTCATTGACCACCACTCTATACGTTTTGTCAGCCTGCAATGGTGCGTATTTCGCGTCTTCCATCACTAAGGCTTCTATAATCTTTTGTCCGGGTGGGGAAAAAGGATTGTATTGGATATTCAATCCTGACAATTGAAGAAACCTCCCAGATTCTTCATTGATATCAGCCAAGGCATATTCCAGGGCTTCTTTGATTTGTGCCCCTGATAACGTCAGTACTGCCAGCTGGTTTTGAAAAGGCAGGACCGACCTTATTGTCCCAAGGCTGATTGGACCGGAAGATATCGAATTTCGTATTCCTCCTCCATTCATTAAAGCCATATCAGCCCGGGTCAATTTTCGTGCCTCCTTAAGCATCGAATCTGCCACAAGATTTCCCAGGTTTGTCTCCTGTGTACGAACATCCCTAGATTCCCCGTTTAAAAAAACAGTAGTATTTCCGATGATTTTCTGATTCATTACATTGATTTCCCGGGTGAATTGATTCAACATTTCCATGGCTGTCGGGTCAGGAGCGACACTTTTGGAAAGGACATTGATCAGTTTTCCGTTCCATTTTTCCAATATCCCTTCAGAGTTGAAAGATAAATCCAGTCTGCCTAAATAATTTGCGTGCCGATATGCCTGGACAATCAGTGTCGGTTCAGTTTTCTTATTGATTACGATTGGTTTAGGAATTTTTGTATGCGTATGTCCACCGATGATGACATCGATCCCTTTGACAGATTTCGCTAATTTTTTATCCTCGTAAATTCCAAGGTGGGAAAGAACAATGATTTTATCAACATTCATTTCCTTCAATTTTCCAATCCATTTTCTTGCACTCTTCTTTGCATTCTCAAATTCAATCTCTTTTGATGGACGCGACAGGATGGCTGTATCCAACGTAGTCAATCCAATGATCCCTAACCTGTTCCCATTGACTTCTTTCACAATGGCGGGATAGATATTTCCGTTTTGAGGGGGATCCCCTATTTCCTTTCTATATAAAGGCGCCAGTGTATTATCGCCATCCACATTGATGTTGGCGCTTAAGAGGGGAAAGTTCGCTCTTGTTATAAAATTGGCGAGCACCTGCGATGTACGGTCAAATTCGTGGTTCCCGATTGTCATGGCATCATAGCCAATCTGATTCATCAATTGAGCATCTGCCTGACCGAGGAATTGAACAAAGAATAAAGTCCCGGAAAAGACATCTCCTGCATCGAGAAGAAGGCTTGCTGCATTTTCATTTTGCTTAATGAGGGTATGGAGATAAGGCATATTTTCAAGGTGGGAATGGGTATCATTTGTATAAAGAAGTCTAATATCATAATCCGAAGGCTTTTCTTCCGCAGCAGAAACAAATGCATGGAAAGGCAGGAAAGATAATACTAAGAGGATTGAAGCTGCTTTTTGTAATATGATTTTTTTCAAATCGTTCACCTCCGCTTTTTCCGCTTAGTATTCCATTAAAGGTGAATTTCATTTATGCGGGAAATAAAATGGGGGAACTTTTCAGCTCATGTAAAATAAAAAGAAACCGCCATTTTCTGACGGTTTCTTTCATAACAATTATACTGTTTTGTCGCTTCCAAAGAAGTTGCGGAACATTTGGAATGTAGTGTCGCGGTTCAAAGCTGCGATGGATGTTGTCAAAGGAATGCCTTTTGGACAAGATTGTACACAGTTTTGTGAGTTACCGCAGTTTGCAAGTCCTCCGTCGCCCATGATCGATTCAAGGCGCTCGTCTCTGTTCATTTCACCTGTAGGATGCGCATTGAACAAACGTACTTGAGATAATGGTGCAGGACCGATGAAATCAGATTTGCTGTTTACATTCGGGCATGCTTCCAAGCAGACGCCGCATGTCATACATTTTGACAACTCGTATGCCCATTGACGTTTTTTCTCAGGCATGCGCGGACCAGGACCAAGATCATACGTACCATCGATTGGAATCCAAGCCTTAACCTTTTTCAATGAATCAAACATTCTGCTTCTGTCAACCTGCAAGTCGCGGACAACAGGGAATGTACGCATTGGCTCTAATCGGATTGGCTGTTCCAATTTGTCGACAAGAGCTGTACAGGATTGTCTTGGCTTTCCGTTGATTACCATTGAACATGCACCGCAGACTTCCTCAAGGCAGTTCATATCCCATGTGATTGGAGTAGTAGCCTGTCCTTTGGCATTGACCGGATTGCGTCGGATTTCCATCAAAGCAGAAATGACGTTCATGTTCGGACGATAATTCAATTCGAATTCTTCTTGGTAAGGTGTCGCTTCAGGACTATCTTGACGTGTAATGATGAAGCGAACTTTTTTGTTTTCACTCATCCTTTATTCGCCTCTTTCTTACTTTTGGTATAGTCGCGTTCGCGTGGTGGAATCAATGAAACATCAACTTCTTCATAGTGGAATTCCGGTTGATTTGTTTCTGCATTGTATTTAGCCATAGTCGTCTTAAGGAATTGTTCATCATTACGTTTCGGGAATTCCGGTTTGTAATGCGCTCCACGGCTCTCGTTGCGGTTATATGCACCAATAGTGATGACACGTGCAAGCTGCAGCATGTTTTGAAGCTGGCGTGTGAACGTTGCTCCCTGGTTGCTCCATTTAGCTGTGTCATTGATATTGATATTTTTGTAGCGCTCCATCAATTCTTGGATCTTCTCATCTGTTTGAAGAAGCTTATCATTATGGCGGACAACTGTTACGTTGTCAGTCATCCATTCACCAAGTTCTTTATGAAGGACATAAGCATTTTCTTTTCCATCCATAGATAGGATGCCATTCCATTTTTCTTCTTCAGCTTTAACGAAACGGTCGTAAACTGTAGAAGAAATATCATCGGAATGCTTTTCAAGTCCTTTAACGTATTTCACTGCATTTGGACCTGCAACCATACCGCCAAAGATGGCAGAAAGCAGGGAGTTGGCTCCTAGACGGTTTCCTCCATGCTGGGAATAGTCGCATTCTCCGGCAGCAAATACACCAGGTATATTCGTCATTTGATCATAGTCAACCCAAAGTCCGCCCATTGAATAATGAACAGCAGGGAAGATTTTCATAGGTACTTTGCGTGGATCTTCACCCATGAATTTTTCATAGATTTCGATGATTCCGCCTAGTTTGATATCCAATTCTTTTGGATCTTTATGGGACAAATCTAGGTATACCATGTTCTCCCCATTGATTCCAAGCTTTTGGTTTACACAGACGTCAAAAATTTCACGTGTAGCGATATCACGCGGCACCAAGTTTCCGTATGCAGGATATTTTTCCTCAAGGAAGTACCAAGGCTTACCATCTTTATACGTCCATACCCTTCCACCTTCACCGCGGGCAGATTCACTCATCAATCGCAGTTTGTCATCCCCTGGGATGGCAGTAGGATGGATTTGGATAAACTCACCATTTGCATAATAAGCGCCTTGCTGATAAAGGATGGATGCAGCTGAACCAGTGTTGATGACTGAGTTCGTTGATTTTCCGAAGATGATTCCCGGACCGCCTGATGCCATGATGACTGCATCAGCAGGGAAGGATTTGATTTCCATCGTCTTCAGATCCTGAGCGACGATTCCACGTCCGACTCCTTCATCATCAGTGACGACTCCAAGGAATTCCCAGCCTTCAAATTTATTGACAAGACCGGACACTTCATGGCGTCTTACTTGCTCGTCCAATGCATATAAAAGCTGCTGTCCAGTAGTTGCACCGGCAAATGCAGTTCTATGATGCTCTGTTCCTCCAAAACGGCGGAAGTCCAATAATCCCTCTGGTGTACGGTTGAACATAACACCCATACGATCAAGCAAGTTGATGATGCCAGGTGCTGCATCACACATCGCTTTTACTGGAGGCTGATTCGCAAGGAAGTCCCCTCCATATACCGTATCGTCAAAGTGGATCCAAGGAGAATCGCCTTCCCCTTTTGTATTAACCGCACCATTGATGCCACCTTGCGCACACACAGAGTGAGAACGCTTAACAGGCACTAGTGAAAACAGATCGACCGGTGTTCCTGTTTCTGCGATTTTAATTGTTGCCATCAAGCCGGCTAGTCCACCGCCGACAACGATGATTTTTCCGTTACTCATCGTATACTCACTCCTTTTTACAATGTTCTTTCTTTGAAACAGTCAATCATTCTATCTATCAATCAGAAGGAAACCCTTCCTGTATTAGACGAATGCAAGAAGTGCTGATACGCCCACTACTGACAATGCAATGAAAATCAATAATGTAACGTATGTAGAAATAAGCTGTGATTTAGGCGTTACTGTAATTCCCCAGCTTACGCAGAATGACCATAATCCATTAGCAAAGTGGAATACTGTAGAAACCACACCGATTATGTACCATGCAAGCATAAATGGATTAGACAAAATGTTCTCCATCATTTGGAAATTAACTTCAGCGCCAAATGCTGCCTGAATGCGCGTTTCCCATACATGCCATGCAACGAAAGCCAAAGTGATTACACCGGATACACGTTGCAGCATAAACATCCAGTTGCGGAAATAACCGAATCTGCTGGCGTTGTTTTTTGCCGTAAATGCAATATAAAGCCCGTAAATTGCGTGGAACAGCAAAGGCAGGAAAATAATAAAGATTTCCAAGAAATAGCGGAAAGGAAGTAATTCCATAAAATGAGCAGCATCATTGAATGCCGCTTCTCCGCGTGTGGCAAAATGATTCACTACTAAATGTTGGCACAAGAATAAACCAACAGGAATTACTCCTAGCAATGAGTGCAATCTGCGATAATTAAATTCACGATTTCCAGCCATGATTTACCCCCCTTAATGATGAAAGCTCTGCACCGGACTTGTAGACAGCATTCGATTCAATGCGACAAGCGATGCATTATTGAATTATAACAATAATGTGACATGTCCATTTTACTCCCATGTAGAGTGAGCGTCAAGAAAACGTATTCACAAAATCAACTCTAGTTCAAACATGCCTGCATGTTCATATTCTTTGGTTTGACTGAATAAATTGATGTTATCTGTGTGTAATGGTAAACAATAAAATATCGTAAAAAAATATTACAGTACTATTTTCCTTTTTAAACATCTCTTCGTTTTGTATATAATAGTGGGTATAGAAAGAGGGGAATAACGTGAAAACTTCTTCAGAAGAACTACAATCCATGGAATCCGAAAACGCTAATGAAAATGAACACGATCATATTGAAGCAGAATCGCCCCGAGAGGACATGGTTCCGCTCTTTGGGTATGAATTATTAAGGGAGGTCCTCATTCCTGATTTGCTTGGAAAGGAAACACCGGATATTTTATATTGGGCCGGAAAGCACCTTGCACGAAAATTTCCTTTGCTCTCCGATGAGGAAATCCAATCATTTTTCCTGGAAGCCGGCTGGGGTCATTTAAGGGCTGTGAAGCAAGGGAAAAATTCCACTGAGTATGAATTGACGAGTCCTGCCATTCAAAAAAGGCTCGAGATGAAGGAACAGTCCTGTTTTCGTCTGGAGGCTGGTTTTTTGGCCCAGCAGATTCAAAACCAGCAAAAGGCAATCACAGAGGCACACGAAGAGGTGCAAAGACGCCAGAAAAAAGTACATATCCTTGTCCAATGGGATCAAAAAGATAAAATCATAGATTGATAGAAATACAGAGAAAGCAAAAAAGAAGGCTTGTACTCCAAGCCTTCTTTTTACAGCTTATTTATTTCGCTTCAACCGGGGCTTCCATGGCACTCAAACCAAACTCGCCATGAAGGATGTTGGCTGCATCAATCATTCTCTCCTGGCTGATGACAGTAGAAACTTTGATTTCAGAAGTGCTCACCATTTTGATCTGGACATCATTGTCAGCGAGAGCCTTGAACATCCTTGCTGCAACACCCGGGTTGGATACCATTCCTGATCCTACAATGGATACCTTGGCAAGCCCTGTTTCATATTCCACACCCTCAAAACCTAATACACGCTTATTTTCGTCCAGGATGCGAATCGTATCTTGAAGGACATCTTTCTTGATAGAAAAAGAGACGCTTGCCTGCTGTGATTCTGTCCGGCTTTGGATGATGATGTCAACATTGACATGTTCAGCGGCCAGTGTCATGAAGATTTGTGACAAATGATGCAGTTCATTTGATAGACCGCTAAGTGTGACACGGATGATATCTTCTTCAAATGCTACACCGCGTACGATTAAGTTTTGCTCCATTGTAGCTTCCTCCTCGATAATGGTTCCTTCGATATTTTCCATGCTTGAACGAACTTCAAGCGGCACTCCATAGTTTTTGGCAAATTCAACTGCCCTTGGATGAAGTACACCCGCACCCAGATTAGCCAATTCCAACATTTCATCGTAAGAAATTGAATGGAGCTTACGTGCATCATTCACATATCTCGGATCAGAAGTGAAGACGCCAGGTACATCTGTATAAATATCGCATCTATCTGCTTTTAAGGCAGCCGCAAGGGCTACAGCTGTCGTATCTGAACCGCCTCGCCCTAGTGTTGTAATTTCACCTTTTTCATCCAACCCTTGAAACCCTGCTACAATCACTACTTTATCTTCATTCAAGCAATTCATGATCTTCTCGTTTTGGATACCTGTAATCCTTGCATTTCCAGGCACTGCTTCCGTTCTTATACCTGCTTGCCAGCCTGTCAATGAAACGGCTTTTATCCCCATTTCCTGGAGGGCCATTGCCATCAGTGAAATCGTTACCTGTTCCCCTGTCGCAAGCAGCATATCCATTTCCCTTTTATTCGGCATCGAGCTTATGCTTTTTGCCAAAGAAACAAGAGCGTCTGTCGACTTCCCCATTGCCGAAACAACTACAATCACTCGATTTCCTTTTTTTATTTCACCAGCCACTCTTTTGGCAGCATTTTGAATTCTTTCTGCACTCCCCACGGAAGTACCACCGAATTTTTGAACAATCAGTCCCATTTATTCTCCTTCTTTCGTTTAGAAATAGCATTTGGAGAAAGGTTTCACCAATAGAAAAAGGCAATGAGATATCTCATTGCCCTTGGATGCTCGTAAATAAAAAAGCAGCACTGGTGAGATAGCTCTCCAAGATGTGACCATCTTGACAATCCTGCATTTATTCAATGCAGAACCAGCGGTAAAGCCATGAGTACTTTCCCACTTCGGCAGACGTCCCCTTTCATCATCCCTCTTCAGCGCTCATACGCCTCTGGATGACTACTCTTGAAGTCTGCACCTCTATCATCACTTTTGAAAAGTGATTTCGTATAAAGTTGTCCTCATTATAGCACAGCATACCGAAAGAAGAATATGCTAGTCGCGTAATTTCTCAAAAATATTTTTAGCCACTTTTTCCGGGAGCCCTGCTTCCATAAGATTCTCCACTGTAGCTTCTTTCATTTTTTTCATGGAGCCGAAATGCTTTAACAGCTGCTTCTTCCTCTTCGGACCCACTCCCTCAATTTCATCAAGGATGGAATTGAAGGTATTCTTGCCGCGAAGCTGTCTATGGAAGGTGATGGCAAACCTGTGCACTTCATCTTGGATTCTTTGCATTAAATAGAATTCCTGGCTGTTCCTCTCAAGCGGAACCACTTCAAGCGGATTCCCGAATAGGAGCAGGGATGTTCTATGTTTATCATCTTTTGCAAGGCCTGCGACTGGAATCTCCAGATTAAGCTCATTCACCAGTACGTCCCTTGCAGCTTCTATCTGGCCTTTGCCCCCATCTATCAATATTAAATCCGCCAGGGGAAGTCCATCCTTTAAGACCCGGGTATATCTTCTCCGTATGACTTCACGCATGGAGTCATAATCATCGGGTCCTTTTACGGTTTTTATTTTATATTTCCTGTATTCCTTTTTATCAGGCCTTCCATCTGTAAACACAACCATGGCAGAAACCGGATCGGCTCCTTGTATATTGGAGTTGTCAAAAGCTTCAATCCGATGCGGGGTATAAATCCCCATCGCTTCTCCGAGATTTTCCACAGCCAGGATGGTACGCTTTTCATTTTTCTCAATCAACGCAAATTTCTCAGATAAGGCGATTTTTGCATTTTTTTCAGCCAGGCGCACCAGGTCTTTCTTCTGCCCCCTGACTGGCTTCAATACCTTTATCTGAAGGAGTTCAGCAGCAAGATTTTCATTCACTGACTCTGGGACCAGCAGTTCCTTCGGCTTGAAATGATTGCTTTTCGAATAGAACTGCCCTAAATAAGTTAAGAATTCATCATCCGGTTCATCATACACCGGGAAAAGGGAAACATCCCTTTCAATCATCTTTCCTTGACGGACAAAAAATACTTGGACGCACATCCATCCTTTATCAACGGAATACCCAAAGATATCCCTGTCAGTGAAATCTGTCATTGTCATTTTCTGTTTTTCCATCGTAGCTTCGATATGGATGATTTGGTCCCGGAATTCCTTCGCACGTTCAAACTCCAGATTCATAGAAGCTTCTTCCATCTTTTTCGTCAATTCCAACTTGACTTCCTTGTACCCTCCATTAAGAAACCTTGTGATTTCATCCACCATCTGCTTATAGGTTTCATCCTTCACTTCTTTTACGCATGGAGCCAGGCACTGTCCAAGGTGATAGTAGAGGCAGACACGGTCTGGAAGTGTCGAGCACTTTCTCAAAGGATAAAGCCGGTCAAGCAGCTTCTTTGTTTCATTGGCCGCTCCTACATTCGCATACGGGCCAAAATATTTCCCTTTATCTTTTTTCACTTTTCTTGTCGTGATAAGGCGTGGATGGCGCTCAGCTGTCAATTTAATAAACGGATAGCTTTTATCATCCTTCAGCATGACATTGTATTTTGGGTCCCATTTTTTTATCAAGTTCATTTCCAAAATCAATGCTTCGAGATCGGATGAAGTGACGATATATTCAAAATCCTCTATCTCACTGACCAGCCTCTGCGTCTTGCCGTCGTGGGATCCGGTGAAATAAGATCGGACGCGGTTTTTTAAAATTTTCGCCTTCCCTACATAGATGATGGTTCCTTGGCGGTCCTTCATCAAGTAGCACCCCGGCTGATCGGGCAGAAGGGCTAATTTATTTTTAATCAAATCATTCAATATTACCAACTCCAAAAAGCCTCATACGATTCTAACCGCATGTATAGCCGTTTCAATAATTTCATTATACAGCTGGCTGGAATAAATGAAAATGAACAGGTATTAACGCAGAACAGTGCAGAAAATCAAAAAGGGGGTCTTCTCTTCTATTCCAGCACCTTATTCTCTGACATATACAATTCGATGTCGTCAACCGTTCTGATGATGTCCTTTGAAAGATTCTCGTGTCCATCTTCTGTCACAAGGATGTCGTCTTCTATCCGGACACCAATAGATTCTTCTTCAATGTACAAGCCCGGCTCAATGGTGACGACCATTCCCGGCTGAAGCACTCGGTCTTTGTATGATCCAACGTCATGAGTATCCAGGCCAAGGAAGTGTCCAATGCTATGATAATAGTAATTGGACAGCTCGGATTCATCTTGAATGAGGCCAATCATCTTGCATTCTTCTACAAGAACCTTGCGGGCATGCTGTTCTAATTCAGCAAATTTCAAACCTGGTTTAACAATCTTCGTCGTTTCTTCTAAGGTTTTTAACACGATGTTGTAGATTTCTTTTTGACGGGGAGAGAATTTACCATCCACCGGAAATGTAAAACTGATATCTGCATTGTAATAATCCTTTTGTGCACCAAGATCAAGGAGGACGAGATCTCCTTTGACTATTTTTGCGTCATTATCTTCATAGTGCAGCACAGTCGCATTTTTGCCGCTTGCTACTATTGTGTTAAAGGCAAAATCCTTTACGCCGGATGATTTTAACGTGAAATCGAAGTGAGCTTCCAATTGATACTCCATCATTTCCGATTTCGCATGCTTCAGCACATTGTATATGCCTTCTTTCGTGATGGCGATTGCTTCTTTGATCTTCTGGATTTCGTCATCTGTTTTGATAACCCTTAATTCACAGATATCAGGATAAATGTTGCTTATTGCTGCATGCGGATAATGTTCGCGGAGGTGCTTTGCAAACTGCAGAGTTTTTGTGCAGGCACCGGACCACTCTCGCCTTTCTAAGTCCAGACAAACATTCTTTATATTTTCTAAGAAGAATATGTTAGAAAGCGTTTTTTCAAATGTTTCATTATAAGCCACATGGTCAATGCCCGATATATCTTTTGCTTCTTCTTCCGAAACTGTTTTTCCAACCCATTTCTCCATAACTGGATCTGCTTTTTCGATATAAAGCGTTTCTTTAATTTCATTACCGCTTTTTTTAATCACTAATGCAACGTTCGGTTCATTAACGCCGGTGAGATAATAAAAATTACGATTTGGAACAAATTTGTACAGTTCATCTGCAGTTTTATAAGGTGCTTGCCCAGCAAAAAGAATGGTGATTGATTCATCCGGCAGCACTTCTGCTAATCGTTTTCTATTTTGCACGAAAAAATTTTTATTCATTTTACATTCCCCTTTAAAATCAAGTATTGTCTGCGCTTACATTTAATCATTTCTATAGATGTTCTTTGTCAATATGTATAGCATTCTGGGGTCACTCAACCTTTTATATGGACATATAATGCATCGAGAGGAGGGTGAACAGAATGGATCGATTAATTCTTTTGATGTTAGCTGGTATATTAGCCGGCCTGGCACTAATTAAAGTTCCTTTAGCAGGCACCTTTTTGGCAAGCATTGCGCCAATAACTACTTTAATAGGTATATTGGCAATTGTGATTTTCTCTCTTTTCCTGATTTATAAGGCTTTAATGGCCTTACTGGGCAAGCAGTAAGCAATATACTTTTAATAAGAAAAGCTGCCGTGGTCCGGCAGCTTTTCTTGCGAAGATTGATTATGCGTGTTTGTTTAAAAGTTCTGCCAAAGCTTCTTTTGGCTGGAATCCGATTACTTTATCAACGACTTCCCCGTCTTTTAGAACAATCAAAGTAGGGATGCTCATAACTCCGAAGCTGCTTGCAGTTTCTTGGTTTTCGTCTACATCCACTTTCACGATTTTTACTTTGTCGCCCATTTCAGAGTCAAGCTCTTCAAGTACTGGAGCGATCATTTTACAAGGTCCGCACCACGGAGCCCAGAAATCAGCCAATACTAGCCCTTGACTAGTTTCAGCACCAAAGTTTTGATCAGTTGCATTTGTAATAGCCATATTGTTATGCCTCCTATAATTTCCTTAAATCTTAAACGTAGTATATCACTCATTATAGTATGTTGCGAATGATTTGCTCGTACGTAACTTTCCCTTTAATTTCGAGTGCTATTCATTGCGCAGCTGCAACACAAAAGCGGCCGTTCAGCCGCTTTTGCTTAAGAAAATAATTATGAGTTGGCTACTTTAAGTTTCTTGAATTCTTCTGTCAGCATCGGTACTACTTCGAACAAGTCTCCAACGATTCCATAGTCCGCCACTTTGAAGATGTTTGCCTCTGGATCTTTATTGATTGCAACGATTACTTTGGAATTGGACATTCCAGCTAAATGCTGGATCGCACCTGAGATTCCGCATGCAATATATAAGTCAGGCGTTACGACCTTCCCAGTTTGGCCGATTTGCAGGGAGTAGTCGCAGTAGTCTGCATCACATGCTCCACGTGAAGCACCGACTGCTCCTCCTAGTACATCCGCAAGTTCTTTTAAAGGCTCAAAGCCATCTTCACTTTTAACACCGCGTCCACCGGCAATGATCACCTTTGCTTCTGAAAGGTCTACACCCTCGCTTGCCTTGCGTACCACTTCTTTGATAACGGTGCGGAGGTCTTTGATTTCAGCTGAAACGGATGATACATCCCCGCTGCGAGACTCATCTTTTTCAAGTGATGGAATATTGTTTGGACGGACTGTCGCAAAAATGATGCCATCTGTTACAATTTTCTTTTCAAATGCTTTACCGGAGTAAATCGGTCTTGTGAAGACGATATTGCCGCCTGCTTCTTCTACAGCAGTAGCATCCGAAATAAGGCCAGTATTCAATTTGCCGGCAATTTTAGGTGCAAGGTCTTTTCCTAGAGCCGTATGGCCAAACACGATTCCTTCTGGATTTTCTGCATCCGCCACGGCTTTGAACGCCTGGGAGAATCCATCAGAAGAATATTGCTTCAGCTTTTCATCTTCCACTACAACCACACGGTCTGCTCCGTAATGGATAAGCTGCTCGCCTAAAGCGCTTACAGAATCGCCGATTAAAACACCGACAACTTCTCCGCCCTCTGCAATTGTTTTCCCAGCCGCAACCGCTTCGAATGAAACGTTGCGAAGAGAACCGTCTCTAACTTCACCCAATACCAAAACTTTTCTAGACATGCTATTCCCTCCTGTTTGTCCTTCTCGAGTTAAAAGTATTCTATTTATATGACTTTCGCTTCTTTATTCAAAAGGTTCACAAGTTCCTTCACTTGATCTTGAAGATCTCCTTCAAGGACCTTGCCTGCTTCCTTCTTAGGCGGCAGATAGATCTCAATTGTCTTTGTCTTTGCTTCTACATCGTCTTCATCTAAATCAAGATCATCCAGTTCAAGCTCTTCCAATGGCTTTTTCTTAGCCTTCATGATTCCTGGCAAAGAAGGATAGCGCGGCTCATTCAATCCTTGCTGAGCAGTCACAAGCAATGGAAGGGAAGCTTCGATGACTTCTGAATCTCCTTCAACATCTCTCACGATTGTTGCCTTATCCCCGTTCACTTCCAATTTCGTAATGGTTGTTACATATGGGATGTCAAGCAATTCGGCAACACGCGGTCCAACCTGTCCAGATCCGCCGTCAATGGCTACGTTTCCGCCAAGGATGATATCTGCATCTTTATCCTTTAAGTATTCAGCTAAAATTTTTGCAGTTGTAAATTGATCCCCATATTCCAGATCATCTTCTGTATTGATCAGGACAGCTTTGTCAGCGCCCATTGCCAATGCTGTGCGGAGCTGCTTTTCTGCTTCGCTGTTCCCTACAGTCACGACTGTCACTTCACCGCCGTGTGCGTCTCGAAGCTGGATTGCTTCTTCCACTGCGTATTCGTCGTATGGGTTAATAATGAATTCAGCGCCGTCTTCATTGATCTGGCCGCCGGAAATGGTGATTCTTTCTTCTGTGTCAAAAGTTCGCTTCATTAAAACGAAGATGTTCATTTTGTGCCCTCCTAATAATGAAAACATTATTTTAGTTTAAAATATTAAGAAAATTAATGGTAAAAAAATTTATTTTTTATTTTACTATTTTTATTTCCCTTTAAATTCAGGCTTTCTTTTTTCTATGAATGCGCTGATTCCTTCTTTGCCGTCTTCAGACATGAAAACGTGGCCGAATAGTTCTCCTTCTCGCTTTACGCCATTTGCATAGTCATGGTTTTTGGCGTAGTTGAGAAGTTCGATTGCCGCTTTCATGGCAACCGGGCTTTTCTCGGCTATTTTATGAGCCGTCTTTGAAGCCTCTTCTAACAAGTTCTCTTCCGGGTATGCCGCATTGGCGAGTCCCCAGGATACTGCTTCTGTTCCTGTGATCGGCTCGCTTGTCAAAAGCATTTCAGCCGCTTTTGGCATCCCGACATATCGTGGAAGCCTCTGTGAACCAGCAAATCCGGGAACTAGTCCCAATTGAAGTTCAGGAAGGCCTAATTTTGCATTTTCACTTACATAGCGGATGTGGCATGCCATCGCCAATTCAAGTCCTCCGCCAAGAGCAGCACCATGAATGGCTGCAATGACTGGCTTCCCGAATTGTTCAAGCCTTTCAAATATATCCTGTCCCTTGCCTGCAAGTTTTGCGAAGTCTTCTCCCGTTTGAATGGAAGTGAATTCTTTAATATCCGCTCCCGCTGAGAAGAATCTTCCTTCGCCGTGCAGAAGCAGGACTCTGATTTCTTCATCTTTTTCCACTTCATCCAGCAGCAGTGATAGCTCTTCGATCACACCAGAAGCCAATGCATTCGCTGGAGGGCGGTTCAGGGTTACAAAGCCCACATGATTGTCTTTTCTTAAAGATAAGTACTGCACACCAATCCCCCTATCTCTTTTATTCTCCTTTTTGTCCACAGCCCTGAAGCAAGAGATGATGAACGGCTGGAGCCTGTTGTACCAGATCATACTTTTGATCATTCATTACCCAAGTGGTTACTGTTTCGTCGATGGTGCCAAAAATCATCTGCCTTGCAAGCCTGATATCAAGCTTAGTATCGAATTCACCGTTATCGATGCCTTCTTGAAGGATGTCATCCATCAGCAGCAAGTATCCCTTTAAGACATCATTGATCTTTAAGCGAAGATCTTTATTCGACTGCCTCAATTCCAATTGAGTGACGATGGCCAAATGATGATCATCTGATAGAATCTTAAAATGATTTTCTATCATCACTAATAACTTCTCTGCCGCTTTTTGTTTTCCTGCTATAACATCTTGAATTTTTTCAACAAACAATCCCATTTTTTCCTGGAATAAAGAAATCAAGATATCTTCTTTATTTTTGAAGTACAGATAGATGGTGCCATCTGCGACACCGGCTTGTTTTGCAATCTTTGAAACTTGTGCTTGATGATAGCCATTATCGGCAATCACAATGACAGCAGCATCAATGATCTGTTTATATTTTGGTTTATTCCGCTTCATAGCTATCACCTGATATTCTTTGACTTTCGAAATGATGAATGAACCATCATTCATATTTCTATCATAATGAGAAACTATATAGTTGTCAAGAATAGCCTGTCTATCATATTGATAAAAGTACAAAAATACAGAGCCCTGATGCACGGCTCCAAATGTGAACCTATCAAAGAGGATTAAGCTTCTTTTATTTTTTTCTTTTCTTCCTCTACAAGGGCGCGCCTTAATATTTTCCCTACTGCTGTTTTAGGCAGTTCATCCCTGAATTCATAGATTCTTGGGACTTTGTATGCTGCAAGATGCTTTCTGGCAAAAGCATTGAGCTCTTCTTCCGTCAGAGCGGCGCCATCCTTTTTCACAATATAGGCCTTCACGGTTTCTCCCCTATAGGCATCCGGAACTCCGGCGACCACTGCTTCCTGGACATCTTCATGCTCATAAAGGACTTCTTCGATTTCCCTTGGATAAATATTGAACCCGCCTGCAATGATCATATCTTTTTTGCGGTCGACCACATAGAAATATCCGTCTTCATCCATATAGCCAAGATCTCCAGTCAAAAGCCAGCCGTCCTTTAAAATCTGTTCGGTCTCTTCAGGCCTCTTCCAATAGCCTTTCATCACTTGAGGGCCTTTCACAGCGATTTCTCCTACTTCCCCTGCAGGAAGAGGTTTTCCGTCTTCCATGGAAAGGATAGCTGAATCTGTATCTGGCCAAGGAACACCTATACTTCCTTTTATTCGTTTTTTATCCCAAAGGAAATTTGCATGTGTTACCGGGGAAGATTCCGTCAACCCATAGCCTTCCACCAATTTCCCGTTCGTTGCTTTTTCAAAATTCTCCTGTACTTCCACCGGCAGAGGTGCTGACCCGCTAATGCACGATTCAATGGAAGACAGATCATAGTGTTTGAGTTTAGGATGATTCAATAAACCGATATAGATCGTTGGTGCCCCAGGGAAAAGGGTAGGCTTTTGTTTTTGGATGGTCTTTAATGTCGTCTCGGCATCGAACTTTGGAAGCAGGACCATTTTGTATCCCTGCATGATGGCCAAAATCATGACAGCAGTCATGCCGTAGACATGGAAGAACGGGAGGATCCCTAAGATGACCTCTTCGCCTTTCCTGCACTTATAAAGCCATGCATCGCACATTGAAGCATTGGAAACAAGGTTCTTATGAGTCAGCATGACCCCTTTTGGAAAACCTGTTGTTCCGCCCGTATATTGAAGCAGTGCGAGATCTTCTTCAAAATCAAATTCCAATTCGATTGGGGACGCTTCCGTTTCAGCCAAGATTGTTTTCAGCAAATGGCTATTTCCGCTGTGCTTTACATCGACGACTATCCCATATTGTTTTTTCTGCATGAAAGGATAGACAAGATTCTTCGGGAATGGAAGATAGTCTTTGATAGCGGTTACAATAACATGTTCCAAGGAGGTCGCTTCTTTGACTTTCATCACTCTTGGGTAAAGTATATCCATGGTGATGATGACTTTCGCTCCTGCATCATTCATTTGATATTCCAGTTCCCGCTCCATGTACAGCGGATTCGTCTGCACTACAATTCCTCCTGCTAAGAGGATTCCATAATAGCTTATGACAGACTGAGGAGTATTCGGAAGCATGATTGCAACCCGGTCTCCTTTTTTAACTCCCAGGCCCTGTAGATAATTGGCCAGCTTCAGTGCTGCTTCATGAACTTCCTTATATTTCATTTCTTTGCCAAGAAAATGAATGGCCGTTTTTTCTGGATACTTGGCAGCTGCTTCAGCCAAATAGGATTGAACCGGAATGGGAGCGTAAGGGATGGATGCAGGGATCTCTTCCGGATATTGCGAAAGCCACGGCTTAATTGACATATAAATCCTCCTTTCTAATATACCGCATAAAAAATTAGAAAATTTTAATTTCTTTATTCATTATAATATATCGAAAGTCCCGTTACAATTTATCTCTTGTGCCATTAAATTCAAAAAAAGATCAGCCATGTGTCAGCTGATCTCTTTCCCTTAAGCAAAAAATACCATATAAATGATGCCGATTAGTAAAAACCCGCCGCAGAGCGCCAGCAGCACTTTCGCCAATGTATCCATTATTTATGCCCACTCCTTACGAAATACTGGCTCCGATTACAAAAGATAATCCTACTGAAATGACCATGGAGATAAATCCTACTGCCCGATTATCCTGTTGGATTTCTTCATCGATTTTGAACTTCGGAGTCAAAAATTCATATATGAAGTATCCAATTAAAAGAAGGACGAATCCGAATACTCCCCATATGATCATGGTGAACAATGTATTGTGCTGCATGATGGAATGGCGGAAGATATTTGCAATACCAAATATCTTTCCTCCTGTTGCCATGGCTACAGCCAGATTTCCTTTTTTGATTTCTTCCCAATTCTTATATTTTGTGACAAATTCAAAGACTGCCAAAAATAAAACCATGCAAAGGATGACTACACTATAATACCCTGCGGTCTGTACATACTCATTTTCCCAAAAAGGATTCACTTGATCCTCATCCCCCTTATCCCTACTTCAATTCAACGACGGTGACACCGCTTCCCCCTTCACCTGCTTCTCCAAAACGGGTACGCTTCACATTGCGGTGATTTTTCAAATATTCCTGGACGCCCTGGCGCAGTGCACCGGTTCCTTTTCCATGGATGATCGATACGCGGGGATAGCCTGCAAGAACGGCGTCATCCAGATACTTCTCAACTCTCAAGAGAGCATTCTCATACCTTTCGCCGCGCAGATCAAGTTCAAGACTGACATGGAAATCCCGTCCCTTCACAGTAGCAACCGGTCTTGCTTCCACTTTTGGCTGCTGTGATTTGATGAACTCCAGATCGGATTCCTTCACTTTCATTTTCATGATGCCGATTTGCACTTGCCACTCTTGTGCTGAAACCCTTTCCACAAGATGTCCTTTTTGATTGAAGCTCAGGACTTTCACTTCGTCACCTGGAGCAAGAACATGCTTTGTTTGAGTTTTAGCGGCTGTTTTTTTGGATTTTGGAAGATTAGGAGCAGCTTCCTCAAGCCTTTTTCTTGCTTCAATCAGTTCATGTTCTTTTATTTCCGCATTTTTCTCCAGTTGCATCTGCCTCAGATTTTTGATGATATCTTCGGCTTCGTCTTTGGCAGCATCCACTAGTTTTGCTGCTTTTTGCTCTGCTTTTTCAAACAGGGAATCACGCTTTTCATAAAACTCAATCATCTGTTTCTGAAGATCCTTATGGAGTTTTTCAGCGCTCTTCAATAGCTCAGATGCTTCTCTTTCCTCATCTTCAGCCAGTTTGCGGCTTGTTTCAAGGGAAGCAATCATTTTCTCAACTTTGTTCGTATCTGTACCAATATAAGATCTTGCATTCTGAATGACATCATCATTCAGTCCAAGGCGTTTGGATATTTCAAATGCATTGCTTCGCCCTGGCACCCCGATCAATAGCTTATAGGTCGGGCTCAACGTTTCGATGTCGAATTCAACACTTGCATTGACGACACCTTCGCGATTATATCCATATGCCTTCAACTCAGGATAGTGGGTGGTCGCAATGACTTTTGCTCCTCGATTGTATACTTCATCCAGGATGGAAATGGCCAATGCTGCACCTTCCTGCGGATCCGTACCAGCCCCTAATTCATCAAATAAAACCAGGCTCTCGTGATCCACATTCTTTAAGATGTCGACAATATTCACCATATGAGAAGAAAATGTACTCAAGCTTTGTTCAATGGATTGCTCATCCCCAATATCCGCAAAGACTTGTTTAAAGACAGCTATCTCTGAACCATCCAATGCTGGAATCTGCAATCCTGCTTGTGCCATGAGGGTGGATAGCCCGATTGTTTTCAGTGTGACCGTCTTACCCCCGGTGTTAGGGCCTGTGATAACGATTGTAGAATAATCATCTCCAATGATGATGTCATTCGCCACTGCCTCATCTATCGGAAGCATAGGATGGCGCGCTTTATACAAACGGACGATTCCTTGATCATTGATGCTCGGTTTGGAAGCCTTAATCGATTTACCGAATCTTGCTTTTGCAAATAGAAAATCCAATTCCGCAAGGACGCCAACGATTTGAAAAAGTTCGTGGCTCACCGCGGCAATTTCCTGGGAGAGCTGCTGAAGGATCTTATCGATTTCTTCCTGTTCCTTCATTCGTAGTTCCCGCAGTTGATTGTTAAGCTGGACCACAGACTGTGGTTCTATGAATAATGTTTGACCTGATGAAGATTGGTCATGGACAATCCCCCCGTAATGGCTGCGGTATTCCTGTTTGACCGGAATGACATACCGATCATTCCTGATCGTAATGATTGCATCAGAAAGCATTTTAGCGGCATTGCTTGAACGGATGTACCCCTCAAGTTTTTCCCTTACACGCGCTTCGTTCGTTCTCGATTGGTTTCTGATGTTCCTTAATTCAGGGCTGGCAGAATCGAGGACTTCTCCATTGTCATCAATGGCATTTCGAATTTCATGTTCCAAAGGAGTCAGTACAGCCATCCGATCCGCTTTTTCAGCTAAAATGGGGATCTGGATTGCATCCTGCTCCACAACATCATCTATGAATTTCTTGATCACTCTGCTCGCATGCATGGTGCTGGCAATCTGTACAAAATCATGCGGACTCAGAACCCCGCCGATTTCGGATCTTTTCACATGCGGCCTGATATCATGGATGCCAGCCAAAGGCACATTCCCTTTTAATCTGATAACACTTGCTGCTTCGTCCGTTTCTTCATGCATCAATACCACTTCTTCATAGGATGAAGATGGAACAAGCTGTTTTATTTTAGCTGCTCCCAATGCAGATGAAGCAAACTCCATCAATTGATTTTTAATTTTATCGAACTCTAATGTCCTTAATACTTTTTCTAACATGGAGATATTCTCCCTTCTATGCTACACATTGTCGTGGCGCTTCAAAAACGCCATTAATTGATCCTTGCTATACGTATTCAGGATATTTTCAGGGGCGATGCCGCCTTTTCTTGCGGCAGCGACACCCAGCGCCATGAATTTCAGGTTATCTTTGTTGTGGGCATCCGTATTAATCACAATCTTCACACCTGACTTTTGGGCTTTGGCTATATTCTCTGATGATAAATCCAGTCGATTTGGATTGGCATTCAGCTCAAGAGCTGTATTTGTCTCCTTAGCCAAATCGATCAGCATGTCCATATCAACCGGGTAGCCTTCACGCCTTCCGATCAGCCGTCCTGTAGGGTGGGCGATGATATCCACATGATTATTGATCAGTGCGGTCTTCAGCCTCTCCATGATTTTCCCCTTAGACTGAGAGAAACTGGAGTGGATTGATGCAATGACAATATCCAATTCCTGCAGGAGATCATCTGAATAATCAAGAGTGGCATCAGGCAAGATATCCATTTCGATCCCTGAAAGTATAGTTATATCATCATATTTTTCATTTAAACTTCTTATCTCCTTCATCTGCTTCCTGACTCTTTCTTCTGTCAGCCCATTCGCGACTTTTAAGTATTGGGAGTGATCTGTGATGGCCATATATTCATAGCCTTTTTCCCTGCATGCGACAACCATTTCCTCTATGGAGAATGCACCATCCGACCATGTACTGTGCATGTGAAGGTCGCCTTTGATGTTTTCGAGGGAAACAATGGAGTCTTCTGATTTGAATAGCTCCACTTCACTTCCATCCTCCCTGATTTCTGGGGGAATAAACGGCAAGTTGAAATGGGCGAAAAAATCCTGTTCTGTTTCGAATGTCAGAATTTCACCCGTTTCAGCATTCTCTACTCCGTATTCACTTATTTTCTCGCCTCTTTCTTTGGCAAGCTGTCTCATTCTCACATTATGATCCTTTGAGCCTGTAAAATGGTGAAGGGCTGTTGCGAATTCTTTTGGTTCCACCAAGCGGAAATCTACGGAAATATCATAGTCCCATTCAAAAGTGAGCGATACCTTCGTCATTCCATTCGCAATGGCCTCTTTTATATCCGGCAGCGACATCAGCTGGTCCTTCACTTTTTGAGGATTTTCGGTGGCAATGATGAAATCAAGGTCCTTGATCGTTTCCCGAAGTCTTCTGAGGCTTCCCGCCCTGGAAAAGCGTATGATTCCATCCATATCCTTCAAATGCTTTTCAAGCGTTTCTGCTATCGGCAGCATATAGGCGAGAGGGAGCCTGTCCGGCCTTTTTCCCGACTGGCTGATGGCCTCGAGAATCTTTTCTTCTGTCTTCTTCCCGAACCCTGCCAGTTCTTTTACTTTCCCTTCTTCGCATGCAGTTTGCAGCGTTTCCATATCCACTACGCCAAGCTCTTGATAGAGTTTCGCAATCTTCTTCCCTCCGAGGCCCTGCAGCTGCAGAAGGGGAATGAGCCCACTCGGTACTTCTTTCTTTAATTCATCCAGCACACTGGATGTCCCGTTCTCTATATATTCTTCGATAACAGCGGCAGTTCCTTTGCCGATGCCTGAAAGGGATTGGAAGTCTGTTATATCTTTCAGGCTTCGATCATCGCTTTCAAGTGCAGCAGCCGCTTTTCGGAATGCGGCAACTTTGAATGTATTTTCTCCTTTTAATTCCATATAAATGGCTATATGTTCAAGCAGTCTGATGACGTCTTTTTTATTCATGATCCGTCGCACCTTTCACTGATAAAAAGTCTATCTTCATTATAGTAGCAAATGTGGACAAAAAGAAAAAATCGGAACTGCCATACCTTGGGCCATAAGCACTGCATGCATCTTTTCTGCTGCATGGCTGTGCTGTCTTGCCCGGTATGAGTCAGCTCCGATCTTAAGATGCTACGTAGTTGATCCACCATTCTTGCAGTCTTTCGGAAAATACAGGAGTATTCTTGATCATGGCCTCTGCAATGATCGATTTATCCAATGCCTCCTGGATTGCTGCGATCGGCAAAAGGGCACCGATATACAAAAGAATAAAAATGATCAAATAAACTTCAATGAACCCGAGAATTCCACCTGCCCATACGTTTAGCTGTTTAATGACAGGGATATTCGTTACGAAATCGAGCATGGAACCAATGATATGAAGAACAATCTTTACCGCAAAGAAAATAATGACGAATGCAATCGCCCTATAGTAGGCCTCATCCATTCCCCCGCCGTCAAAGATCATTTTGAGCGTGCTGCTGTTGTCCAATGATGGATATGGAATCCATAATCTCAATTTTGGTGCAAGTTCATCATAGTAAAAATACGCTGCAATGAATGCTGCAGCAAATCCGATCATATGGATGAGCTGCAGGATGAATCCCCTTCTCAATCCAACAAAGAAGCCCATAATAAAAATCACTAAAATTGCAATATCAAGCATCCTATTCAACCCTTTAACTTATTGATTTCCTTCCGAAGGAGTTCAAGCTCTTCTTCCAGTTTCACCAGGTCATGAACAGCATTCACTGCTGTCAGCACGGCAAGGCGATTCAACCCGAGGTAGGGGTTGTTCTTATGGAGTTCACGCAGTTTATCATCTACAATCGAAGCAACGCGCTGAATATGCTCGACTGATTCGGTACTGACAATATCATATTGCTGTTCGTGAATTGTAACAGTTGCTTTGTTTTTTCTTACTTGCACAACCGTTCTTCCCCCAATCTAAAGAATCCTAATCTTTATATTACCATGAAAAAAAAATGAAGGGAATGAAATTTGTCCTTTATTGACGTATCATAGACATGTATGGATAACAAGGGAGCGTGAACTATTTTGGCAAATGCAGTCATTTCAGCAACAGCTGAAACGATTTTAAAAATGAAAGATCATTATAAAACGGCTTTGGTGGAAAAAGTCCCTCAGGGAGGAGTGTTTTCTGCTAAAATCAATGGATGTACCATAACGGCATATAAATCCGGAAAAGTATTATTCCAAGGAGCCAATGGAGAAGCAGAATCGTTGAAATGGGGGACAGCTGCACCCGCAAAACCTAAATCCCTTAAAACAAAAACGTCAGGCATGGCACTCCCTGATAACATCTCAGACCTTTCACTCATCGGTTCTGATGAAGTCGGCACAGGCGATTATTTCGGGCCGATTACCGTCGTGAGCGCGTATGTTGAACGGTCTCAGATCCCTCTTTTAAAAGAACTCGGTGTCAAAGATTCAAAAAATTTGAGCGACCCCCAAATCATTGAAATAGCAAAGACCTTGCTGAAATTCATTCCTTACAGTTTATTGACGCTGCCAAATAAAAAATATAACCAATGGCAAAGGAAGGGAATGAGCCAGGGCAAGATCAAAGCCATCCTGCATAATCATGCCATTCAAAACCTGCTGGAGAAAATTGAGCCGACTGTGCCGGAAGCGATCTTGATCGACCAATTCACTGAAGCCAATACCTACTATAAACATATTCAGGGACAAAAAAGAATTATTCGGGACCGTGTCTACTTCAGTACAAAAGGCGAAAGCATCCACATTGCTGTAGCAGCAGCCTCCATCATTGCACGCTACGCCTTTTTAAAAGCCATGGATACCCTAAGTGAAAAAGCCGGATTCACCATACCAAAAGGCGCTGGCCCCATCGTGGACAAAGCAGCAGCAAGACTGATCCTTTCAAAAGGAGAAGCAGCACTTGAAGAATTCACAAAACTGCACTTCGCCAATACACAAAAGGCAATGAAAATAGCGGGAAAGAAATGATTGATAAAAGTGAGTAACGACTGGGATGGGATTGTTGTGATTGAGAGGGAATCTGCGACACTCCGGCGGAAAAACGGGCTGGAAAGACCCCTCAGCAAAGCGAGGAGGCTTGCCAGTTCGTCCGCGGAAAGGGAGTGGATTCCCTCTCAATCTTTCTCTATAACCAGTTTAAATTAGATAAAATAATGAAAAGAGGATGCTCAAAGGTAATTTTTGAGCATCCTCTTTTTTCGTTTATTCACATTATCCTCTTAGTTGTGCACCAGTCTTTTCTTTTACTGCTGCAAGAACTTTGTCATGTGCCTTCACTACCTCATCATCCGTCAACGTCTTCTCCGGATCAAAATATCTTAGTGAATAAGCAACGGATTTCTTCCCAGGCTCCATATGCTCACCTTCATAAAGGTCAAAGATATGAACATCCTTAAGAAGTCTGCCTCCTGCTGACAGAATCACCTCTTTGATCTCCCCAGCTCCTACTGATTTGTCTACAACAAGGGCAATATCCCTTGTAATGGAAGGGAAACGAGGGATAGCTTCATATTGAAGCGGTTCAAGTTCCGCATTGAATAATGGAGCAGCTTTCAGTTCAAATACGTACGTTTCTTTCAAATCCAAGTTCTTCTGTACATGCGGGTGAACCTGGCCGACATATCCGATCACTTCTCCATTTAATAGCACTTCTGCCGTACGGCCAGGATGCATTCCTTCGATTGCTGCAGCACGATAGGAGATGGATTCATTCACTGCCAATTTTTCAAAGAGGCCTTCCAGAATCCCTTTAGCCACATAGAAATCCACCGGCTTTTTCTCACCCTGCCATTGATGCATATGCCATTGGCCAGTCAAAGCACCGGCAATATGCTCTTCTTCAGCTGGCAGTTCTCCATCTCCATTGCTTAAGAACGTTGCACCAAGTTCGAACAATGCAATCGAATCTGCCTGGCG
Organism: Falsibacillus pallidus; assembly: GCF_050990905.1. Classification (GTDB taxonomy): domain Bacteria; phylum Bacillota; class Bacilli; order Bacillales; family DSM-25281; genus Falsibacillus; species Falsibacillus pallidus_A. Next base: position 2,875,524 of record NZ_CP158866.1, read on the forward strand.
TGCAAGGTTGTAGGAAACCACTTCAAGCAATTGAGGAAGGATGCTGAGGCGAAGATAGCTTCTTTCTTCACTCATCGGCATGGAAAGCTTGACTGGAGTGCGGACATCCAATGCATATTGGACTGCTTTTTCAGCACTTGTGAGTGAATAGGTCACTGCCTGATTAAGTCCTGCTCCTTCAAAGAACCTTCTCGTAATTCTTCTCTTGCTTTGGTATGGAGTCAATCCGCCTGGCAAGGATGAACCCGTCGGAAGTGTTTTTGGAAGGTTGTCATAGCCGTATAAACGAGCGACTTCTTCTACTAGATCTTCCGGAATCGTAATATCTCCCCGACGTGTCGGAACCGTTACAGTAAAGGTGTCCCCTTCAACAGATGCTTTAAATTGAAGACGCTTGAAGATTGAAAGCACTTCTTCTTTCGTAATATCCGTGCCAAGGACGCGGTTTATTTTCTCCAGCGTAATCGTTACGACTGCCTCGGCTGCATCCATGGAATCTGAAATCACTTCTCCTGCCAGGACTTCTCCGCCTGCATATTTCACCATTAATTCAGCAGCTCTTTCGGCAGCTTTCATTACACGTTTGGGATCGACTCCTTTTTCAAAGCGGGCACTTGCCTCACTTCTAAGTCCATGCGCCTTGGAAGCTTGACGGACTGCCTGGCCGTCAAAATAAGCAGACTCTAAAAGAACAGTCGTCGTATCCTGCTGCACTTCGGAGTTTGCTCCGCCCATGACGCCTGCTAAAGCGACAGGCTCTTTGCCATTCGTGATGACAAGCTGATCAGAAGATAATGTACGTTCTGCATCATCTAAAGTCACAATGACTTCATCCTGCTTTGCTTTCCTGACCACGATTTCTTTTGAACCTAAGCGGTCATAGTCAAATGCATGAAGAGGCTGGCCATATTCAAGAAGCACATAATTCGTGATATCCACTACATTATTATGCGGACGGATGCCTGCAGACATCAAACGTGTCTGCATCCATAATGGAGACGGACCGATTTTTACATTTTTAATGACTTTGGCAATATAAAGCGGATTGTCTTCCTTCGCTTCTACATTTACCGAGATGTAGTCAGATGTCTGCTCAGACGCAGCTCGATTTTCCACTTGAGGAAGTTTGACATCACTACCTAGGATGGCTGCAACCTCATATGCAACACCAAGCATGCTTAAGCAGTCTGAACGGTTAGGGGTCAATCCAAGCTCCAGGACTTCATCATCCAAGTTCAGTAATGAGAGAGCATCCTCTCCAGCTTCTGCTGAATTCGGGAATACGAAGATCCCTTCTGCATATTCCTTAGGGACAAGCTTTCCTTCCACTCCGAGTTCCTGAAGGGAGCAGATCATCCCGAATGATTCTTCACCGCGGAGCTTTGCCTTTTTGATTTTAAAGTTCCCGGGGAGGACAGCACCCACTTTTGCCACTGCCACTTTTTGTCCTTTTGCCACATTGGGAGCACCACAGATGATTTGCACGGGTTCTTCCTCTCCGACATCAACCAGGCACTTATTCAATTTATCAGCCTCTGGATGAGGTTCGCATTCAAGGACGTGGCCAACGACAACACCTTTCACGCCTTCTGCAGCCATCTCTACGCCTTCGACCTCAATCCCGCTTCTTGTGATTTTATCTGCGAGCTGTTCAGCTGTCACTCCATTTAAATCTACATATTCCTCTAACCATTTATAAGAAACAAACATTTTCTGCTCTCCTTCCCTTACGCCTCATATTTTGCAAACTGCTTCAAGAATCGGATATCGTTTGTATAGAAATGGCGGATATCATCGATGCCATATTTCAGCATGGCGATTCGCTCCGGCCCCATTCCAAATGCAAAGCCAGTGTATTTCTTGGAATCGAATCCTGCCATTTCAAGGACGTTGGGATGAACCATCCCAGCTCCCAATATTTCAATCCAGCCAGTTCCCTTACAAACACTGCAGCCTTTTCCACCGCAGATTTTGCAGGAGATATCCATTTCAACAGATGGCTCCGTGAATGGGAAGAAGCTTGGGCGCAATCTGATTTCCCGATCGCTTCCGAACATTTTCTTTGCAAACACTTCCAATGTTCCCTTTAAATCTGCCATTGTAATTTTTTCATCAATGACAAGCCCCTCAATTTGCATAAATTGGTGGGAGTGGGTTGCATCATCACTATCCCTTCTATAAACCTTTCCAGGGCAGATGATTTTGACTGGACCTTTCCCCTGATGCTTCTCCATCGTTCTCGCCTGCACGGGGGAAGTATGTGTGCGGAGGAGAGTATCTTCCGTGATATAGAAGGAATCCTGCATGTCGCGCGCCGGATGTCCTTTCGGCAGATTCAGCGCTTCAAAATTGTAGTAGTCCTGTTCTACTTCAGGACCTTCTGCGACCTGATATCCCATTCCAATGAAAAGATCTTCGATTTCTTCAACGATTCGTGTCAAAGGATGATGGTTGCCTTGTTTTACAGGTCTGCCTGGAAGGGTTACATCGATTGTTTCTGATTCCAGCTGTTTCGATACAGCCTCCTGCTCAAGCCTTATTAATTTCTCATCCAGTTTTTCTTGGATTGCGCTTCTGACATCATTGGCGAGCGCCCCCATTTTCGGACGTTCTTCAGCAGACAGCTTCCCCATTCCGCGAAGTACTTCCGTGATTGGTCCTTTCTTCCCAAGATAAGCGACTCTTATGTCATTAAGGGATTTTAAATCCTCAGCATTCTCAATTTGGCTGATTGCCTCATTTTGAAGCTCTAACAATTTTTGCTCCATCTTACTTCCTCCTTAAGGTAAAAATGAAAATAAAAAAACCCCGCCCCTAAAAAAGGGACGAGGATATGTATCGCGGTACCACCCTTGTTAGCAGGTAAAAACAAAAAACCTGCTATCTTCATTGAAATAACGGTCTAGGCCGCAGCACCTTTACACTCTAAAGCGGTCCCGGTGCTGACTCGGGAGGTGAACTTCGCCTGGTCTTTCCATGGAATTACTCTCAGTCTCGGCAATTCCTTCCTGAATGGCAGTTTTCCAGCTACTTTTCTCCGTCATCGTTCTTTTGAATATGCAATTATTTTTTTATTATATTACTTTCAATGCGGCATTTCAAACCTTTTTCCAAAAACGGGCTCATCCTCTTAAATAATACATGAGAATGCCTGCAGCAACAGCTACATTCAATGACTCGCTTTGACCGTAAATAGGGATGTAAAGATTCTTATCCGTCTTCTCTAACAGTTCCTTTGAAACACCGCTCCCTTCATTTCCGACAATTAAGGCAAAAGTGCCGTTTGGCGAAACTTGGCTGAATGGCTCCCCATTCTCAAGGGATGTACCGTAGACAGGCAGTCCATGGCCTGAAAGATCAGCAATCCAATCAGCAATGCTTCCCCTTGCTACATTTAAATGAAAGTGGCTTCCTTGAGCCGAACGAAGAACTTTAGGATTATATAGATCAGCACTTCCTTCACCAAGTATGACCAAATCGAGTCCTGCCGCATCTGCAGTCCGGATCATGGTCCCGAGATTGCCGGGATCCTGTACGGAATCAATCATCAATACTTTTTTCACACCCGATACATTCACATGATTCTTTGGTTCGAGGCATACGGCAAAAATTCCTTGAGGAGTTTCTGTATCTGAAATCGCTTTGGCAGCATCTTCCGATAAATAGGTGATGGATATATCATTGAGATCCCAGGAATTCGGAATTTCAATGTCTTGGAGTGCCATCAGTTCCACTACAGTCCCCGGCTGTTTGAGGGCTTCTTCTACCAGGTGAAACCCTTCTATTATGTACTGCCCCGTTTTCGAGCGTTCTTTTTTGGTCAGCAGCTTTTTCCATTGTTTGATCTGTGGATTTTTGGATGATTGTATATAATTCAAGTGTGTCGCACCTCTCACTTTTCTCTAATTACCGATAGTCCATTATACCGTATGTTCCATACATAATAAAACCAATTCGAGAAATGCTAAATATAGGAGCGTTCACTAGCAGAAGAAATCAATAAGGGTGAACGGTTCATTTATACCAAATAGCGAGGTGCATTGTTCATGGGCTTAAATTTGCGGAATGCCATCATCCACAACGTTTCTGGCAATAATCAGGATCAGCTGAAAGATACTATCGTTGATGCCATTCAAAGCGGCGAAGAAAAAATGCTTCCCGGCCTTGGCGTCCTGTTCGAAGTTTTCTGGCAGCATGCTGACGAAAACGAAAAAGCCATGATTCTGGAAACATTGGAAGAAGGCCTCAAATAATCCGGCAGAACAAACTTAACGAAAAAGGAAAGCCCAATACGCGGCTTTCCTTTTTCATTTTAATGATTCTATTCAAATTTAATGTTATGGACTGTGTCCTTATCAAGCTTTTTGATGACTTCGGTGATTAGTTTGACTGCATTCTCATAGTCATCTCTGTGAAGCATCGCTGCATGAGAATGGATGTATCTTGTAGCAATCGTAATGGCAAGGGATGGAACACCATTGACCGTTACATGGATGGAGCCTGCATCTGTTCCACCGCCTGGGATGGCGTCGAACTGATATGGGATGCTGTGCTCTTCTGCCACATTGACTACGAAATCACGAAGTCCTTTGTGGGATACCATGGAAGCATCATATAGGATGATCTGAGGACCTTTGCCCATTTTGCTCATTGCTTCTTTTTCAGAAATCCCTGGTGTATCACCAGCGATGCCCACATCTACAGCAAAAGCGATATCCGGCTTGATGACAGCAGCTGCTGTCTTAGCGCCGCGAAGGCCGACCTCTTCCTGTACGCTTCCTACACCATAGACTACGTTTGCATGATCTGCATCTTTCAGGTTCTTCAAAACATCGATGGCGATGGCACAGCCGATGCGGTTATCCCATGCTTTAGCAAGAAGCATCTTCTCATTGTTCATGACAGTGAATTCAAAATATGGAACGACCATGTCGCCTGGGCGTACACCCCACTCCGCTGCTTCTTCCTTGCTTTGTGCACCGATATCAATGAACATATCCTTGATTTCAACTGGTTTCCTTCTTGCTTCTGCAGGAAGGATATGCGGAGGTTTGGAACCGATGACACCGGTTACATCCCCTTTATTGGTCACAATCGTCACACGTTGTGCAAGCATGACTTGAGACCACCATCCACCTACAGGCTGAAAGCGAAGAAATCCTTTATCATCGATTTGTGTCACCATGAAACCGACTTCGTCAAGATGGCCGGAAACCATAATTTTAGGGCCGTTTTCATCCCCTGACTTTTTCGCGATCAAACTGCCCAATCCATCTGTAAGAATTTCATCAGCAAATGGCTCTATGTATTTTTTCATGACTTCCCTTGGTTCTCTCTCATTGCCAGGGATTCCTTTTGCATCTGTTAATTCTTTCAGCATTTCCAATGTAGAATCTAATTTTGTCATTCTTATCCCCCCATTTTTATATCTGAACCTAGTGTCATTATACTAAACTGCTTTAAAAAGTACAAAAATTCAGCCATTTAATATCCCTCATGCTGGCGCGTGAAATTAATTTCATTTTTCTTCTTATAGGCTGCCTCCACTTCCATAGGGGTGAAGCCCAGTGTATTACCCAATGAAAAGTAGGAATTAAGAAGGCTATGGTAGTTAGGAAAATCTTTATTCTTTGCAAATTCATCTACAGAGCTGTAAATAGACAGGAACGCCTTTACAGGATCGTTGCCATGGGTGTCTGAAACATCAACGGATAACTTTTTGGAATCATAGCCTTTGATGATGCCAAGAGACAGGATAAAATGGACTCCATCTACAAACTCTTCGAGAATCGCATCTTTTGGTGAAGCCGGTTTTGAACTCCAGAACTTGAAGCATCTGGTTTCATTTGCAAGCTCGCCAATCTCCACTAATAGGGCCAGCAGCTTTTCCTGAAAAAGGTCTTGACCTTCAAGCCCTCTTTCCCTTTCAATAAATCCATCCAATTCTTTTTGCATTGTGAATAAGGATTGAATATCCATAGCAGCACATCCTTTCAAAAATCGTTGAAAAACGTGAAACTTTTTTCTTTCTTAATCGTAAATGATGGATGATCATTGGTAAAGGAGGCCTCATCTGATGTTATGGCTTTTTCGCTTCGTCATTTTTGCTCTTATTCTTTATTTATTGTACAAAGCTTTTAAATTTATCACAGATCCAAAAAGGAAGCTTGAGCTTGCCCATGAAAAGAAGGAATATTTTTTTCACGACAATATGGGCAATGTAAGGAAAAATTTCCTCCTTACCTATAAAGGTGTTTTGTTCGAGGGTGAAAAATATTTAGGCACGACAGAAGATGCCTTTGATGTCGTTTCCATATTTGTTTGGCCGCGAAACCCAGATCAGCTTGCCGGTTTGAAAAGCGAAGACTTTTTATTCCTGGAAAGCGAGATCTCAGGGGCATATCCACACGCCAAAATCGACTGGAAAAGCCCCATAAAAGAATTCATGGAAAAGCACCGCTCATAAAGAACAAAGGAAGGATTTCAATTTATTGCTTAATTGAAATCCTTTTTTATAAAATCAGGAAAGCCAAGTCCAAAGCCCCCATACATATAACGCCGCTTCCACTATTGCAAGCAAAGGGAATCCCCATTTAAATTGAGCATGCTTCGTTTTATGCCTGAACATGTTCATTCCCGCAGTCGTCCCGAGTGCACCTCCAAACAAGGCAGCCTTCCACAGACTGCTTTCCCTTATACGATACTTCCCCTTTTTCGCCCTTTCTTTATCCACTTTCATAATGATCAAGCCGAACAGATTGATAAAAATGAGATAACAGATAATCACGATCGCCAACATAAAATCTCCCCGATTCCATTCATTAATTCATTATATAGAAAAAAGCCATCCCCTTATTAAAAGAGAATGGCTGAAGCTTCAATTACTTGTCAAGTTTAGCTTTTGCTTGGTTAGCAAGTTCTGCGAATGCGTTAGCATCTACAACTGCCAAGTCAGCAAGCATTTTGCGGTTCACTTCGATGCCTGCAAGCTTCAAACCGTGCATTAAACGGCTGTAAGAAAGACCGTTCATGCGAGCAGCTGCATTGATACGAGTGATCCAAAGTTTACGGAAGTCGCGTTTTTTCTGGCGACGATCGCGGAAAGCATAGTTTCCGGATTTCATAACTTGCTGGTTAGCAACTTTGTATAATGTATGTTTAGAACCAAAATAACCTTTGGCTAATTTAAGAACTTTTTTACGACGTCTGCGAGTAACTGTACCGCCTTTTACACGTGGCATATCTTTTCCCTCCTAATGTTTAAAGAAATTACTTGATCATGTCTAGCATATGGCGAATGCGTTTGAAATCGCCTTTAGAAACAACTGCCGCTTTGCGGAGTTTACGTTTTTGCTTAGTAGATTTGTTAGCGAATAAGTGGCTTGTATAAGCGTGGGAACGTTTTAATTTACCAGACCCAGTCTTTTTAAAACGCTTTGCTGTACCACGGTGAGTTTTCATTTTTGGCATGGTGTATTCCTCCTCAATCCATTACTTTTCGTTTTTAGGTGCTAATACTAAGAACATGCTGCGCCCGTCCATTTTTGGCTTCGATTCAACTGTAGCTACATCATCGCATGCTGCAGAGAAACGATCCAAAACGCGCTGTCCGATTTCTTTGTGCGTGATTGCACGGCCTTTAAATCGGATGGACGCCTTCACTTTGTCTCCTTTTTCAAGGAACTTGCGTGCATTGCGAAGCTTTGTATTGAAATCATGTTCTTCAATGGTAGGGCTCAAACGAACTTCCTTCACATTGATGATCTTTTGATTTTTACGGGCTTCTTTATCTTTCTTCTGCTGCTCAAAGCGATATTTCCCATAGTCCATAATACGGGCTACCGGCGGTTTAGCATTTGGAGCAACCAATACAACGTCTAAGTTAACGCGTGCTGCAATTTCAAGTGCTTCATTCTTTGATTTAATACCTAATTGCTCGCCGTTTTGGTCAATGAGACGAAGTTCACGGGCACGGATGCCTTCGTTTACCATCATGTCTTTGCTAATAATTAGCCACCTCCAAGGTTTATTACCGAATACGTGGTTTGGGTCAAGATTGTCTTGACACATTTATTGAACAGGTATGTTAAAAACAAAAAAAGTGCGGGGTTAGTAGAAGAACCCCGCACCATGTCATTACGAATAGAGTAAGAATTACATTGAGTCGACCTGCCAACTGCATATGTGCGTCAATCAGGCGAGAAGCGGGTGCTTCTTCTTTTACCACAAACTAGTATTCAATTTACCTTAGTTACTATATCATAAGCATATTTCTATGTCAAATGATCGCTTCATTTCACAACGTTACTTATGTTATCAGACAAATGTGTACCGCGCAATAGTTTTTTTGAAAATTAACGCTTTACTTCTTTTAAAACAGAATCCAGGAAGTCAGCAAATGGCATTGTTTCGGATTTTTGCTCGCCATATTTACGGACATTGACAGCTTCATTTTCAACTTCCTGATCTCCGACAACAAGCATGTACGGGATCTTCTGCATTTGAGCTTCCCTGATTTTGTAGCCGATTTTTTCGTTTCGTTCATCCAGCTCCACGCGAAGTCCTGCAGCCCTTAATTTTTCCTGAACTTCTTTCGCGTAGTCGAAATGGATTTCAGGAGAAACCGGGATGACCTGTACTTGTGTTGGAGCAAGCCATGTCGGGAATGCCCCTTTATATTCTTCAATCAGGAATGCAACAAAACGCTCCATTGTGGAAACGACTCCACGGTGGATGACAACCGGACGGTGCTGCTTGCCGTCTTCGCCGACATAATTAAGGTCAAAACGTTCCGGCAGCAAGAAGTCAAGCTGGACAGTAGAAAGCGTTTCGTCCTTCCCTAGTGCAGTGCGGACCTGGACATCCAATTTCGGACCATAGAATGCCGCTTCCCCTTCTGCTTCAAAGTAGTCCATGCCAAGTTCATCCATGGCTTCTTTCAACATGAATTGTGCGCGTTCCCACATTTCATCGTCATCAAAATATTTTTCCTTATCCGCAGGATCTCTGTAGGATAGGCGGAAGGAATAGTCATCGAGTCCAAAGTCTTTATAAACTTCAAGGACAAGCTGTACCACCCGTTTGAATTCCTCTTTGATCTGATCTGGGCGTACAAAGATATGGGCATCATTCAAAGTCATCCCGCGTACGCGTTGAAGCCCCGCCAATGCACCAGACATCTCATAGCGGTGCATGAGGCCTAGTTCCGCAATGCGGATCGGCAATTCACGGTAGCTGTGAATATCGTTTTTATAAATCATCATATGGTGAGGGCAGTTCATCGGACGAAGGACGAGATCTTCATTATCCATTGCCATCACCGGGAACATGTCTTCTTGATAATGGTCCCAGTGTCCGCTTGTTTTATAGAGATCCACACTTCCCATGATCGGTGTATATACATGGTCGTAGCCCAGTCTTTCTTCTTTATCGACAATATATCGTTCTATGATGCGGCGGATTGTCGCGCCTTTCGGAAGCCACAGCGGAAGCCCCTGGCCGACTTTTTGGGAGTTAGTGAACAGGTTCAATTCTTTCCCAAGTTTACGGTGATCGCGCTCTTTCGCTTCTTCCAGCAGACGGAGATGCTCTTCAAGGCCTTCTTTATTGAAGAAAGCAGTTCCGTAGATGCGCTGAAGCATTTTGTTGTCGCTGTTCCCTCTCCAATAGGCTCCTGCAATGCTTAGCAGTTTAAATTCTTTGATTTTATTTGTTGAAGTAACATGGACACCACGGCAAAGGTCAAAGAATTCGCCTTGCTCATAAATTGTCACTTTCTCCCCTTCAGGGATGGCATCCAACAATTCCAATTTATATTCGTCACCGATTTCTTCATACAATTTCTTCGCTTCATCCCTTGAGACTTCTTTGCGAACGACTTCCAGATTTTCGCTGACGATTTTCTTCATTTCTTTTTCGATCTTTGGAAGATCTTCCGGAGTAATGGAAGTATCAAGATCGATGTCATAGTAAAATCCACCTTCAATGACAGGGCCGATGCCCAATTTCACTTCAGGATATAAACGTTTGATGGCCTGCGCCATTAAATGTGCTGTACTGTGGCGCAGGATTTCAAGCGCTTCCGGACTTTTCGGTGTAATGATTTCAATCGATCCGTCACTAAGGATCGGGCGGCGGAGATCATACAGCTCTCCATTCACTTTACCTGCCAATGCCTGCTTTTTTAAACCAGGGCTGATGGAAGCCGCAATATCTTCAGTCGAAGAGCCTTTTGGGAATTCCTTTTCCGCTCCATCAGGAAATTTAATCATCATTTGTTCTGACATTGTTTCCACTCCTTTGTAAATATCCTTAAAAACACAAAAAACCCGTCCCTAAAAAAGGGACGAGTTGTATTAGCTACCCGTGGTTCCACCCTAGTTCCCATCCACCCTGATAAAAAGGGTAAACGGCTCCAGATACAGATAACGGACTGTCATACCGCCAGCTCTTACTAGCATACAATCGTTCTGAGCTGAAGTTCAGAGGTGGTAAGCATTCGATTCGTGTTAGGAAGTTCCCAGCAACCCTTCCCTCTCTGTAAACCGTAAGAGAATACCCTTATCCTCATCATAACCTTTGTGTATTGAATGTTAATATGTACAAAATTATAGATGGTTATGTTTAGAAAATCAAGTAGGCGAATAAATTAATATTCACTGAGCAGAGGCATTCTCTTCAAACGATTTTTTCTCTTCCCAGAATTCCCTTTCCGAAAGGATGCAGATCCTTTCCTCAAATATTTTTTGGATGGTTCGGATAAGGCCGTGATCTTTATGATCCGTATAAATGAAGATGGTATTAGGAGCCATGGAAAGGAGCGGGGCAAGGGTGTAAGAGTCAATATAGACAGGATGATTGGTCAAAAGCCTTTTATCCAGCATAGCCATGATTTCTTGCCGATTCATCATTTCGAATCGTTCAGTATAGAAGATGGGCTCTTGTTTGAACAGAAGATGGATCATGTTGATTTTCGGATCTTTTTTCCCTAAATACTCCCGCAGCATATTTGTAAATGACTGATATTCCTGTTCCATTTTATACTCATCAATGGCAAGTTCCACATATTGCACCATTCGCTCCATGTATTTTTTTAACCGGAATCGAATGAACGAATCGAAAGAAATAGCCTCGCTTTGATCAAATATTGACGCAAGTGCTTCTTCCAGGACTCCAGCATCATCCATTGGCTCAAGCAACGAGGTCAACTCTTCCCGTTCTCCATTCAGCATCTCATGGACGATGGCGAGGATTTCTGCCTGCTCTTCTTCTTCGCTGTAAAAAAATTGATCTTCCAGGATCCCTCTTGCCCAATCCGCCCTCTTCTGGAAAAGCAAAAATTCCTTCATGATATGTTTAGCCTGTTCATAATCTAGTTCATCTATATGAGTCATTAAAATGAAATGTTTTTCATTCTGGAACAGTGTTTCATGATACCATGAAGATTTTGCATGCTCTGCCAAGCACTGCTGGAATTTCATGACGTCCTGCCATTGTTTAAAAATGAATTCCACTCCCATTCCCCCTCTATGCAAAATCCCTGCTTTATATATATGGGAAGCTTGGACAGTTTAGAAGTTTTGAATAGGAGAAAGAAAAAAGAGTAAGCAATATGTCTTTTTCTAAAAAACCATTTAAAACACCGCTGTTGATTTCCGTTCAAGACTTCGCTTTCCGAGGGCGGCGGCAAGCCTCCTCGTCGCTGCGCTCCTGCGGGGTCTCGCCTACCCCGCTTTTCCCACCGGAGTCTTCGTCTTGCACTCCAATCAACAGCTAGAAAGCAGTTACATTCGCTTTCATAATATAAATATTTTTCCCTCAAACAAAACAGGCGCCCCAAATTGCATCGGGACACCTTCATTCAATAATACTTATCAGTTTCTTCGATTTGGTCCGTTGACGAGGACGGGTTCTGCCAAGTACTTGATTCTTTCCATCACGCGGGCTGCTTTCAGCTTCTCTTCTTCCCCGCGCTGGGAGTAGGTCAAATGATATTCGAGGCCCTTTAAATCGAAGTTGGATGTAAAGAACGTAGGCAGGTTCTCGAGCATGCGGAACTGAAGTATGGAGCCGAGTACCTCATCTCTGATCCAGCTGGACATCGTCTCAGCCCCGATATCATCAAGCATTAGTATTGGGGCCCTCTTTACAGCATCCAGTTTCTCATCGACAGTATGGTTACCAAGGGACTGCTTGATTTCCCTGAAAAATTCCGGGACATATACAATGAGCGAAGGAACATGCTTATCTGCCAATTCGTTGGCAATCGCTCCAAGGAGATACGATTTCCCAATTCCGAAACTTCCGTAGAAATATAGTCCTTTCATTTTCTTGCCGCGCTCATATTGAGCGACAAATTTTTCAGCAAGTTCAAATGCATGAACCCTTTCTGCAGTATCAAGCTGATAATCAGCAAGGGAGGCATTTAAAATATCCTTAGGGACATAGATGCTTCCAATAAGCTTTTCCGTCTTCTGCTTCTCATCCCGGATGAGTTTCTTTTGGCATTTGTGATATTCAATGTCAATCACATTTCTATTCAATACAAGCTGCGGCTCATATCCTTCCATCATGTTTTTGCATTCTGACAGGCTGGGACAGTCACGGCATTGCTTGGATTGAGAAATGAATTCGTACAACTTCATCATGCTTTTATCTACCACTGAACTATTGATGACATCCGAATGAGCATGAAAAAAAGCTTGGACTTCTTTATTTTCCATGATTTCTTTTTTCATTTGCTCATATCTTTGCTTGAAGCCATTGCTGCCCGAAAGCCTCTTTAGCGTATCATTGATTCTCTCCATGATCGCCCCTCCTTACTTTTTATATTTTTCCTGCAGTTTCTGCAGCCTCTGCCGCTTCGCTTCTAAATCCTTATCATCAGATGACGGGGACGAAGTTTGTTCTTTCTCTTCAGCAGAATCATTAAACCAATCAGGCAGCTGCTCTGTACGGGTTGGTTTTTTGCGGCGTACCGCAGTCGTCTCTTTCTTGCCGTTTGCCCAATCCTGATACTGTTTATGCTCCTTCTTGGCTAAGTCCATGGCATCCTTGACCGTTTTTATATTCTTCCTTGCCCAATGGGATGCAATCTTCTCCATATAACTTTTTGAAAGCTTCATATCCGTCTTCAGCATGACATATTGTATGAGGACATTCACGACGCCTGGAGGCAGATTTTGATTCAATAGGACATCTTCCACGGCCAACAAATCTGCTTTTGATGGCTGGGCGCCTTTGGATATATCTGTCAACAGCTGGCGTGGGGATGTATTTTCAAAGTATTGGATGAGGCGATTTTCTTGCTTATCTGTGCTTGGACTTTGAAGCAAGGCAGGCTGCATTCGATCAATCAGCTGTGGCAGCTGCTCCCCATTCTCCAGCTGATACCAATCTCTTGCCGCTTTTCTTAACAGTTCAATATCTATTTCCTGATCATTTGTGACCGCGCTGATCACAACTTTTTTCATGTCAACTGCATTGATCTTATATAGAAATGCGAGTTTTTCTATGGCGGATCTTGCCTTTTTGGTCAGTGCTTTTTTAGGGAGGATAGCTTCCTGCAATCCCGCCAGCAAAAGATCGAAATCAAATTCATAATCCTTTGCGTTCACTGTTTCCGCAGGTTTCCTGCCGATATACTGTTTGGATTGCTCCAAACGGCTGTCCTCGAAAGCTTCTTCATCGAGGAATTGCTGCTGATTTCCTGATGAAAAAACATCCTGGAATTCCCGAGTGATATCCTTATAGTCTGCAGCATCCAATCGATCATCGGTGAAGAACTGCTTCAAGCGAAGAAAATGATTCTTTCCCAACTTTCGATAAAGGTAGACATTCAACATGCCGTCCGAAAAAAATGCTTCCGGGGAAAGCGGGGGCTGCAGCTCATATATAAATGAACGGTCTTCCCCATTTTCTTTTACAAGGACTTTCAAAAGCCCGATCCCTTCCAATTTCAATCGTGCTTCATAGATATCAGGCAAATTCAAGGATAGGAGATTCATTAGGTGATAGTGGCTGCTTTCGATCGCCCATAAACGATTTTCCTCGACTTGATTCCAAAGGGTCATATAAAGGCTGTAGCAAATGGGGCCGATCAACGGCTGATATAAAAACGAAATGACTTTCCTGTCATATTCATGAAGCATTCCGTTTGAAGCCGCCTGATAGGCATCCACCGGCTTTATTTCATTCCAATATTGTTTCATTCCCACCATCCTCACTTATAAACAAAAGAAAAAGGACGGCTCTTCCGTAAACCAGTCCAAATCCCCAGTATGTCATCCAATTCTAAAATTTTCAGATCGCATTGGAAGATTCCGGTATGCACGGTGAAGAGTCAGCCCTGAAATCAAGAACGTTCTTTCTTAATTAAATCTTTTAGTTCGTCTAGAAAAACATTGATATCCTTAAATTGGCGATATACGGACGCAAATCGCACATAAGCGACTTCATCCACAGAAGCCAGCCGGTCCATGACCATTTCGCCGATGTCGTCTGACTGAATTTCAGCAGCACCATTGCTTCTTAGTTCCTTTTCGATGCTGAATGTGATTTCTTCGAGCTGTTCCAGGCGAACCGGACGTTTTTCACAGGCCTTGATCAAGCCTCTAAGGATTTTATCCCTGCTGAACTCTTCCCTCGTCCCCTCTTTTTTCACTACAATGAGCGGTGTTTCTTCCACTCTTTCAAATGTAGTAAAACGAAAAGAACAAAGTTCACATTCCCGTCTTCTTCGTATGGAAAGACCGTCTTCAGCGGGTCTTGAATCAACAACTCTTGTGCCATTGTTGTGGCATGAAGGGCATTTCATCCAATCAGCTCCGATTTTATCATGATACTTTTATCTTATTAAAAAGTGCGGACTTAGGCAAGATGCTTATTCAACCTGGTCCGAAACCATTTTCGAATCACTTTTTGCCCAAATAAGGAAGCATCTTGTCCAATTCCCGATAATATGAAATGATTTCATTTTTCATAGAAGGATAAGGGCCGGTTACCTTCGTTTTTTCATAAGTCAGTTTAAAATCGACTGCCGTCTCGAACGGCCTTACCGTCACAACTGAGGCTATGATGAAATACGGCTGGCTCCCCTTTTTCATGAACCCCCATTCCCCATGTTCCTTCGAATGAGAAACGGCCTCGTAGACATCTTTTGAAAAAAGCTGTCCGACAGCTTCATAGGCTTTGTCAAATGAAGTCCTGTAATAATGCGTCTCTAAAGACGGATCGATATGATGCTCTGATGTTTCACATTGATGTTGGAAACGCTGCAGTACTCTCCCAAAAAAACTCACTGTTTCTCCTCCATAAAGAAAATCTTTTAAATATTCTACCATAAAAAAAAGCCGACTCAAAGGAGCCAGCTTGGATAATCACTTATAGTGCCTGTGATTGTTTAACTTGTACAGGACCCATTCCACGAGGCAACTCGATTGTCTCACGAGTTTGGGCACCCAGCGCTTCTGCAATATAGTCAGCAGCAATATTAGGATCTAAATCGCCGCAAGTGTACACATCAATACTAGCATAACCATGTTCAGGAAAGCTGTGAATTGTTAAATGAGATTCAGAAATGATGACTACACCGCTAACGCCTTGTGGTGCAAATTTATGGAAAGCCACTTCTCGGATTTCAGCACCAGATTTAAGTGCTGCATCAACAAATGTTTTCTCGATCATTTCTACATTGTTTAACTTTTCGAAGTCACAACCCCATAATTCAGATATTACATGACGACCCATTGTTTCCATTGATCGTTTCCCCCTTTTACTTAATTATTTTGCGATCATTAAAACAACTTAACTTTTAACTACCACGGGGGAAAGTTAGTCCAGAGAGGTCCTAACCCTTTAAGTAGCTATATTCCTCCCTGAGTCAACTCAAGAAGTTCACGAAAAATAGTATACTTTGTTTGATTTTTTTTTGCAATAACATATTTTATTTTTTTGCGCCTTATTTTTGCTCGGACCCAATAAAATACCACAGTCACAGGGACTGTGGTATGCATTAAATATTTTTCAGCCGGGGAACTCTTTAGACTGCTTTAAGCTCTGCCGTTTTCTTCATTTCACTGGCAACTTTCTTGGCAAGGTCCACTACTCGGCATGAGTAGCCCCATTCATTGTCATACCAGGCAAGTACTTTTACTTTTTTTCCGTCCATCACCATTGTGGAAAGTCCGTCGATGATGGCAGAGTGAGGATTTGTATTGAAGTCGATGGAAACCAATGGCTCAGTAGTGAATTGCAGGATGCCATTCAAGGAACCATTTGCGGCCGTCATGAACGCTTCATTCACTGCATCTACCGTTACTTCCTGCTTCAGGTCCACAACAAGATCGACAAGAGACACATTTGGGGTAGGCACACGAAGCGCCATTCCATGAAGCTTGCCTTTAAGATGCGGCAGAACCAAAGCCAACGCTTTTGCTGCACCGGTCGTCGTCGGGATGATTGATTGTCCGCAGGCACGGGCACGGCGAAGATCCTTATGTGGATTATCTATATTTTTTTGGTCGTTTGTATAAGCGTGCACGGTTGTCATCAATCCATTTTCAATCCCAAACTGTTCATCGAGGATCTTTGCTACAGGTGCAAGACAGTTTGTTGTACATGACGCATTTGAAATGATGTCATGTTTCGAAAGATCTAATGCGCTTTCATTTACTCCCATGACAATTGTGACATCCTCATTTTTGCCGGGAGCTGTAAGGATGACTTTCTTTGCGCCGGCTTCCAAATGAAGCGCTGCTTTATCACGGGAATTGAACTTGCCTGTGGCTTCAATGACAATATCAATGCCAAGCTCTTTCCAAGGCAGTTCTTCCGGATTTCTCTGATTGATTAATTGAATGCGCTTACCATTTACCACTAAAGCATTATCTTCATGGCTCACATCGCCATCAAATATTCCATGGTTTGTGTCATACTTAATCAGATGGGCAAGAGTTTCAGCCGGATAGCTTGCATTGATCGCTGCAATGTTTAAACCGCCCTCTGAGATTGCTTTTCTGAAAACCATTCTTCCTATACGTCCAAAACCATTTATCGCGATATTTGCATTCATTATAAGGATCCTCCCACATAAATGTTATACTTATTAAGCGAATTAACTGTGATTAGTATAACATAATCGAGGAAATATGTAATGATGAAATTGTGGAATTTTAAAAGAAATGTGGAGCTGGACAAAAAAATGTCTTTTGACCTCTTCTATGAGAAATGGTCAAAAGACATTATGTTAAGGGATTAAGTTCCAGCCTTCCAGGATCTCGGCAAGCTGGGATTCTGTGTGATCCAGAGTTTCATTATTATCAATCACCGCATCTGCTAATTCTACTTTTTGCTTGAGGGGCATCTGTGATTGAATTCGTGCAGATGCTTCACTCTCTGAAAGCCCATTCCGCTCCATAAGACGTTGGAGCTGAGTCTTTTCGTCCACATAGACAAGAAGGACTTTGTCTGCCATATAGGTCAGTTTACTTTCGAACAGCAGCGGAATATCCAAAATGATGGTATTGCTCCCTTTTTGGATGTATTCTTCCTTCTTACCATTCATCCAGCTGCGAACGGCCGGATGAACGATCCCATTGAGAATCTTTCTTTTGTCTTCATCATGAAAGACAATCGCTCCAAGTTTAGCACGATCCAGCATGCCATCCGGCTGTATGACTTCTCTCCCAAAAGCTGCTTTGATTTCTTCCAAGGCCTTTTGCCCCGGGTTGACTACTTCCCTTGCTGCAACGTCTGCATCAATGATCGGAAAACCGCGCTCTTTCAGCATGCGTGATACGGTGCTTTTCCCGCTTGCTATCCCGCCGGTCAATCCAATGATTACCGTCATGGCCTGCCACTCCTAAATTTTTAAAATTCCTATTAATATGAGTAAAATCCCAGGTAAAAAAGACATTCTTTGCACCCAGCTGACGTGGGAGAATATCCTTCCGATTTTCATTCCGCTGGTCACGAATAATAAACTCATGACAGCCACAGTCAATGCGAGGATGAATGGAGAATAGCCAAGCATGGCGGCTCCAAATCCTGCTCCAAAAGCATCAAGTGATAGTGCGACCCCCAGCATCAAGGCCTCGATTCCGGTGATGGTGCCGGATTGGTCAAAGTCTGCACTCGTCGGTTTTTTTAAGATCTGGATGACCACTCCCAGTGAACGTATTTCAAAGTTAATCAGAGTTTTTTCTTCTTCCTGCTGCTGATCCTGGCGAAAAAACTGGAACAGCACCCACGCCCCAAGCACTACGAGGATAAAACCTCCTGCCTGATTGGCGATATGCGGGGAAAGGAAGGACTCCACTAAATTGCCCAATAGCATGGCTGCCAACAGTGAAGCAGCAGAACAGCAGGCAATGATGATAATGGATTTTACAGGAATATGCATCTTTCTCAGTCCATAGGTTAGTCCTGTGCTGAAATTATCGAGGCTGACTGCAAGAGCCAGCAATATCAGTGATAGTGAGAATTCCATGGTGATACTCCTTCCAATTCACAATCGATAAGATAGTATATGGAAGGAGCTAGCCCACTGTTAAATATTCTATCAAGAAGTAACTTTTTGGCAATTAGGACAGATATGGGTCCCTCTCCCGGCAGTCGAAAATTTTTCAATCGGAGTACCACATTTTTTACATTCTTCACCTTTTCGTCCGTAGACAAATAATTGCAGCTGGAACATGCCGATCTGACCTTGGGAGTTCAAATAAGATCGAATCGTGCTGCCCCCTTTATCCACAGCCTCCTGAAGCGTCAATATCGTTTCATTCCTGATTTTTTTCACTTCGCTTTCAGATAGGCTGTTTGCTTTTCTTTCAGGATGTATGCCTGCACGGAACAGGACTTCATCGACATAAATATTCCCAAGTCCCACAACAGCCGTTTGATCTAAAAGAACGGCTTTGACCACTCTCTCTGTCCGTTGGAGTCGTCCAAAAAGCCATTCTGCGGTGAATTCTTCTGAAAAAGGTTCAGGGCCGAGTTTATTCAACGGGGGCTCCATCAGCTCTTTTCCTTTTGGGAATAAATGCATGGTGCCAAATTTGCGGACATCTTTATATCTTAATTCTGTTCCATCCGTAAATGTGAAAAAAACATGGGTGTGAGGATCAATTGGATCATCTTGCTGAAACAATCCATATTTCCCCTCCATACGCAGATGGGAAACAAGGGCATAATCGTTTAAATAGAAAATAAGAAATTTTCCTCTTCTCCCGATGGAATGTATTTTCTGACCCTTCAACAAATGGCAGAATTCTTGGACATCATCGGGCTGCTTGATTATTTTGCCCCATTCCACTTTCACCTCTCCGATTGTCTTGCCGGATATAAGTTCTACAAGTGTACGCCGGACTGTTTCTACTTCTGGAAGTTCAGGCATTGCCTATTCCCCCCTTGCTCTATTTTGCGTCGTACCAGGTGGGCCCATAGGAGTAGTCCACCTTTAATGGAACTTTAAGGTCTATCGCGTGTTCCATTACATCAGGTACTATTTTCTTCAAAATTTCCACTTCTTCTTCAGGGGCTTCGAAGATTAATTCATCGTGCACCTGCAGAAGAAGTCTCGTTTGAAGCTTTTCAACTTTTAGACGCTTGGCCATTTCAATCATGGCAAGCTTGATGATATCAGCTGCACTTCCTTGGATCGGTGTGTTCATGGCCGTTCTTTCAGCGAAGCTCCGCAAGTTGAAATTCCTGCTTGTTATTTCAGGGATATATCTTCTTCGATGCAGCAATGTTGACACATACCCTTTTTGCTTTGCATCCTGGACAACATCTGCCATATATTCTTTCACCCCTGGGAAGCTTTCCAGGTACCTATCAATGAATTCCCCTGCTTCTTTCCTTGTGATCCCAAGGCTTTGCGATAGGCCATAATCGCTTATTCCATATACAATTCCGAAGTTGACAGCTTTAGCCTGCCTTCTCATGTTCGAGGTGACATCTTCTTTATTTACATGGAAAACATCCATAGCCGTTTTCGTATGAATATCCATATCTTCATTGAAGGCCTCAATCAGTTTTTCATCTCCTGCAATATGAGCCAAGACCCGAAGTTCGATCTGAGAATAGTCGGCAGCGAACATGACCCATCCCTTTTGCGACGGAATGAATGCCTGCCGGATTTTTCTACCTTCCTCCAAGCGGATCGGGATGTTTTGAAGGTTTGGATCTGTTGAGCTCAGCCTTCCTGTCTGTGTAAGAGCTTGGTTGAATCGGGTATGCACTTTACATGTGTCAGGATGCACGACTTTCAGCAGTCCTTCAATGTATGTCGACTGAAGCTTGCCCAATTGACGATAGTGAAGGATTTGACGGACGATTTCATGTTCCGGCTCCAGTTTTTCCAGGACATCTGCAGAAGTGGAATAACCGGTTTTCGTTTTCTTGATGACTGGGAGGCCCATTTTTTCAAACAATACTACGCCCAATTGTTTAGGGGAATTGATATTGAATTCCTCCCCAGCCATTCTAAAGATCTCTTCTTCTATTTGATTCAGACGCGTGCGCAGGTCTTCTCCCATATCCTTCAACCGTTCAACATCGACTGAAACGCCTGTGGCCTCCATTTCAGCCAGGATAAGGGATAGGGGCAATTCTAACTCTGTGAATAATTCAAATTGTTCATTCTGCTTCAATTCTTCCACACATTTTTCTGCAACAGCTGAAAGTCCTGCAGCTTTTCGGGCGATATGCTCAGCCGTCTCCATTTCTTCAGGGACTTTTCTCTTCGCCCCTTTTCCATAGACGGCTTCGTCAGATTGGATGTCATGATAGCCATGACGCTTGGCAACTGAAGCAAAATCATCTGCAGATTCAGAAGGGTTCAAGATATAGGAAGCAATCAGCAGGTCAAAATCAATCCCGTTCAATTCAACGCCTTTAAGCTTGAGGGAAACGGCTGATTTTTTTGCATCATAAACTTGTTTTAGCTTAGTTTCATCTTTTGCCCATTCCTTGAATTTTTCTGATTGCAGAGCGGTTTCAGCAGAAAGGAAATAATTCCCGTTTTCATTGCTTAATCCAAGTCCGATGATTTGCCCATGCTGATAGTTATCTTCCAGGATCTCCACATAAAGGGCTGCACGATCGGTCAATTGGTCCTCACCCAGATCATTTACGATTTCAAAGGAAAGATCTTTGATTTCTTCCTGAACAGCTTCTCCAGCCGTTCCCAATTTTTCAAGGAGGGTATTGAAGCCCAATTCTTTGTAGATGGATACGACCTTGTCCACATTCCACTCATCATATTGAAGATCTGAAACGGACAATTCGACAGGCGCCTCCCTTGTAATGGTTGCAAGCTCCTTGCTCATGAGTGCCTGATCCTTGAATTCTTCCAGTTTTTCCTTCAGCTTCTTGCCGTTCACTTCATCAATGGAATCCAATACTTTTTCAAGCGAATCAAATTGAACCAAAAGCTTAATCGCTGTTTTTTCCCCTACGCCCGGCACCCCTGGGATGTTGTCTGAAGAGTCCCCCATCAAACCTTTCATATCAATGATTTGAAGAGGCGACAGTCCATATTTTTCTTTAATGTGTTCGGGTGTATATTCTTCTATCTCTGTAATTCCCTTTTTAGTGATGGCCACGGTAGTTTTGTCTGAACTTAGCTGAGTCAAGTCTTTATCTCCTGATATGACCTTCACATCAAAGCCGTCTTGTTCAGCTTGGAGGGAAAGTGTGCCAATGATATCATCCGCCTCGTAATTTTCAAGTTCATATCGTTTGATTTGGTAGGCATCCAACAATTCTCGAATGAATGGGAATTGTTCAGATAGTTCCGGAGGCGTTTTTTGCCTTCCACCTTTATATTCGGTGAACGTTTTATGCCTGAATGTGGTTTTCCCCGCATCAAATGCAACAAGCAGATGTGTAGGTTTTTCCTCATCAAGGATTCTTTGCAGCATCATCGTAAATCCGTACACCGCGTTCGTATGTATTCCTTTATCATTGTTCAGCAGCGGAAGTGCAAAAAAAGCACGATAGGCGATGCTGTTTCCGTCAATCAATACAAGTTTCTTTTTCGCAGTACTCAAATAAACTACCTCCCGTATTATGGAGTATCATATAAAAAAGCCGTTAATTTCCCATCTTTATTTTATCACGTTCAATAAAGAAAAGGAAAATAGCGGCTTATTGATTGTTAGTTGGAATACCCCTGCAGCATCCGTGCATAAGGCGAATCAGCAGGAAGGACTATGACGGTCTTATCGTTGATGGTCTTTTTGTAAGATTCCAAGGTCCTGAATAATTGATAGAATTCCGGATCTTTTGAGAAGGATTGATTATAGATCTTAGCTGCTTCCCCTTCTCCTTCTCCTCGCACCACTTCTGCATCTGCATTCGCTTTGGAAAGGAGCTCCTTCACTTCCCTGTCCGTCTCAGCAATGATGCGGTTTTTCTGAGCATCACCTTGGGACAGATATTCCTGTGCTTTTGATTCACGTTCAGATATCATCCGGGTATAGACCGACTGTTCATTTTCATTCGGCAGGTCCGTTCTTTTCATACGAACATCCGTCACCCTTATTCCATAATGATCGTTTTTCAAAAGCTCATTTACTTTTTCTGTCACTCGATCATTGAGGCTTCCTCTTGAAGAATTTTCATCATTGATGATTTCGTCATAGTTCAACTGTCCCAATTCTGCGCGGACAACTGAATAAATGAATTCTTCCATCCTTGTCTCTGCTCCGATGACAGAGCGGGCATTCGTGATCATCATTTTCGGATCTACAATCTTCCATACTGCATAGTTGTCGATGATCATCCTCTTTTTATCCTTTGTATTGATCTCCGCTTCTGAAACATCATACGACATTTGATATTTCGGCAAAGTAGAAACACTTTGAATAAATGGGATTTTAAATTTTATTCCGGGTGTGTCTTCAATTCTAACTACTTCTCCAAACTGTCTGACAACCCTGTATTCTCCTTCTTTTACAATGAAAATATTTGCAAAAAGAATGCCCAGTATGACAAAGAAAAGGAGCAGCAGCAAGCCGGATTTAATATATTTTCTCCATTCCATCCCGGTCCTTTGGCTTTCGTTTCTATTCATGATTGTTTGATCACTCATTATGGCGTTCCGCTCCCTTCCTCTGAAACTTTAGGGACTTCTTTCTCAATAGGTTTGATAGGCAGATATTTCATAGTACTGCCTTCATCATTCATGATATAGATTTCGGCATTCGGCAGTACTTTTTCAAGCGTCTCTATAATGAGCCGCTCCTTCGTTATCTCAGGATTTGTTTTATACTGTTCAAAAAGCTTATTGAATAGAGCTACGTCCCCGCGGGCTGTCTGAATGCGGGCAGTTTTATCCCCAATCGCTTTTGATTTGATGGCATCCTTTTCCCCTTGAGCTTCATTGATGGCTTTATTCCGGTACTTTTTGGCCTCATTGATCTTTGTATTCATTGTTTCTCTTGCATCGGTTACGTTTGTAAAGGCTTTTCTAACCTCTTGATTCGGCAATTCTACATCTTGAAGCTTTACTGCCAGAATGGAGATTCCCAAATCATATTTCTTAATCAAGGAAGCCAATGAATCCCGGACTTTTCCTTCAATCTCCGCTTTTCCAGAAGTAAGAGCATCATCAATTTTAGAGCTTCCTATGACACTTCTCAAAGAAGCAGATGTGGAATCATACAATAATTCCTTTGGCTTATCAGAGTTGAATAGATATTTTTTCGGGTTGCTGATCTTCCACTGGACTACAAGATCGGCCAAAACAATATTTTCATCCCCTGTTATCATCTTCGTATCATTTCTGTGCTCTTTAACGACTCCATCCTTTTCTTCATATCCAAACTGAAGACTGAATGTTTCTTTCGATAATTTTTCAACCGTTTGTACCGGCCAAGGCATTTTGAAATGAAGACCAGGCTCTACAATTGTATCTTCTGCTTTTCCAAATGTTAAAATCACTGCTTGATCAGATTCGTCCACGGTATACCATGAAGTGAATAAGACAATGCCAAGCAATATAACGGCTGCTGCAAATCCTGCAAGCGTATAAATTCTCTTTAGGCTCATCGGATACTTCCCCCCTACATGATGTTCAAAAGGATATACGTATGTAGATGAAAAAAGTTCCAATAATATGACGAATATTATGATAAAAAAAATGAAAAAGGCGTGAACGGGGTATGTTCACACCTTTTTCGGTTCCTTTGATGAAGGGGTTTTCACTTAAGATATTATCAGTCCATTATTAAGCTCAAATAAACGGATTGTAAAGAATCTGTAAAGCTGATAATACTTGACATCTTTTTAGGAACCTCTTGTTTCGGGAAATTCCTTGTATAAGATTACGGAAAACACAGTGCCTTCATTCTTTTTGCTTTTTACTGAAATATAACCCTTATGAGCCTCTATTAAGTGCTTCACGATGGCAAGGCCAAGTCCGGTGCCGCCTGAATTCCTGCTTCTTGCTTTATCCACACGATAAAATCTTTCGAAAATCCTCGGTATCTCCTCCTGCTCAATCCCAATGCCTGTATCAGCAATATCCACTTTTAATTTTGAGCCAAGATCAGAGATCCCCACATGGATGCTTCCTTCTGGCGGTGTGTACATAATGGCATTATTAATTAGATTGATGAAAACCTGCTTAAGCCGGAAGTGGTCCCCCTCCATCTCAATATTCTTCTCAGAAGAAAATGACAAGGAGACTTTTTTATCTTCTGCTTTGCTGGATAAAATCGCGATTACTTCTTCCATCATGTTGGATAAATCAAATAGCTGGAGATTCAGTTTAAATCCTTGCTGTTCGATTTTTGAAAGGTCAAGCAAATCCTGAATCAACGTCTGCAGCCTATCGCTTTCATTCAAGATAATGGTTAAAAAGGATTTCATTGTTTCCTGGTCATTCATGGCTCCATCCAACAGAGTTTCCGAGAACCCTTTAATCGAAGTGATGGGAGTCTTCAGTTCATGGGAGACATTGGCCACAAAATCCTTCCTCATCTGCTCGAGCTTCTTCAAATCGGTAATATCATGGAACACAAGAAGGATCCCGTTCCATTCATCATGATTACCGATGATTGGAGCCCCATAAATCTCAAAATGCTTCCGTTCGATATTCAAGGAAAGGACGAGCTGCCTTCGAACATTCATTTCTGTGATAAAGATTTCTTCCACCAGTCTGACAATCTCTTTGAATTTAATCACTTCATAATATGGTTTAAACATGAAGTCATCAGAATCAAGCGAAAACAGATCTTGGTAGATTTTGTTGGACATTGTGATATATCCACGGCTGTCGATCAATATGAGCCCGCTTCCCATATTTTCAATAAGCGTACTCAGCCTATCCTTCTGCATTTCTTGTGACATATCCATTTCTTGCAGATTCCTTGCAAGTTTATTGATAGCGGAACTGAGCATACCGGTTTCATTCATTTGCCGCTCAAATGTCCTGGCTCTATAATTCCCTTTGGAAAGTTCAATGGCGACATTCGTTGCGGATTCAATCGGCTTTGTATAGCTTGTCATGATCCATGTCCCAAGGAGGATGATGACTGCAAGGGCAAAACCGAGAGAAAGAGCTAAGATCAGCCAGATTTGGGCATAGACTTCCTTCAACTGCGTAAGCTTCGTGCTGACAATGACGATCCCGTCAAGTGAGTTCCCAGCTGATATTATCGGCTCCCAGTAATATTGTGTTTCATTACTTGCCCCCTGTACAGAGTGTCCAAGGAAGCCCTGGCTTTTAATAGAATCAAATAATGTCCGGATTTCCCTATCACGAGCGCTTCCACTGTCAAAGAGTTTATCTCCATCAGTGTTGTATACCGTGATTCTGACAGATAATAAATCGCTGCTGAAATCCAATTGTTTTTTATCCAGATTATTGATCCCGCCGCCATTCTCAATTTTTTGGGCAAGATGGGACGTATCTTGTTTTAACCGCGAATTGAATGAATCGGTATAGAAATTTTTAAACAATTGGCCGACTAAAATCCCCAAGGAGATAAAAACAAGCAAAATCAATAAAATAAGCCAGAATAGGAGTCTTTTTCTGAAACGATTCATTAAGATTTTGGCTCCTCAAGCTTATAGCCCAGTCCACGAATTGTTTTTATATAGGCAGGCTTCTTGGAGTTGATTTCAATCTTTTCACGCAAGTGGCTGATATGCACATCCACTATTCGCGTGTCTCCGGCAAAATCATAATTCCATACAGAACTTAACAACTGTTCCCTCGTCAGCACCCTGCCTTTATTTCTAGACAAAAATAATAATAGTTCGAACTCTTTCGGGGTGAATTCTAATAGTTCTTCCTCAAAATAGGCTTCATATTGTTCCGGATAGATGATAAGATCTCCGATTTTAATGCTCGGTTTCTCATCTTCCTGCTCTTCCAGTAGTTCAGACTGAACCTGAGACCTGCGAAGGATAGCCTTCACTCTCGCAATGACTTCCCTTGGGCTGAAGGGTTTTGTCATATAATCATCTGCCCCAAGCTCCAAACCAAGGACTTTATCAAATTCATCATCTTTGGCCGTCAGCATCAATATCGGCGTCATGATTTTTTTCTGCCTCAATTGCTTGCAGACTTCAATTCCGTCGAGGCGTGGAAGCATTAAATCCAGGATCATTAAATCCGGTTTATGTGAAATGGCCATTTCGATTCCTTCCTCGCCGTCGGCTGCGGTCAATGCATCAAATCCAGCCTGTTCCAGGTTGTATTTAAGAAGTGTGGAAATTGATTGTTCATCTTCTACTACCAAAACCTTTTTTGACATGAAATCCTCCATTTAAAGCTTTATTAAAAACCCCTTATCATCCATTCCATTATAATATAAAAAATTTCAAAATAAAAAAGGAAGGTGATAAAATACCTTCCTTTAACTCGCGAAATTATTTAAATTCATTAAAAGTTTTCCAACGCTGTGCCATTCATCCCATTCATTTTGTGCGGCGGACAAACGGTCAATGTCCCTGTCACTACTGTTTGATCCTCTTCATTTGTGGCGTGGACATTGATCGTAACTGTCTTGCTTGTTAGATTCACTTCCGTCACTTCAAACAAAAATTGAACAGTGGCATAGTGGTAAACCGGCTTTGGAAAATCAATTTCCTGCTTAAGGATATGCGATCCAGGACCGGGAAGATATTTGGATATGGCCGATGTGATGATCCCCGTCAGCATGATGGAAGGGACAATCGGTTTTTTATATGGAGTCTGTGATGCATAATCATGCTGGATATATAAAGGATTTGCATCATTCGTCAAACCAAGGAAGAGCAAAAGATCTTTATCTTCTATTTTTTCAGTTAATGTCAGCTTTTCACCGACTGTCATTTCTTCTATTTTCCTGCCCATTTTTCTCTTTTTGCCAAGCAGCATAACGACACCTCCGAATTATGTAAACGGTTACATGTTGAAATAAAAAAATAACGAAAAATCTGTATTATCTGTCTATTAATATCATAATACCACTATTATGATAACCTTTCAAAGAAAAATTAACATAGAAAAGCGGAAGCGCCAATAAAAATTTGGCCGCTCCGCGATGGACCGGCCAGTTTCACTATATCTATTCATGGGATAAGGAGGACATTACATTTTTGACAGACTCTGCTGACTTAGCTAATGCTGCCCTTTCATCCTCTGTCAAATCAAGTTCGATGATTTTCTCCAATCCACTGCCGCCGACAATAGTCGGAACCCCTAAGTAAATACCTTCAAATCCATACTCCCCTTCTAAATAAGCGATAGCCGGTAGGACTCTTCTTTGATCTTTCAATACGGCTTCGCACATTTCAGCAAGAGAGGCTGCAGGTGCAAAATAGGCGCTCCCATTCCCCAAGAGACTGACGATTTCCCCGCCGCCTTTTCTAGTCCGTTCCACTATGGCATCCAAACGGTCTTTAGGAATCAATTTTTCCAGCGGGATTCCTCCTGCATAGGAATACCGGACAAGCGGCACCATATCGTCCCCGTGGCCTCCTAAAACGAAGCCTGTAACATCTTTGACAGATAGATTCAATTCTTCTGCAGCAAATGTACGGAATCGGGCGGTATCCAGGACCCCTGATTGACCAATCACTCGATTTTTCGGGAAGCCGGATTCTTTAAAGACGGTATAAGTCATTGCATCTACAGGATTGGTCAAAACGATGATCAGACAGTCTGGAGAATACTTGGCAATTTCTTTTGCCACGGATTTCATGATTTTTTGGTTTGTCTGAACTAAATCATCGCGGCTCATTCCCGGCTTCCTTGCAATACCGGCAGTGATGACTACGATATCAGAATCCTTAGTGTCCTCGTAATTGGATGTACCGGTTATTTTTGCATCAAACCCTTGGACCGGACTCGCCTCAAGCATATCCAAAGCCTTTCCTTTCGTCGGATTTTCCATTTGAGGAATATCCACCAGTACGACATCGCCAAGTTCTTTTTGTGCAAGTAAGAAAGCCGTAGTCGCTCCAGTGAATCCTCCACCGATGATCGAAATCTTTCTGCGCTTGATTGACATGGGAATGTCCCCTTTCAAATGAATGAATAGTGTAGAAAATCCAGCAGGCTGGCGGCTGGATTCAAACAGAGGCTGTCCAAAATGGACAGCCTCATCAATCAATTAAATTAAAGGTTTTTGATAAGCTCGTCTCCGAACTCAGAGCATTTCACTTCTGTAGCGCCATCCATTAGACGGGCGAAGTCATATGTTACAACTTTAGAAGCAATGGATTTCTCCATAGATTTTGTAATCATCTTGGCAGCTTCATTCCAGCCTAAGTGTTCAAGAAGAAGAACACCAGAAAGGATAACTGAAGATGGGTTTACTTTATCAAGTCCAGCATATTTTGGAGCAGTTCCATGAGTAGCTTCGAAAATAGCATGTCCTGTTTCATAGTTGATATTCGCTCCTGGAGCAATTCCAATTCCGCCGACTTGTGCAGCAAGTGCATCAGAGATGTAATCTCCGTTTAAGTTCATTGTTGCAACAACATCGAACTCGCTTGGACGAGTAAGGATTTGTTGAAGGAAGATATCTGCGATAGAATCCTTCACGATGATTTTGCCAGCTGCTTCCGCTTCTGATTGTGCTTGGTTTGCAGCATCTGTACCCTTTTCTTCTTTAATTCTGTCATATTGAGCCCAAGTGAATACTTTATCGCCGAATTCTTTTTCAGCCAGCTCATATCCCCAGTTCTTGAAGGCACCTTCAGTGAACTTCATGATATTTCCTTTATGAACAAGAGTTAAAGATTTGCGTCCTTCTGTGATAGCATAATTGATTGCTGCACGGACTAAACGCTCTGTACCCTCTTTAGAAACAGGCTTGATTCCGATACCGGAAGTTTCAGGGAATCGGATTTTGTTTACACCCATTTCATTTTGAAGGAAGTCGATGACTTTCTTCACTGCATCAGATCCTTGAGCGTATTCGATGCCGGCATAGATATCTTCAGTATTTTCACGGAAAATGACCATATCAGTATCTTCAGGACGTTTAACAGGTGAAGGTACACCTTGGAAATAGCGTACAGGACGCAAGCAAACGAAAAGATCCAACTCTTGACGCAAAGCAACGTTCAATGAACGGATTCCGCCGCCGACTGGAGTTGTAAGAGGTCCTTTGATTGCAATGAAGTATTCGCGGATTACATCAAGTGTTTCACTTGGAAGCCATTCGCCCGTTTGGTTGAATGCTTTTTCTCCTGCCAAAACTTCTTTCCATACTATTTTGCGCTCGCCATTATAAGCCTTTTCAACAGCAGCATCTAATACACGAGAAGCAGCAGCCCAGATATCAGGACCAATTCCGTCGCCTTCAATGAAAGGTACGATCGGATTATTTGGAACGTTCAATACACCATTTTCAACAGTAATTTTTTCACCTTGAGACATGATTTTCCCTCCAATTTCAATATCAAAGGTTAGATGGCAGCAGCCCCTAACCTCGATTTACATACAGTATTATTAGAACAATAATTCAGCCATTTGTAAATGATTCTTATCCGCGTTTTTCAACCGGAACGTAAGACTGCATTCCTGGACCTGTATAATCAGCGCGCGGGCGGATCAAACGGTTGTTTTCATATTGCTCTAGAATATGAGCCAACCAGCCTGATACACGGCTGACAGCAAAGATCGGTGTGAATAGATCATGATCGATGCCCAAGCTGTGGTAAACAGAAGCTGAATAGAAATCAACATTCGGCGGAAGGCCTTTTTCAGATGTCACGATTTCTTCAATCTTTATGGACATATCATAGTAGTGCGCTTCGCCAGTAAGTTTTGTAAGTTTTTCGGACATCTCACGCAAATGCTTCGCACGAGGGTCGCCTTTGCGGTAGACACGGTGGCCGAATCCCATGATTTTTTCTTTATTATTCAATTTTTCATGAATATAAGAATCTACATTTTCAACAGAGCCGATTTCAGAAAGCATCTTCATGACTTGTTCGTTTGCTCCGCCATGAAGAGGACCTTTCAATGCACCAATCGCTGCTGTAACACCAGAGTAGACATCAGACAATGTGGCTACACAAACGCGTGCAGTGAAAGTCGATGCATTCAATTCATGGTCAGCATGAAGGACAAGTGCTTTATTGAAAGCTTCCACAGCAATTGCTTCCGGCTCTTCGCCAGTTAGCATGTACAGGAAGTTTGCTGCAAATCCTAGATCTTTTCTTGGTGCAACAGGCTCAAGGCCTTTGCGGATTCGTGCGAATGCCGTTACGAGTGAAGGCATTTTTGCCTGCAGTCGGACAGCTTTACGATAGTTGGATTCCGTTTCCATGACATCTGCTTCTTCATCGTATAAACCAAGTGAAGAAACTGCTGTACGAAGGGCAGCCATCGGATGTACTTTATCGATAGGGAATGTCTTAAATTGATTTAAAACTTCTTGAGGAAGCTCAGCATCTTTTGCCAATTGCTCCTTCAACTCCTGAAGCTGGGAAGCCGTCGGCAGTTTGCGATGCCATAATAAATAGATTACCTCTTCGAAGCTTGCATGTTCTGCTAGATCATCAATGTTATACCCTACATATGTAAGAGTGTCATCAATGATTGAACTTATGGAAGAAGTTGTAGCTACAACACCTTCAAGGCCACGTGTTGCTGTCATATCAATCTCTCCTTTATGAATAATTCCTCATTACCAGGTAATGGTGAGCAAAAAAAGCCATTCATTGCGGTTTTTATTTATAAGGCAATAGGCTTGTTCACTTGAAATTCAGTTCCAAAAGATTTCCTTTTGGAGATTGAGCGCTTGCTCAATGCTCTAGCATGCAATAAAAGTAGACATATTGCATCAAGAGATGACAATTTTCTCGGTTACGCTTACATTTCCTATTATAAACAATTATCTGACTTTTGTGAACGGATACTGATTAAAATGTCTAAAAATTATTTTTTTAGAAAAACATAAATACTTTGGTATTTTAGAGCATTCGAGCATCCATTAACTAAATCATACCCTATTTTTGAATAATATGAAATAAAAACGCTTACGTAAACATTTCAAACAGCTTCATTGCCAAATAGGCAATGCCCGCACCGATAAGAGGCCCTACCGCTACACCATTGAATAAGGAAACAGCAAGGATCGTTCCGAGGACCAAGGCGGTAGTTATATGGGGATCATCCTCAAGGAGAATCAGTCCATTTTTCGCAATGAGCGCTACTGCCATACCGGCAAGAAGGGCAATCCAAGCGTAAGGGGATTTCAGCGCTTCTATCAAATCTTTAAAACCAATTGCACCGCTCGCTATCGGCGCAAGAACTGCTATGGTGATGATCGTGACGCCCCAATTGATGCCTTTCCCTTGGATGAAGGAAAAAACTTTGCTATCCACCCCTGCAATCTTTAATACAATCAACACACCCACTGCGATCATAAGAGATTGATTTTTTGCAATTAGTGCTATGCCCATAAGAAGGAGCAAAAATAGAATAGGTTGACTGAACATTTTTTCACCTCATATAACCAAAATTATCCTACCATAACTAATCGTTTAAAAAAACGAGAATAAAAGGATTTTTCTATAATAACGTAAAATTGGAACTTCTTTTCAATTGAACGACCATGTAAAATAGTAGGTAAAGAAGTAACTGAAAAGGTGGCTGATGATGTTTGAATCCTGAGTTTATCTACAGGACAATCCGATTTTTCTTTGTCATTGCAGTAATTATTTTGTTGTTGACGGTATTTTATTATGTTTCCACTGTTACATACCCTTTTTTGATTGCTATTGTGATAGCTCTTCTTATCAATCCTGTGGTCAATTTATTGGAGCGGAAAGCTAAAATGCCTCGTGCTGCTGCCGTATTGGTTGCATTGATATTGATTGTAGCCATTTTTGCGGGCATCATCACACTCTTGATTGCAGAAATCGTTTCAGGGGCCAATTACTTGGCAAGGACTGTACCTGACCACGTCGATACACTTGTCCAATATATAGAAGATCTGATAACTTCCCAGATCATCCCTCTTTATAATCAAGGTGCAAGTTTCTTTAAGAATCTTGATGCCGGACAACAGGATACCATCACCCAGAACATCCAAACTGCAGGCCAAAAAATTGCCACTTCAGCAGGTGCGTTCCTGCAAAGTTTTTTTCAGAAGCTGCCAAACCTTATTTCTTGGATTCCGGGAGCAGCAACTGTCATCGTATTTTCTGCATTGGCCACCTTTTTTATCAGCAAGGATTGGGACAGATTATCTGGAATGTTCACCAGACTTCTTCCGCATAGGGCGAGAACAAGCGGCCAGAAAGTACTTGTAGATTTAAAACGGGCATTATTCGGATTCATCCGTGCGCAGCTTACCTTAATTTCCATCACGAGCGTCATCGTTCTTATTGGGCTTCTGATACTCCGTGTAGATTATGCCATTACCATTGCACTTGTAAGCGGCCTTGTCGATTTACTGCCCTACCTTGGAACGGGTACGGTATTCATCCCCTGGATCCTTTACGAGGCCATTTCAGGAGATCCAGGGCTTGCTATTGGACTCAGCATCCTCTATGTCATTGTCATCGTCCAGCGGCAGGTAATGGAGCCGAAAATATTGTCATCCAGCATCGGATTGGATCCGCTGGCTACTCTGATCGCTCTTTTTGTAGGATTCAAACTTGTGGGATTCCTGGGTTTGATCCTTGGACCGGTTACCCTTGTCATCATCAGTACACTCCATCGCGCCAACGTTTTCCATGATCTTTGGAATTTCATCAAAGGAAGTCCACAGGAAAGAGTAAAATAAGATAAAAAAGGCTTGCCCAATCTCATATCGGGCAGCCTTTTTGGTTTATCTATAAATGATGACGTTTTTATTGTCGATCCATTTGCGGATGAGCTTTAAAATGAACGGTTTGATAAAACCTCTTGAAGCAGGGATCAAAAGCAAAAAACCGATGGTATCTGTAATGAAGCCGGGGGTGATTAGAAAAATGGCTCCTGCAAGTATGCAAACCCCGTCAATGATGGCATCTCCCGGAGCACGTCCAGCCTTCAAAGATTCCTGCACCCGGTGAATGGCTGAGATGCCCTGCTGCTTGGCAAAATACGCTCCAAGGATTCCTGTCAATATAATTAGCCCGATTGTGGACCATACACCAAAATGGCTTCCCGCTAAGATGAACAGCCAGATTTCAAGGGCAGGTACAATGATTAAAAAAAGGAACAGATATTTCATATATCCAGCCTCCATAAGGTTGACCTATTTGAAATACATTATATCATACACCAATAGCTTTCATTCCACATTGGATATCATCCCTTGCTGATAATGCAGAAGCGGCCGAAAGTTCGGCCGCTTTATTTATCGCATATGGTCTATTTACAGGACGCTTGCATGTCCGTTATAGATAATGCCTCTCGTCGCATCGACAGTCAGTTCCTGTCCGTCTTGAATCAGAGATGTAGCTTGATCTACACCCACGATGACCGGAATGCCCAAATTGATTCCGACAACGGCTGCATGGCTTGTCAATCCGCCTTCTTCCACAATCAATGCAGAGCATTTTTCAATTGCTGACACCATTTCTTTATCTGTACCGATTGTTACCAATACAGAACCGGTTTGTACTTTTTCTAGAGTTTCTTTTGCATTTTTGGCTACAACAGCTCTGCCATAGGCAGATTTTCTTCCGATTCCTTGCCCTTTAGCCAATACGTCCCCAATGACATGGATCTTCATTAAATTCGTTGTACCGGATTCGCCAACCGGTACACCTGCAGTAATCACGATCAAATCACCATGTTTGACGACTTTGGAGTTCAAGCTTTCTTCAACAGCCATCTCGACCATTTCATCGGTGGTGGATACTTTACGGCCGATTTGCGGTGTAACACCCCAAACCAACGCCAGGCCACGTGAAACGGAATCATTTGCCGTAACAGCTACAATCGGGGCTTTTGGACGGTATTTGGAAATCATCCGTGCAGTATGCCCGCTTTCTGTTGGTGTTACAATGGCACTTACTTCGAGATTCATTGCCGTATGAGCAACTGATTGACCGATTGCATCTGTCATATTGTGCTCTGAATTTTTACTTTGTCTGGAGAGAATTTCCCCATGATCAAGTGCTGACTCCGCTCTTGAAGCAATATTATGCATTGTTTGAACAGCTTCTAACGGATAAGACCCAGCTGCCGTTTCACCTGAAAGCATGATGGCATCTGTTCCGTCAAAAATCGCATTGGCAACGTCACTTGCTTCCGCACGTGTAGGACGAGGATTGCGCTGCATTGAATCAAGCATTTGAGTCGCAGTGATGACGGGCTTCCCAAGAAGATTGCATTTCTTGATCAGCTGCTTTTGCACCAATGGGACTTCCTCAGCAGGGATCTCAACACCTA
Organism: Falsibacillus pallidus; assembly: GCF_050990905.1. GTDB lineage: Bacteria > Bacillota > Bacilli > Bacillales > DSM-25281 > Falsibacillus > Falsibacillus pallidus_A. Next base: position 2,910,367 of record NZ_CP158866.1, read on the forward strand.
AATCTCCGCGGGCAACCATCAATCCATCTGATACTTCCAAGATTTCATCGATATTATCGACACCTTCCTGGTTTTCGATTTTAGGGATGATTTGAATATGCCCAGCATTATTTTCTTCTAAAAGCTGACGGATTTCCAAAACATCTTTAGCACGGCGTACAAAAGATGCCGCTATGAAATCCACTCCCTGCTCAATTCCGAAAAGGATATCCTGTGCGTCTTTTTCAGTGATTCCAGGAAGATTGACAGAAACTCCAGGAACATTGACGCCTTTTTTATTTTTCAAGGTACCGCTGTTTAATACTTTTGTATGGATTTCTTGATTTTCTTTATCGATGGCTGTCACTTCTAGACCGATTAATCCATCATCTAAAAGAATTTTGGAACCTTCGTGAACATCATCCATTAACCCGCTGTATGTGATGGAGAATTTTTCAGGGGTTCCTTCCACTTCTTTCATGGAAACAATGACGTTTGTCCCTTCTTGCAGTTCAATAGCGCCATTCACCATATTATTCGTACGGATTTCCGGCCCTTTTGTATCTAGCAGGATACCGATTGTCTTTCCATTTTTTTCAGCTGCTTCTCTTATATTTTTGATCCTTTGGCCATGTTCTTCATGATCTCCGTGCGAAAAGTTCAAACGAGTGACATTCATGCCAGCTTCCATTAGCTTAGAAAGCATTTCAACACTTTCGCTGGCAGGACCGATAGTACAAACAATCTTAGTTTTTCTCATATTAGTCAATAGACCTCCCATATTTTTGCTTAAGACCTTAAATGGATAGTTCTTTGGATAGACGATACATATCTAAATCAACACGATGCGGCATTGCCAGTGCTTCAATGATATCATAGTCAACAAGACGGTTCTTTTCAATGCCCACAGCACGTCCGCCTTTTCCTTCCAACAACAATTCTACCGCATGTGCCCCTAAACGGCTAGCAAGAACCCGGTCAAAAGCAGTAGGGGAACCGCCGCGCTGAATATGGCCGAGAACAGAAACCCGGGTTTCGAAATTTGTGGCACTTTCTAATTTCTCAGCAAATTCAGGCCCGCTCATGACACCTTCAGCCACTACGATGATACTGTGCTTCTTACCGCGTTCGTGGCCTTTCTTCAAGCGGTTGGCCACTTCATCCATATCAAAATTATCTTCAGGGATGACGATTGTCTCTGCACCGCCAGCTAAACCTGCCCATAAAGCTATATCTCCGGCATGTCTTCCCATCACTTCAATAATGAATGTTCTTTCATGTGAAGTTGCTGTATCACGGATTTTATCAATTGCATCAATGACGGTGTTCAGAGCAGTGTCAAAACCAATCGTAAATTCGGTTCCTGGAATATCATTATCAATGGTACCCGGTACACCTACACATGGGAAGCCCTGTTCTGTAAGAGCCTTGGCCCCGCGGTATGAACCATCTCCACCGATGACCACCAATCCGTCGATTCCATGTTTCTTCAGCTGCTCGATCCCTTTTTGCTGCCCTTCCTTTGTCTTAAATTCAAGGCATCTTGCAGAATAAAGAGTCGTTCCGCCACGATGAATGATATCGCCGACTGATCCCAGTTCGAGCTTTTTGATATTTCCATTGATGAGGCCGCTGTACCCTTGATAGATGCCATAAACTTCAATGTCATGATAAATTGCCTTCCTGACCACAGCACGCACTGCAGCATTCATGCCTGGTGCATCTCCGCCACTGGTTAAAACTCCTATACGCTTCATTTGTGTTCACCTCTATATTTTAATTGCCTATGTAAGACGAAAATCCTAATTCAATACTCCTTGGTATTTGTTAACAATTTCACAAAATATTAATAATGTATGAAGAATGATTCTTACTTATATATTATGGTCCAAGTAATCAGGGAATATTTCTAAAATAACATGAAGGTGAAATCATCTCAATAAATTAGTCGCTGGCTATTGAATAGACGAAATTATCATTTAACTGGAAACGCTTCATTTTACACTTTTTGGAATAACTAAAAGAACGTGCCAAAAATTATGCACGTTCTTTTTATGAAAAATATTATTTGACGGTATCCACTAATTCTTTAAGATCAGAATACTCTCCGATATTTTTGAATTTTACATACCGGTTATCGATCAATTCTTCACCAGACATTGCCTTCAGTGTTTTTAAGGAACGATATAGGACTCCATCAATGAATTCAGCCTGCTTCGCGATATCACGGTGGGCTCCGCCTTTCACTTCAGGAATGATTTCATCAATGATTCCGAGCTCCTTCAAGTCAGGCGCAGTGATTTTCATGGATTCAGCTGCTTTTTTTGCCAAACCTGAATCCTTCCATAACAATGCAGCAGCACCTTCTGGGGAGATAACGGAATAAGTCGAGTTTTCAAGCATGTGGATATGATTGCCGATACCTAATGCAAGGGCTCCCCCGCTTCCGCCTTCGCCTATGACGATGCAGACGATTGGTACAGTCATCCCTGCCATTTCAAATAAGTTCTTTGCAATGGCTTCGCTTTGGCCACGCTCTTCCGCTGCTTTTCCCGGATATGCTCCTTTTGTATCAATAAAACAGATGATAGGGCGGTTAAATTTCTCTGCCTGCTTCATATGGCGGAGCGCCTTGCGATATCCTTCCGGGTGCGGCATGCCAAAATTCCTGCGCAAATTCTCTTTTGTGTCTTTTCCTCTTTGATGGCCGATGACCGTTACCGGCAGACCTTTATACTTGGCAATTCCGGAAACGATGGCTTCATCATCCCCGAAAGCACGATCCCCATGCATTTCCATAAAATCTGTGAACAGGTGGGAGATGTAGTCAAGGGTAGTGGGACGATTAGGATGCCTTGCCACTTGGACACGGTCCCAAGGCTTCATATGTTCATAAATATCCTGTTCAAGCTTAACAAGCCGCCCTTCAAGCTTTTCAATCTCAGAAGAAAGATCGACATCGGATTGTTTCGTGAATTCTTTTAGTTCCGCTATTTTCTTACGCAGCTCAACTACTGGGCGTTCAAATTCCAGTTCATTTACCATTCTAAGTCACCGCCTGGCTGATGGATTTCCAAAATGGATGCTAACGTATCTTTCATTTCAAGCCGCGGAATGACAGCATCCAACTGGCCATGTTTTAATAGGAATTCCGCAGTCTGGAAGTCTTCAGGAAGATCTTCCCTGATGGTCTGTTCGATGATCCTTCTTCCTGCAAATCCGATCAATGCGCCTGGTTCAGCGAAATTGTAGTCCCCGAGTGAAGCAAAGCTTGCTGAAACTCCCCCGGTTGTAGGATTTGTCATGACGGAAATGATCAATCCCCCATTGTCGCTGAATCTTTTTAGCGCGGCACTTGTCTTTGCCATCTGCATCAAGGACAGGACCCCTTCTTGCATCCTTGCTCCACCTGATGCAGTAAATATGATAAAAGGCACTTGAAGCTTGTCTGCTTCTTCAATGGCTCTGGTTATTTTTTCACCTACCACAGAACCCATGCTTCCCATACGGAAAAAGGAGTCCATCACCGCAATGACCATTTTATTGCCTTTAATACTTCCTGTTCCGGTAAGTACAGCTTCATTCAAGCCGGTTTTCTTCCGATCTTTTTCCACTTTCTCCAAGTAATCTGGGAATCCCAGGGGATTCTCAGATACGAGAGTGGCATCAAGTTCACGGAACGTTCCTTCATCAAGCAAACTATCGATTCTTTCAAATGCATTCATTTTATGATGATGATCACAATGCAGACAAACCATTAGATTTTTTTGGAGTTCCTTTGTATACATGATTTTCTTGCATTTTGGGCATTTGGTCATGATTCCTTCTGGAACATCTTGTTTTGCTGCTTCAGAGGGAATCGTCGCATATTTCTTCTTCTTCGATTTCACAAATAAATCTTTCAGCAAGACATTTTCCTCCTTGTCAAAGGATAACAATCGCTTCTTCAACTGCTTGTCTTTTAATGTAACTTATGAAAAGAAAAAAAGTTGTCGCAAATTGTTATGGCAGCTTCGACAGTTTTTGCATTTCTTCATAAATCTGAATAGCCTTTGACTGGTCACCTGCATCCAATGCTTCCACAAGCTTATTCGGGAGTTCGCAATCCCCAAGCGGCCTGGAGCTGGTTAGATTGTAATGATATTGATTCAAAATGACCCATATCTTAGTCAACAGCCTGTTTTTAGAAAGATAAATAATGGCTTTTAAAAATTCTTCTTCTGTTTGAAAATAATCGTTTTCCAACATCTCAGCCACCGTGGCCAGACCACTTGCATGCAAAAGTCGGTTTTCTGCAACCAGCCTTAGGCAGTCTTTCTCCAATAACTGCTTTGTATGCAGTACATCACATCTGACATCATTGTCCTGAAGAATGAATGTACTTAGTAATTCTACCAGTTGATGGTCCCTGAAGTCCCTTAAAAAGGTTCCTTCCCCTCTTCTTGTTTCGATGAGGCCGAGCAGCTCCAATGCACGAAGGGCTTCGCGAACCGAAGAACGGCCGACATTCAGCCGTTCAGACAATTCACGTTCAGACGGGATTTTGTCCCCTGTCTTCAATCCATCGTATTCAATCATATCCCTTAATTGGTGGACAATATCCAAATAAACCTTTTTACCCGAAGGAGTAGGTTTCACTCATCAATCACTCGCCTTTACCAATGACCGCTAGATGTTCAGTTTTTTTGCGAATCTCTTCAGGATCGACTTTCATTCTGGCAACGCCAGTTTCCATCGCTGCTTTAGCGACGGCAGATGCAACTGCAGGTGCCACCCTTGGATCAAACGGAGCAGGAATGACATAGTCTTCATTCAGTTCATCTTCACCAATCAAATTTGCGATGGCCTCCACTGCGGCCTGTTTCATTTTTTCATTGATATGAGTCGCTCTTACATCCAGCGCTCCCCTGAAGATGCCAGGGAAAGCAAGGACATTATTAACCTGATTCGGGAAATCGGATCGTCCTGTTCCAATTACTTTCGCACCAGCCTTTTTAGCATCTTCCGGCATGATTTCAGGAACAGGATTAGCCATGGCAAAGATAATGGAATCAGGTTTCATGGATTCTACCATTTCAACAGTAAGCGCGCCAGCTACAGATACCCCGATGAAGACGTCGGCATCTTTAATGACCTCTCCAAGGCTTCCCTGCAGCTTGTCCCTATTTGTAAACTTCGCTACCGCAGCCTTGATGTCATTCATTCCTTCAGGACGCCCTTCATAAATGGCACCTTTTGTATCGCACATGATGATGTCTCTGACGCCATAAGTATAAAGCAGCTTGATGATGGCAATTCCTGCTGCGCCTGCTCCGTTTGCGACGACTTTGATTTCAGACATTTTTTTGCCTACGAGCTTCAACGCATTCACCAGGCCTGCAGCCGTTACGATGGCAGTACCATGCTGATCATCATGGAAGATAGGGATATTCGTTTCTTTCTTTAAACGTTCTTCGATTTCAAAACAATTCGGAGCGGCAATATCTTCGAGGTTCACTCCACCGAATGTAGGCTCCAAAAGTTTGACTGTTTCAACGATCTTGTCAATATCTGTTGTGTTTAAACAAATAGGGAATGCGTCTACTCCAGCGAAGCTTTTAAATAATACAGCTTTGCCTTCCATTACCGGCAGAGCAGCTTCAGGTCCGATATTCCCAAGTCCCAGGACGGCTGTACCATCGGAAACCACCGCAACCATATTCCCTTTCATCGTATATTCATATACAGTTTCTGGCTTATCATAGATGACCTTGCAAGGTTCAGCAACACCAGGAGAATAGGCCAAACTTAGGTCCCTTGCGTTTTTAACTTCTACCTTTGATTTTGATTCCAGCTTACCTCGGTTCACACGGTGCATATGCAATGCTTCTTCACGTAATGACACCTTTATTCACTCCTTCATTCCTGAATCCTCTTACAAATCTATATGAAAATTCTCGTTTTAAGTGGTCAGACCACATTATCTATTAAACAATATAACATATCCTATTTGGATGTAAAGGATTTATTGACTTAGAAAAATATGTTCCTCGCCCAGGAGTTTTTTCAGTTCGGACAGACATTCCGCAGTGGGATTGACCCAATCTTTCCGTGACAATTGAAGGACTTTTTCTTGATTTTCGTATACCAGGATGACACAGGCATCCCCCTTGAACCTCTGAAGGATGGAATGGATCTGGTTGAGGCCTTCAGAACTTTGGTTTTCCACAGGAACTTTGATATATAGTTTTTTCCCTGTTGATTTCCGATCCTTAACGGCATCTTCGATGGTCATCATTTTTTGGATGATGAGCTGTCTTTTGCCATTCCTCTCCTCTATATTCCCCTGAAGGATCACAATGTTTCCCTCTTTGCATAATGCGCTTATTTTATTGTAGGTATTAGGGAAAGCGACACATTCAATGTCGCTCCATTGATCGCTTACATTGAGGAAAGCCATCACATCTCCCTTTTTTGTACGGATAGTCTTGACGGAGGTGATGTATGCGCCAGCTGACTTCCCTTTCTTTTCATTTCCAAGCTCATTTAATGGTACACATCCAGCTTTATCAAATTCAGCCTGATAGGGGCTCACAGGGTGATCGGATAAATATAATCCAAGCGCCTGCTTTTCGAAGCTCAGTTTTTCCAGAAGCGGCATGGGATCAACTTCTGTATATTTCGGTTTGATTTGAAAAGCAGCTTCATCTTCAAAAAGGTCATATCCTTGATCTTCCGGACTGACAAGTTCTGCATGGTCAAGAGCGGCATCAATACTCGCAAGCAGTGTCGCCCTGTCTTGCCCGAATTCATCAAAGCAGCCGGCGAAAATCAGGGATTCAAGGGTTTTTCGATTGACCGCCTTTGAAGGGACCCGCACGCAAAAATCAAATAAATCAAGGAATGGCCGTTTCTTTCTTGCCTCTACTATGCCCCTCAGCGCAGCAGCTCCAATCCCTTTGATGGCACCTATGCTAAATCGGAGCCCTTCTCTTTCAACCATAAAGGGAAATTGGCTGTTATTAATAGAAGGAGGCAGGATTTTAATGCCCATCTGTTGTGATTCTTTTATATATTGAGCCACTTTATCCTCATTGCCAATGACACTCGTCAGAAGCGATGCCATAAAATAAAGAGGATAGTGTGTCTTTAAATAAGCAAGCTGGCAAGCAATCATACTGTACGCAACAGCATGGCTTCGATTGAAACCATAATCAGCGAATCTTACGATCAAATCATAGATAGAATGGGCAGTTTGTTCATTGTAGCCCTTTGAAACGGCTCCTTTGACAAAATGAGCCCTCTCCTGATCGAGGACGTCTTTCTTCTTTTTGGATACGGCCCTTCTCAACAAGTCCGCTTCCCCAAGGGAGAAACCTGCCATTTTAGAAGCAATCTGCATAATTTGCTCCTGATAGACGATGACTCCATAAGTCACCTTTAAAAATTCCTCCAAATCCTGATGTGGATATTCAATCGGCTTCAAGCCGTGTTTTCTTTCAATATATAATGGGATATTTTCCATCGGGCCGGGACGATATAAGGCATTCACCGCAACAATATCTTCAAACCTTGTCGGCTTCAGCCTCATCAAGACCTTTCTCATCCCATCGGATTCAAGCTGAAAGATTCCTGTCGTTTCTCCGCGGCTTAATAGTTTATATGTGGCTTCATCATCATAGGGAATACGGTCCAGATCGATTTTTTTATCTATGCCGATTTTTATGGAAGTGATGATTCTCTCCAGCAGAGACAAATTGCGGAGGCCAAGGAAATCCATTTTAAGCAGACCGATTTCTTCCAATACATCCATGGGATATTGAGTCAGCGTAAGTCCATTTTGACCTTGTTGAATGGGTATCTCGTCCACCAGCTGCGAATCGCTGATGACCACACCTGCAGCATGAGTGGAAGCATGGCGTGGAAGCCCCTCCATTTTTAGTGCTGTAGAGAATAACTTCTGATAATAGTCTGATTGAGTAATGAAATCCTTTAAAGCTGGCGACTCCTCATAGACATCTTTCAATTTCAAGCCAGGTTTGGACGGAACCAGGCGGGAAAGCTGTTCGAGTTCCTTGGAGCTGCAGCCGAAAACACGGGCAGCGTCCCTTAATGCCGCCTTTGCCGCAAGTGTACCGAACGTAATGATCTGGGCGACGTGCATCGCTCCATACTTGCCGGCTACATATTGAAGGATTTCATCCCTTCTGTGGTCAGGAAAGTCGATATCGATATCCGGCATGGAGATCCTTTCGGGGTTTAAGAATCGTTCGAATAATAGATCGTTTGCTATCGGGTCAACGTCCGTTATCTTCAGGACATATGCTACAAGGGATCCTGCTGCAGACCCCCTTCCAGGTCCAGTCAGGATACCTTTCTCCCTTGCATATTTCATGAAGTCCCAAACTATGAGGAAATAATCGCTGAATCCCATTTTTCTGATGACATCCAACTCGTATGTCAATCGATCCTTATATTCTGCACCGGCATCCTTCACTCTGTCTTCCAGCCCTGAAAAGCATAAGTCTTCTAGATAGCGATGCGGCTGTTGACCTGTCGGGAGCGGGTATTTCGGCAGCAGCCGCTTGTGAAACTCCAAATCCACATTGCAGGCTTCTGCAATCTTGATTGTGTTCTCCAGGGCATCGACATCCTCAGCGAATAACTCTGCCATTTCCTGCTTCGTCTTCAAGTAGAAGGAGCTGCTTCCAAGCTTCGGCCTCTCATCATCAGAAAGCTTCCATCCATCCCTTATTGCCCACAGGCATTCAAGGGTAAATGAATCATCCTTATGGAGATATTGAACATCATTGGCAGCAGCAAGAGGGACATGCCATTTTTGGGAAAGCTCCCTTAACTGAGTCAAGAGACTTTCTTCGCCGGGGAGTCCATGTTTTTGAAGGGAAAGAAAAAAACATCCTTCTTCGAATGCCCCTTTCAAAATGCGAAGCGATTCTTCAGCCTCTTCCATTTCATCGTTTAATAAATGTGATTCTATTAACCCTTTCCTTCCGGGAGTCATGGCAATCAGTCCCCGGCTATATCCTTTCAGCCATTTCAAGGGAATTCCTTTTGGGGACTGGGTCTGAATGACACTGGAAATTTTCATCAGGTTTCTGTATCCTTCGGCTGTCTTTGAGAGAAGCACCAGTGGATACGCTTCATCCTGCGTCCCTATTTTAAGAACATCCGCTGTCATCCCGATGATCGGCTTGATGCCTTTTTCTTTGCATGCTTTATAAAAAGGTATTGCACCATACAAAACGTTCCGGTCTGTGATGGCAAGCGCCTTATGGTTATCCGCCAGCGCGGCGTCTATCATTTGCTCGATCGAAATCGTACTTGATAACAAACTATAGGAAGTGGTTATCTGCAAGTGAATGAACGACATGTCGGTTCACTCCTTTATCCAAACTTTTAAGATATATCTAGTATAGCAAAAAAAGAAAATATGTTCGTACTTAAAACAAGGAAAAATAGAGGGCAGCGTTCATATAATCATAAGGTACACGTTTGTCCCATATATATTTAATGAAGACTTTTATAGGACCGGGGATGATTCTGCCATGAACGAAGCTTTTTTTCCTGCTTTTTTTGAGAGTTTTTTTATTTCTTTTGGTGTTATGATCGGCGGAGCCCTCATTGGAGGCATTTCAGCTTTTATAACAGGCGAACCGATCCTTACTAAGATCGCTGAAATATCTGTGAACATAAGGATATGGGCGATCATTGCGGCCATCGGGGGCACATTTGACACTGTCTACAGTTTTGAAAAAGGATTCCTGCAAGGCGATACGAAAGATCTTTTTAAACAATTGCTGCTGATATTATCGGCAATGGGCGGAGCGCAGTGCGCTGCTGAAATTATCCGCTGGTTTACCCAGGAGCAAATATCATGAGAATTCCCCCTCTATACCGCCGTCCAGAATGGCAGCGCCTCCTCGCTGGCATCGCTGTTGGTGGATGCATCAGCTGGGTCGTTTTTTTGTTCATGTTCGGTACGATGCAGGACAGGCAGGCAAAAATACTGGAAGATCAACGAGATATCATAAAGGAATTGGAAAATGAGAAATTGATTTGGCAGGAAGAGTTCGCCGCATTAAATAAGAAGAATCAGGAGCTGCTGACTGTGCAGGGGATCGAAATCAGGATCACCAATGCATCAAGGTATCATATCAACTCTCAGGCACTGAATGAAAAGACGGATGAATTGAGGGAAGACCTGCGTCCTCTTTTAGCAAAAGATTTGAATGCGGTCTATAAAAATAAGGAACTCGTCAAAAAGACCATCGAGAATAAAACAGTCAAAATCAACGAAAAACGATACACATTTACAATTAAAGAAATATTCTTCTATACAACGATACAGATTACTGCGGAAATAAAGCTGGCAGATTAAAAATTAATCGGCCAGCCTAGAATGAACCTTTTTAAAGGGAATCTATTAATTGTTCAAACACAGCTCTTCCAGTTCCCTGGTCACTTGTTCGACTTCTTCCCAGGAATGGACAGATGCGCCTGCAGCAAGCGGATGGCCACCGCCTTTATATTTCTTTGCAAGCTGGTTGATCACTGGGCCTTTCGAACGCAGCCTCACTCTGATCTGATCATCTTCTTCAATAAAGAAGCACCAAGCTTTTATCCCTTTAATGCTGCCAAGTGTACTGACCAGCTGGGAAGCTTCTGAAGGTGACACCTGGAATTCCTTCAATTGATCTTTTTTCAAGATCAGCACTCCTGCCCCGCTCGGCCTTAATTTAAAATTTTGAAGGACATATCCCTGAAGTTTTAATACTTGAGGATCTGTTTCATACATTTGATTGAACAGCTCGGTCCGGTCAAAATCATAACGGATAAGTTCACCGGCATAATCAAACGTCCTCTGGGTGGTGCTTGGATATAAAAACCTTCCCGTATCCCCCACAATCCCCGCAAAAAGAAGGCGGGCAGCACGATCATTCATCACTAGCCCATCTTCTTTGCCTGAAAGATAGAAGTCATAGATCATCTCGCTGACAGAACTGGCGCAAGTATCCACCCATAACAAATCTCCGTAGGGATCTTCATTTGGATGGTGGTCGATCTTGATTAGTGTTTCTCCTTTAGTATAGCGCTGGTCACAGACCCTTTCCTGATTGGCGGTATCACAGACAATCACCAAGGCACCTTCATATTGTTCATCCGTGACCGTATCAAGTCTATTTAAGAAATGAAGAGAAGGTTCTTCCTGTCCGACTGCGAAAATTTGTTTTTCCGGGAAGGAAGCTTTGAGCATTTCAGCAAGCCCCCCCTGAGAACCATATGCATCGGGATCGGGCCTTACATGTCTGTGTATGATGATGGTTGAATATTGCTTGATCACATCCAAAATTTTATCCTTCATTATTTTCACCTTCTAATAAGTTATGGAATAGTATGGATTTTTCAGACTCCAATCGTTACAATATAGGATAGATATTGTCGAATGCTGGAGGAAAAATCATGCCATTTTTAGTAGTCATCATCGTATTGTCACTTTCATTTTATATATACTACAAGGTGAAATACGTTCGGAGCAGCCTGCCAATGGAGCGAAAATCCCTCTCAGGGAAATCAAGCATTGCATTGGGGCTTTTTGTCGGCCTGTTCGGGGTCAACCAGCTGTTCCTGTATCATTCTACAACCACTTATATCGTCGCAGCCCTGTTTATAATCGTTGGGGCACTCAGTATATGGGCTGGATTCAAAGCCTATCGTTTCTATCTTCCATACGCTATCAAAGAAATGGAAGAAGTAGAGAAGCAGGGTTAATCTACCTTTCATCGATTGAACCGATTCCTAAAGAATCGGTTCTTTTTATTATTCTCTGTCCAACCTCGGCGCCTCTGGACAGTCGGCTCCGCTTTTCCTGATCCAGCTCCGCCGGCTAGAGGCTGGGAGGTTTCCCTCAGCGCGCTTACGATAAGTCATCATCGAATCGCTGGCGCTCTTCGTGATTCCTTTATCTCGCAGCACTTCAGTCCAACCTCGGCGCCTCTGGACAGCCGGCTCCGCTTTTCTATCTATCAATCAGCTGGCACATCATCAGTGCTTTTCCAACGAGCACACCTTCATGGAAGACTTCGACATCGACCTTTCCGAATTTCCTGCCGACCTCCAATACTTTTGGCCTGATTTCAATCAGGCTTTCCATTTGTACTGGTTTGATAAAATAGATCGTCATATTTTCAACGACCAAATCGCCTTTTTTAAAATTTTTCAAGGACCTGTTTGCAGCTTCCGTCACAATAGTTGTAAACACCCCATATGAAATGGTGCCAAGCTGATTGGTCATCTGCGGGCTTACCTCAAAAGTGAAGGTATCATTCAACGTTTCTGAAACCGTCATCCGGTCTGTCATGATATCGTCGATTGTCTCCCCGACTTGAGGCTGCCTCTGAATCATTTGCAGGGCTTTCAAGACATCCTGCCGGCTGATGATTCCCTGAAGGCGGTTTTGTTCATTGACCGCTGGAAGGACCTCGATCCCTTCCCAGATCATCATGTGTGCTGCTGATGCAACACTCGTTTTGGCACCAACCGTAATGGGGTTCTTCGTCATTAATTTTTCGATGCCCGCATTCATTTCCTGTCCAATGATGTCTTTGGAAGTAATCATTCCCTGGATTTTCATGCTTTGATCTACAACAGGAAATCGGCTATGTCCCGTTTCCCTGTTTTTTTGATGCCATATCTCAACTGAATCGCCTGTTTTCAAATAAATTGTCTGTTCAAGCGGGGTCAATATATCTTCAACAAAAACGATATCTTTCTTGATCAGCTGGTCATAAATGGCCCGATTGATCATGGTCGCAACCGTAAACGTGTCGTAGCTAGTTGAAATAATCGGCAGCTCCAGTTCATCCGCAAGCTTTTTGACGTGGTCATCCGTATCGAAGCCACCAGTGATCAATACAGCTGCGCCAGCACGAAGAGCCTGTTCATGCGCCTTGATCCTGTTCCCTACAATCAGCAGGTTGCCCGCCCCGGTGTATCTCATCATTGCTTCGAGCTGCATGGCGCCGATGACGAACTTCGTCAACGTTTTATGAAGTCCATCCCTTCCACCTAAAACTTGTCCATCAATGATATTTACCACTTCGGCAAAAGTCAGCTTCTCAATGTTTTCTTTCTTTTTCCGTTCAATCCTAATGGTGCCCACACGCTCGATTGTACTGACATATCCTTTATTCTCAGCGTCCTTTATGGCCCTGTAAGCAGTTCCTTCGCTGACGTTCATGGCTCTCGCAATCTGCCTGACGGAAATTTTTTCACCGACAGGAAGCTCATCTATGTAATTCAAAATCTGTTCATGCTTTGTAGCCAAGCTTTTCACCCTTTTCTATCTGGACCTCTCTATTATCATTATTATAAGTTGAAAAGCTTGGATATTCAATTTCTGCACCATTAATGAGCGCGCATTTTACGCTTATCCTCTTTAATTGTTTTTGCATCCGCCCATGATTTATTCTTTTTAGGAGAATATAATAGGCCAGACAGATTTCCCAAAATGACAAAAAGGGCAAACACCGACCATGCCACTGTAAAAATCCCTTCCATCCCCCCGCTGTGGAAATCAAGATTCGGCAGTCCATAATACAATAGCAGCCCACTCAACAGCAGACATAAAAGATACCTTTGTTTCATTTCCCTTCCCCCTTTTCAAAGCTTGTTCTATTCTATGCAGGGGGTGAGGAAGAAATACAAAAGAAGACACTGCTGATTTGTGTTCCAGTATGGAAAAAGGCATCACCCTCTTCTTCTGAAGGTTGATGCCTCTTTCTTAAGCAGACTGTTATAGTTCGATAGAATCCCCAGGCTTCATCACTTTGCCGTTTTGATCTTTAAGCATTTCCACAAAACTATTCGGATCCTGTTTGATTGGAGGGAATGTATCATAATGGATCGGGACTACCATTTTGGCTTGCAAAAGTTCTGCCGCATAGGCAGCATCTTCCGGCCCCATTGTGAAGTTATCCCCAATCGGAAGGAATGCAACATCAATGGGATGACGGTCACCGATCAGCTTCATATCCGAGAATAAGCCTGTATCTCCTGCGTGGTAGATCGTCTTGCCTTCAGCTGTGAATAACACTCCTGCAGGCATGCCCATGTAGATGATCTCATTATTTTCAGTAACATAGCCAGAGCCATGGAAGGCTTGAGTCAATTTGACTTTCCCAAAATCAAATTGAAAAGAGCCCCCAATGTGCATAGGATGGGTATTCAAACCTTGGAACCCAAGATATACTGCAAGTTCGTTCGGTGCAATGACAAGTGCATTGCTTTTTTTGGCAAGCTCAATCGTATCACCTACATGGTCCCCGTGGCCATGTGTGAGGATGATCACATCTGGATTTTCATTTTCAACTTTAAGGTCAGTCAATTCATTGCCGTTGATGAATGGATCAAATAAGATGGTTTTACCGCCTGTTTCTACTTTTAAGACTGAATGTCCATGATATGAAACTTTCACTGTAACCACTCCTAATCATTTGATTTCATGTTTTTATAGACCATTGCCGAAAGGATTGCTTGCCTTTCCATATCAACATTTTATCTTATGGTTTTTTGAATGTCTAAAGATAGGAACACTCGGATGTTCTATTCAGATTTGTTTAACAGTTTACATCCAAAATAATTGTTGGTACTCTTTTTTATGAAGACACTCATCCTATTTTGGGAGGAATACATATGAACAATAGACTGCAGAAATTTATGGATTGGATGAAGCAGGCAGGCGTTGATGCTTCTTTCATCACTTCAAAGGAAAATGTGTTTTATTTAAGCGGTTTCAGGAGCGAACCTCATGAAAGGCTCCTTGGGGTCCTTGTTTTCCAAGATAAAGAGCCGATTCTTGTCTGCCCTGCATTGGATAAGGAGGATGCTAAAAATGCCGGATGGAATCATGAAATCATCGCCCACAGCGACACAGACCGTCCTTGGGACCTCATTGAAAACAGAGTGAATGAATTGTTTGACCAGATCAATGTTTGGGCTGTGGAGAAAGAACATATGAACGTAGAGAGATTTGAAGAGCTTCAAAGCCGCTACCCTGGAGCACAAGTGGTCTCAGCAGAAGAAAAAATGAAAGTCCTCCGTCTGATTAAAGATGAACAGGAACTGGAAATTTTAAGAAAAGCTGCTGAATTTGCGGATTATGCGGTAAAACTCGGCGTGGAAGAAATTGCAGAAGGCACTTCTGAAATGGAGATCATCGCAAAGATAGAGTATGAATTAAAGAAAAAAGGGATCTCCGAAATGTCCTTTTCTACGATGGTCCTGACCGGGAAAAATGGAGCTTCTCCACACGGAAATCCTGGCAGCACTGAAATCAAAAAAGGAGACCTTGTCTTATTTGATCTCGGGGTTGTCCTGGACGGTTACTGCTCTGATATTACGAGGACGGTCGCTTATGGAGAATTGAATGACAAGCAGCTTGAGATCTATAATACTGTTCTTAAAGCCCAACTGGCAGCTGTGGAAGCAGTGAAGCCTGGAGTCAAAGTGAGTGAACTGGACCGGATTGCACGTAAAACGATTGAAGATGCAGGCTATGGAGAGTATTTCCCACACCGTCTTGGCCATGGTCTTGGAATAAGCGTCCATGAGTATCCGGACATCAAAGAAACGAATGACCTTGTCCTTGAGGAAGGAATGGTATTCACCATCGAACCGGGCATATACGTGCCGAATGTGGCAGGAGTCAGGATTGAAGATGACATCCTCGTCACGAAAGACGGGTATGAATTATTTACAAAGTTCCCTAAAGAGTTACAGTACGTGTAATTGTGACACCAATAAAAAGCTATAAAAAAACAGGCTGGAACTTGTCCAGCCTGTTTTTTTGCCAGTATTTATCTTCCAAGCAATGATTTTGCATCAGAATAGTCTACTCCATGAGCTTCTGCAACTGCTTTGAATGTTACATATCCATCAAGAGTATTGATTCCTTTAAGCAATGCTTCATTATCAAGGCAAGCTTTTTCATAGCCTTTGTTTGCAATTTGAACTGCATAAGGAACTGTTACGTTTGTCAACGCCATTGTAGATGTACGTGGAACGGCACCAGGCATATTAGCAACAGCATAATGCACTACACCGTGCTTAGAATAAGTCGGATCATCATGTGTAGTGATGCGATCTGTTGTTTCGAAAATACCGCCTTGGTCAATCGCGATATCCACTACGACAGAACCGTCGGTCATGGATTTGATCATTTCTTCAGTAACAAGCTTAGGTGCTTTTGCTCCAGGGATCAAAACTGCACCGATGACAAGGTCTGATTCTTTAACAGCCTCTGCAATGTTGAGAGGGTTGGAAATCAAAGTAGTTACATCGCTTCCGAAGATATCATCCAATTGGCGCAGACGCTCAGGGTTCAAGTCGATGATTGTAACTTGTGCCCCAAGGCCGATTGCCATTTTCGCAGCGTTTGTACCAGCCACTCCTCCACCGATGATTGTTACACGTCCACGGTGAACACCTGGAACGCCGGATAGAAGGATGCCTTTTCCACCATGGATCTTCTCAAGGAACTGAGCACCAATTTGAGAAGCCATGCGTCCAGCCACTTCACTCATAGGAGTCAATAATGGCAGGGAGCCGTTAGGAAGCTGTACTGTTTCATAAGCGATTCCCACTACTTTGTTGTCGACAAGAGCTTTTGTCAACTCCGGTTCTGGAGCCAGGTGAAGATATGTAAATAAAATCAGGCCTTCACGGAAGTAGTTGTATTCAGATGGAAGCGGTTCCTTAACTTTCATGACCATATCCATATCCCATGCTTCCGGTGCAGAACCAACAATCTTCGCACCTGCTTGCAGATAATCTTCGTCAGTAAAGGCAGATCCCAGACCCGCTCCTGTTTCAATATAAACTTCATGGCCGTTGTTAACTAAATGAACAACTCCAGCTGGTGTCATTGCTACACGATTTTCGTTGTTTTTTATTTCTTTAGGTACACCAATACGCATACCACATACCTCCTAAATTCGAATTCTTTAGTGTGACATGTTCAAATACTTATTTAATATAACATTATAAATGAGTATTTGCGAAGCATTATTAAGCATATTTTTTGCCGGAAAAAGTATTTTGAAAACACTTACATTTTAGAAAAAATATTTGGGCTCATTATACTAGTATTTCCGCTCGTTTGCCGTTTTATAATCTGAATATTTCAATCCTGTTGTCTTTTCGCTAAAATGGTACAGTAGCCTCAATGAGAAAGAAGGAATTCAACATGCAGACTGCCAAAACAGATAAATTGGAGCGCCTCGGTCTTGAAGCAGTTCCGACAGAACTTAAAACGTCCAATTGGTTTGACTACTTTATCATTCAACTATCCTTTTCTGTAAACTCAGGAAATTTCATTGTTCCTGCCCTTGCCGTACTTGATGGAAGGCTCCCCATTTTCTGGGCGATCGCTTCCACATTTTCAGGGGCTGCACTGGCATTTCTTTTTGTGTCCCTCCTTTCATTGCCAGGAGCTAAATACGGATTGCCTGCCCAATATGCCATCCGCTCCATTTTGGGAACTAAGGTTGCCCGGTACATATCTTCACCGATCAGGTCCCTCACTTCCCTTTATTGGTTCAGTGTACAGACAATCGGCGGGACCATTGTCATCACTGAAATGGCAAAGGATTATTTTGAGATTACCCTTCCCTTTATGCCAATTGCCATCATCCTTGCTGTCGTTATGACTGTCTTGGCTCTGGTGGGATTTGATGCAGTGAAAAAAGCGACGAAGTATTTTATGCCGATTCTCATTATCGGACAGATCATCCTGCTTTATATATTCATAAAAGAGGGGGCATCTTCCACCCTCCATGAGACCGGAAGATTCTCAGCCTCCTCCTTTTTCTTTTTTTCAAGTCTTGCATTTGTTCAATATGTATCAGGTGTTAGTGCATCATCCGATGTGACCCGCTACGCCAAAAGCACAAAACATGGAGCAATTGGCCTCTTCGCTGGAAATGCTGTTGGCTTCTTCATGACGGCTTTATTGGGGGCACTTTCAGCCGGACTTACCCAAAACCTGAACCCATTCGTTTCAGGGAGTGCCCTGTCAGGTTCCATCTTTGTGACAATCATTCTTTTGATCTGCGCACTGGTCTCGATGATCTCCATCAATTTGAGTAATGCTTATACAGGGGGATTCAGTTTGCTCAATGCCGTACCTTCATTGGGACGTATCAGAAGCTCCATTGTGTTTGGTACATTCGCTATACTGTTAAGCTGTTTTCCGGGGCTGGTTGAAAATGCAAAGGTATATATCAGCTGCCTTGGTGCTTTGATCATACCGATTTCTGCTGTCATCATAGCTGATTTCTGCTTTTTTAAGAAGCTTGTGCTTACAGAGGATGATCTTATTTCGATTGCATCGGGGGCATTCCCGTATAATTTCAAGGGGCTGTGGATCATTTTATTATCAGCTGTCCTTTATCTGTTGCTGCCTGAGAAATGGTCTCCGGGATTTCTTGTGTTTGTCTTTTCGTTCCTCTTTTATTTCTCAATAAAGAGCATGGGAAAAAGCACACCCATGCGCACCACCAATCAAAATCTGCAGCAATAAGAAATGGCCGCTTAGTATGCGGCCATTTTCTTTATTCTGTTGTTTCTATTTCTTCCTGCTCAGCTGCTTCTTTGTCGAAGGTGCCTTCTGCATAGACATTCAGAATTTGGCTGCTTACTTCATTTAAGCCTTCTTCGTTGTAATTCAATTCTTCTTTCGGGTCGCGTTTACGCATCTCAATTCCTCCCATGCTTGTTTTCCTGGTTAGTATTTGAATGGAATTGATATTTATAACTGTGAAATGGATGGTAATGAAAGCCAGTGGCGCATTATTGCGGAACGCACTCTTTTTTCAAAGCTTTCTCTGCCTGCTTCAATTGTAGTTTGATCTGTTCAAATCCGGTTCCTCCGTACGAATTTCTTCGCATGACAGCTTGTTCCGGAGTTAGGATATTATAAATACTTTCTTCTATGAGCGGGCAAGATTCCTTGAATTCTTCCAGTTTTACATCACTCAAGTATTTCCCCTCTCCAATGCATTTCAGGACTAGTTTCCCAACGATTTCGTGCGCTTCCCTAAATGGAATACCCTTTGCTGCCAGATAATCAGCCAACTCGGTTGCATTGGAAAAGTCTTTCCTCACCGCAGCCGATAGCCTTTGCTCATTGACACTCATGGTTTCTATCATTCCTGTAAAAACTTTCAATGATGTCCTGATGGTCTTGACGGTATCGAACATCCCTTCCTTATCTTCCTGCATATCTTTGTTGTAAGCCAGGGGCAGGCCTTTAAGGATTGTCAGCATACCGATAAGATGGCCGTACACCCTTCCTGTTTTTCCCCTGATCAATTCTGCCATGTCTGGGTTTTTTTTCTGGGGCATGATGCTGCTTCCGGTTGCATAAGAATCATGCAATTCTATGAACTGGAATTCCTGGCTCGCCCAAAGAATCACTTCTTCTGCAAATCTGGATAAATGCATGATGAGTATAGAAGAATTGCTTAAGAATTCTACGATAAAATCCCTATCGCTCACTGCGTCCAGACTGTTCTCATATAAATCGCTGAATCCCAGTTTTTCAGCGGTCATCTGACGATCAATTGGAAATGTTGTCCCTGCCAATGCACCTGCCCCTAATGGAGACAAATCAATTCTCTTCAAGCTGTCTTGATATCGTTCCTTATCCCGCTGCAGCATCCAAAAATAAGCCATCAAATGGTGGGCGAAAGAAATAGGCTGGGCTCTCTGGAGGTGCGTATAGCCTGGTGCAATCGTTTCAATATGCCCGCTCGCTTTCCCCATCAACACTTCCTGAAAATCTCCAATTTCATTTATGATTTCTTTCACCTGTTTTTTTAGATACAGGTGCATGTCTGTCGCTACCTGATCATTCCTGCTTCTCCCGGTATGGACTTTTCCTCCAACCGGACCTATTTTCTCAATCAGCATTTTTTCTAAGTTAAGATGGATGTCTTCGCTGGATACATCGTACAAAAGTTCATTTTTCTCCGCTTTTGCTTTTAACGATTTTAGTCCACCGGTAATCAGCTCTGCATCTTCTTCTGAGATGATCCCGCACTCTTTTAACATTTCAACATGAACTATGCTTCCTTGGAGGTCCTCCATTACCAGTTCCTGATCAAATGAAATGGAAGCTCCGAACTCCTCAATCCAATCAGCTGCATAATCTTTAAATCTTCCGTTCCAGAGCTTTTTCATCATGCATTCACTTTCCCTTTTTGATGAATGGCACTATGCACAGTCGTCGGGAGACCCCATAATTCAATAAACCCAACGGAAGATCCATGATTGAAGGCATCCTCTTTTGTATAAGTAGCAAGCTTTTCATTATAGAGGGAATAAGGGGATTTGCGCCCTTCCACAATGGCATTCCCTTTGAACAGCTTAACGCGTATGGTCCCGGTCACGTATTTTTGTGTTTCATCCAAAAATCCTTTTAGAGCCGGAATTAATGGAGAAAACCATAATCCATTGTAAATAAGCTCTGTGATTTTTTGTTCGATGACCGGTTTAAAATGTGCAACTTCCTTCACTAGGGTGATATCTTCAAGTTCTTTATGTGCTTTTAAAAGGGTTGCTGCTGCAGGGCATTCGTATACTTCCCTTGATTTAATTCCTATCAATCGATTCTCGATATGATCGATTCTTCCAACACCATGTTTGCCGGCTAGAGTATTCAGTTGTGCAATCAATTTGGCCAAACTGAGAGATTCATTGTTAAGTGCTACTGGAACACCTTTTTCAAACTCGATTTCGATGATTTCCGGCTGATCAGGCGTCTTTTCTAGAGCTTGTGTCAGCTCATATGCCTCTTCAGGAGGTGCAGCCCAAGGATCTTCCAATACACCGCACTCATTGCTTCTTCCCCATAGGTTCTGGTCAATTGAGAAAGGATTGTCCAAATTAATCGGGACCGGTATGCCTCTTGATGATGCATACTCAATTTCTTCTTCACGGGACCAGCTCCATTCTCGAACAGGTGCAAGGACATTCAGGTCCGGATTCAATGCCTTGATCGATACTTCAAATCGCACTTGATCGTTTCCTTTACCGGTGCAGCCGTGGGCAACAGCAGATGCGCCTTCCTTTTCTGCAACCTCGACAAGCTTCTTAGCGATCAATGGTCTTGATAGGGCAGAAATCAATGGATACTTCCCTTCGTATAATGCATGGGATTGCAGGGCTGTCAGTGCAAACTCTTCTGCGAATTCGTCTTTTGCATCGATCATATAGCTCTTCTCGGCACCGATTTTCAATGCTTTGTCTTTGATGAATTCCAGGTCTTTGCCTTCGCCTACATCCAGGCAGCATGCTATGACAGAATATCCTTGCTCCTTAAGCCATTTGATGGCAACAGAAGTATCCAATCCGCCAGAATAGGCCAATACAACTTTTTCACTCATATATACCAGCTCCTACAATAAGTATAATTATACATTCCTTTGATTAAATATTACTTTTAATACCTGATATACTAACACCATTTTTCTAATCATTCAATACTTATTCATGGATTTGTATAATTAATCCCTTTGAGGCTCATTTGCTGCACCCTGAGCATGGTTATGCTGTAAAATAGAAGGAGGAAGGTGGGAATGGAAATGGACTACCTAGTATTTGATAAGCGTCTTGGAATTTCTGTTCCTGGCGAATATGTGGATTTTGATTCAATAAGCGAGAAGGAATTGGAAGATTTTTGGCTGAAGTGGGAAAAAATCAGGGGGACAATCCCAGATCGCATCCAAGAGCTTGACCGGATGATGGAGAAGCTCCAAACGGAATTATCTTTTGAAGAAGACTTCGAAGAATCTTGTAGGCTAAATGCCCAAATTGCAGAATTGGCATCCATCGTAAATGATTTATGGCTGCTATATAGAGTTTCACCATAAACAAAAAAGCAGCACAGGCTGCTTTTTTTATTTGCTGTCTTTATTCAATTCAAATACGATATGAGACAGTTCTGGAAGGATAAGCTTTTCCATCGCAAGCCGGACTGCTCCTGTTGAACCTGGTGTGATGAATACCGCTTTCCCATCCTTCGTCCCCCCTGTAGCACGGGAGAGCATTGCAGCTGGCCCAATATCCTCCTGGTAGCTGAGCATCCGGAAGAGTTCACCGAAACCTGTTATTTCCTTCTCAAAAAAAGAAGAAATGGTTTCAATCGTTACATCCCTTCTGGCCAGTCCTGTCCCTCCATTAATGAGGACTGCCTGGACATCCTCTTCCTCTATTTTTGATAAAAATGCGCCGCGTATTTCATTTTCTTCATCTTTCACGATATTTCTCGAAAACACTTCATGTCCATTCTCCGATAATAGCGCCTCCATCAGCGCACCGCTTTTATCTGTCTCAAGAGTCCTAGTGTCGCTTACTGTGATGATGGAAACCCGTACGGAAGAAGGTGCATTTTCTTTATGAGAATTTACACTCATAATATTCTTCCTTCTTTATCCGTCAAATAGCGGAACTGATAGTATTTTTCAGAAAAGGTTGTTACTTTCCTCATAACTTGATAATTGACAGATGCCCCAATGGCCATGGAAATGAAAGGAAGACCTGAAATCAAACGCTTTCTGAACAACTGTATGAACATTGCTTTTATCACTTGCTTTAATGGTTCATCCAGCCATGTATTATTGGTTAGCTGCTCATTACCGCTGTAGAAATAATCATAGGATTCCTTCGCCTGATCCTTCAATTCTTCCCATCCGTGGCTTTTCATCCTCGCAGGGAGCGTGGCTACATGGAAAACCTTTAAAGAGGACATCATTTCAAACGGCGTCTGCACATCATATCCATAGGACATTCCTGTCAGCTGCACTGCCCGTAAATTCATGACGGCCAAAGCAAGAAAATCCGTTCCGATTGCGATGGGACCTCCCGTTCCGGCAATTCCACCTTGTATTAAAGAATAGACCCTGTGCCTTGCTGCATGCTGCTCAGCTATGTAATGGAGCTTATCTATGTTCAGCTTTTTCAAATCCGAGATGGTTTGTATATCGTCATCAAATATGCGTGCAGTCCCCAGGATTCTCTCCCTCGCATCGTTTTGAATCTGTGAGCCCTGCAGCAGGGAATGAAGATGAAAGAGCCAGGAGTCCAGCTTTTCAAAAAATTGCTCCTGAAGATTCTCCGGCAGCATTGAAAAACCTTGATCTATCCATTTTACATAGGTCTTCTCTAAGTCATTCGGTTCATATTTATAAAGAGTTTCCTCAAATGCCAGTATTTCTTCCCAATATCTTTTATCAGTCTTTGTCCAAGCCATATACTTCCCACCTTACTGAGGTTGAATTGTAAGAAAAGTATAACATATTGAATGCTTCCATTTGCAATAAGATGGATAGTAGAAAAAGATTGAGAGGGCATCAACTCGCTTTCCGCGGACGAACCTGCGAGCCTCCTCGCTTCGCTGTGGGGTCTCGCCCGCCCGTTTTTCCGCCGGAGTCTCGCAGATTCCCTCTCAATCACTAAAATTTCTGTTCTCAATGATTTTTTTATTTCATCCATAATAAAAGCTGACCCATAGGATTGTTTTTCAACAACCTTTGGAGTCAGCCTTTTTATATCATTATTTTGCTAATCTTAAAATGTCACGCGCAATCATGACTTCTTCGTTTGTCGGGATGACCATTACTTTTACCGGGGAGTGAGGGTAGTTGATGAACGCCTCTTGTCCGCGTGTTTTGTTCAAAGCTGGATCCCAATAGACACCCATGAATTCCAATCCGCGAAGGACTTTCTCACGGATGCTTTGGCTGTTTTCACCGATTCCGGCTGTGAAGATGATTGCATCGATTCCGTTCATGCGTGATGCATAAGATCCGATATATTTGTGGATGCGGTTCGCAAATACTTCCAGTGCAAGTTCCGCACGTTCGTTTCCTTTTTCAGCTTCCTGCTCGATATCGCGCAGGTCGCTTGAGAAACCGGACACACCAAGCATACCTGATTTTTTATTCAGGACATCAAGAACCTCTTCTGCCGTAAGTTCTGTTTTCTCCATGATATATGGAATCAAGGCAGGATCGATGTTGCCTGAACGAGTACCCATTGTTACACCTGCAAGCGGTGTGAAGCCCATTGATGTATCGATGGATTTCCCGCCTTCGATTGCTGCGATGCTGGCGCCGTTTCCTAAGTGGCAGGAAATAAGGCGAAGATGTTCTTCCGGACGTCCGAGCATTTCTGCAGCACGCTGAGAAACATATTTATGGGATGTTCCATGGAAACCATATTTGCGGATTCCAAACTTTTCATAGTATTCGTAAGGCAAGCTGTATAGGAAAGAGCTTTCTGGCATCGTTTGATGGAACGCAGTATCGAATACCGCTACTGCCGGTACGTTAGGAAGTACGCTCTGGAATGCCTTAATCCCTGTAATATTAGCAGGGTTGTGCAACGGAGCGAGGTCAGATAGATTGCTTATTTGGTCCATGACTTCATCTGTGATGAGGACGGAATCATTGAAGACTTCTCCTCCATGAACGACACGATGTCCGATTCCTTCGATTTCATCAAGGGAATTGATGATGCCAAGATCAGTGAGCTTGCTCAATAGCATTTTTACTGCCACATCATGATCAGGGATATCCGTGATTTCTGTTACTTTTTCACCATTCACTGTAATATTGAATACAGAATCTTTTAATCCGATTCTTTCGATTAATCCTTTTGTGATAACTGTTTCTTCAGGCATCTCAAATAACTGAAACTTCAGAGAAGAGCTTCCAGCGTTGATTGCAATCATTTTTGCCATTTGTTATTCGCTCCTTCTACGTATAAAAGTGTTTATATAAATTCTTTGTCAATGAAATGAATACATGTTAGTTTGTTCATTTACGGATGAATATATCTTACAATTCCTCATTAAAACACTGTCCAATGGCTATTTCAAGAAAAAGGTTGAAATGTATTCGTTTTCATGTTAAATTAAATATTTTCGGAAAAATTCGAATAGCATTTCCCTATTCTATATAAAAAACAGCCTTCTGCAGACAGAAAGGCTGTTTTTGTGTTGGGGTTACTTATTTTCCTGAAACCACTCATCAATTTTTCCAAAGATATCTTCCATCGCTTTTTGATTTGAGAGTTTTGGAAGTTTTGCCATTAGACCTTGCTTAGGAGCTTTAATTTCTTCTCCTTTTTTCTGAAGGATGAAAATGCTTTTGGCTGCCGCTTCATTTTTGAAGAGGGACATCGGCAGCTGGACCAAGCCCTGGATATAGACATTATCTTTGATGTACTCCCTGAGCTTCGGTGCTTCCTCTGATTCAAAGAGGCCGTTTGGCACGAGGAAAAAGAGATAAGCACCCTCTTTTGCATGGATGACACTCTGCTCAATAAACAGATGGTGGGCATAGGAATGTCCTTTATCTGCTTTCAGCTTATACTCCATGGCCCTGACATCGTTTGGATAAAAGCCAACCGGCAGATCGCAGACCACACAATCGACAGGATCGATGAAAAGCGGCTCTAATGCATCTTGATTGAACAGCTCCAATGGCTGTCTGATTAGATTGGCTCCTGAGAATGCCAGGCGTATGAGGACATCATCCACATCCACTCCAAAGGATTGAATCGTTTTATCATGCAGCTGATTCATGATCGTGAATTGCAGGTTCCCTGTTCCTACAGCTGGATCAAGCAGAGAAAACTCCTTCTTCCCGTTCATGAATTTTCCGATCAAGTAGCTTAAGAATAGCCCAATGGAGTCAGGGGTCATTTGATGGTTTGACTGGGATGCTTCACGCATGCCCTTGATGATCGCCAGCTGATAGGCTTTTCGGATGTCTTCTTTGCCAAAGCCCTCGATATGGATGCTGCTGTAAAGCTTTTTGAGCCTTTTCTCTCCAAGTTCACTGACTTCCTCTTGAAGAATCGTGCCGTGGAAGATATTCTCACCGGTTTCCGCCAGTGCTTCTAAATATGTACAAGATAATTCCTCTGCTAATAATTCAGCTGTTTCGTTGAATACTTGAAATAGTGATTCGACTGGAGAGGTTATCATTTCAACACTCCTCTTGAAAATCATTTTATGTTTACATATTACATTGGTTTCAGGACATGAACAAGGAAAGGGCCAGCTCTAAAGCCAGCCCTTCCATTCAAGAATCAATCATTAGTTTGCTGCTTTTGCTGCTTCGATGGCACCTTCATAATCAGGATGATCGGTTGCTTCACTAACATATTCCACATAAGTGACTTCATCGCTGCTGTCAACGACAAATACAGCGCGGGCAAGCAATCTTAGTTCCTTGATGTGTACGCCATAAGCTTCTCCGAAGGAAAGATCGCGATGATCGGATAAAGTTTGGACATTCTCGATTCCATTCGCTGCACACCAGCGTTTTTGAGCAAAAGGAAGATCAACGGAAATCGTCAACACTTTTACATTTCCCAACTTAGAAGCTTCTTCATTGAATCTTCTTGTCTGTGCATCACAGACGCCAGTATCGATGGATGGTACGACGCTTATGATTCGGACGCTGCCCTTAGAGTCTGCCAAAGTGACCTCGGATAAATCATTTGCAAGCACTTTGAAATCAGGGGCTTTATCCCCTACTTTCACTTCATTCCCTAACAAAGTTACCGGATTTTGTTTAAATGTAATAGAAGCCATTCCATTACCTCCTTATGTAATCAATACATCTCTATCATACTGAACAATATCGTGCTTATGCAATTTATTCACACTCGTTCTCTCAAAAAAAAGGTCAACTTCCTGTTAAGAAGTCAACCTCCGCTTTTATAGATCTAAATCCTGTTTCTGTCCATAGTGCTGGCCATTGTGGGAAGCAGAATCTTTTTTATCGTTTTTCTTCAGCATATTTTGGATTTTTTCTACTGCCGCTGGTGCAACATCCAGAATTTTTTCCAGCAAATGAGTGCTTTCATCCAAATGGAGCATTTTGACACCATGGGAATTGACGATCAAGAAGGCAATCGGTGTAATGGAAACCCCGCCTCCGCTTCCTCCGCCGAATGGATGTTTAGGACCTGATTGCTGCCCCTGTCCTCCGCCAGTTCCGTTTGAACCGGACTGACCGCTTTTGCCATTCATATTAAACTCGCTTCCACCGGCTGCGAAGCCAAAACCTACTTTTGATACAGTTAGAATCACACTGCCATCCGGAGTTTCAACTGGATCGCCGATAATGGTATTGACATCAATCATTTCTTTCAGACTTTCCATTGCAGTAGTCATGAGGCCTTGAATTGGATGTTCTGACATATGAATCCTCCTTATCTATAGGGAATGCTTGTTTTTTTCTTCAGACAAAATAGATAAAGGCTTTGTCTTAAATTGTGGCTTGCCGCCATTCCAGTACTTTATCAATTTCAAACCTGCGAATATAGCATGTCCAATCCTGAAGCGAAACATACATTTAAATGAGATTTGAGAAATCGGGCGATTAAAGGAAGGAATCACTTCTATTACTGGAGGATCCATCAAGCGGCAATGAGTGCTGATGAATGTAATGGCAGTCGATTTTAATGTCCATGCTGCCCCTGCCAAAATCCCCGTGGCTGCTGCATCCTTCAATCCAATCAATGTATGCCATTGCAGATTTCTGACTTTAATCTTTGCGAGGAATTTGTTCACGATGACGTGAGTTCCGTAGACATGACGGATCAGCTCAGTTGTATCTTGAAAACTGTTAAGGATATCAGTTGGCCGGATGCGCTTCTTTGATGCTTTTTTCACTTTATCCTTTTTTCCCTTTTTCACTTCTTGCTTCAATACAATATCCGGCTGATCCTTATCGATCTGTACCATTGGGATATCAACCTTATACCTTATGAGTCCAAACCATATCTTGAATTGAATTTGAAAATGGTCGTTATCCTGGCCATGATATAAATCTAAATTAATGGATAGACTGGTGAACCATATAAGTAAGAAAAATAGAATGATAATGCCAATGATGATGGCTGCGATATACATGTACACACGACCTTTCAGCATCCCATTATCGCCTATTCCTTAAAAAAATAAACCTGTCCGGAATAGGACAGGTTTATTTTTTCATTATTGGCTGAAGCGTTCAGTTTCCAGTCTTCTTTCGTGGATCACGGTTGTGTCTGCGAATACATCATGAAGCCCCTGCTTCTTTGGCATGAACGCCACAAGGATGTAGAGGATGGCGACAGTTGCTGAAATATACCGTCCAATCCATTCTCTAAAAAGGACGGTCCCCCAGGTTAATCGTTCACGTTTAAAAGAGATTACTCTTAATCCGAACACCATTTTGCCGATCGTGGCTCCGAAATATTTGGTCATCAATAC
This sequence comes from Falsibacillus pallidus, assembly GCF_050990905.1. Taxonomy (GTDB): domain Bacteria; phylum Bacillota; class Bacilli; order Bacillales; family DSM-25281; genus Falsibacillus; species Falsibacillus pallidus_A. The sequence continues at coordinate 2,938,676 of NZ_CP158866.1, forward strand.
AAAATAGCCATAAAAGACGATCGCGAAAAGAATGGAGATGGGAGCAAACATGCTTGTTTCATGAAGCGGAATATCCAGCAGGCGGAAAACTGGCTTGATCAAAAGCCTGTCGATGCTGCCAATGACGATCAAGTCCAATAAGTAAGCCCAGAACCTCATCCAGAATCCGGCTGCTGCAAAGGATCTTGCTGCCTCTTCACGTCTTGCTGCCTTTTCCAATGACTGAAATTCTGATTCGGAAAAGGAGGAGGGCTCCTCTTTCATAGAGAAGCTTTCTGGATCTTCATCGGTTTTTGTGTGATCGAACTCACTCATCTTGCACCCTCCTTCCTATTTCGAATATAAGTACATTAATTTCGGTGCGTTTGGCTGGGAAAGAACGTTCATTAACCCATTCATTTCAAGATTGTCGCCGAAAACCTTAGGTCCGAGAATCTTTTGTGCACTCATACCAAGCAATGAGTTAATTCCCATATTGGTTCCATAGCTCACCACTTCCGCACCTTTCAGCTTTTCATTTTTCTTCATCGCGGCAATCGTATCTTCCAAGTAGCCGAATTCATCTATTAAATGCAATTCTTTTGCCTGTCTTCCATCATAAATGCGCCCATCGGCGATTTCCCTTACTTTTTCTTCAGGGATGTCTCTTCCTTTTGATATGACATTGACAAAACCATCATAGGAATGGTTGATCATCGTTTGAAGTATTTCTTTTTCCTTTTCTGTCATCGGTCTAGTCGGACTCATGATATCTTTATATGGACCGCTTTTGATGGTCACAAAATTGACTCCGTATTTCTTGGCAAGTTCTCCGTAGTTCACACCCTCCATAATGACCCCGAGAGACCCGGTCAATGTTTCAGGGCTGGCAAAGATTTTATCAGCAGGGGTGGATATGTAATAGCCTCCGGATGCAGCCATTGATCCCATTGAAACATAAATCGGTTTTTTCGTTTCTTTTTGAATTTCAACAATTTTGTCGTGTATCTCAGCTGATTCCATTACGCCTCCGCCCGGTGAGTTGATCCGGATGATGGCACCCTTCACGGAATCATCATCCTTTACCTGGTTGAGCTGATCCATGAATTCTTTATGGTTATAGCCGCTGCTCTGCAGGAATGAACTGGCATCCCCTGTATCCTGGATAACGCCGTCCACATGAAGGACAACAATTTTTTTCGATTCGTCGCCGTCATGGATGATGTCTTCTGAAAATGCCTGATCTGTGGCAAACATATCCTCAAAACCTTTAGTCCAATCCGTTGTCAAAGCCATACTGGCAAAATTGACAATGATGGATACGATGAATAGGGCTGCTGCGATGGCCAAAGCTCCCCATCTCTTTTTATTCATTTCATTACCCTCCTTTTGTGGTCTATACGTTTACGTACCATTCTTTCAAAATGTTTCAAAAACATGTTAAACTAAACCATATTGAATATTTTAGCAAAATCTCTTGAAAATAGGGAAGGAAGAAAATAATTCATAGCAGGAGGCACATCAATCATGACAGACCGGAGAAATCTTTATTTTTTTCATCACCAGGATGCAGATATGCTTGAAAAAGCAGAACCTCTCTATGATTTGGCACAAAGGTATGGTTTTTCAATCGTAAAAGAATCAAAAGATGCCAATATCATTGTCAGCGTAGGAGGAGACGGCACATTCCTGCAGGCAGTCAGAAAGACAGGATTTCGCCAGGATGCCCTCTATGCCGGTATTTCCACCACTGGCACATTGAGTATGTACTGTGATTTTCATATTAATGAAACCTCTAAAATGATTGATGCAATGACAAAAGAACAAATTGAAATCAGACGCTATCCGACCATCAAAATTACCATCGATGAAGGCGTTTCTTTCGAATGCCTGAATGAATTCAGCATCCGATCAGGCATCATCAAGACATTTGTCATGGATGTTTTCATTGATGATATCCATTTTGAAACATTCAGGGGAGACGGCATGATTCTGGCTACTCCAACAGGAAGCACAGCTTACAATAAATCGGTCAATGGGGCTGTGGTTGATCCAATGCTTCCTTGCATACAAGTCAGCGAACTTGCCTCCCTTAATAATAACCGCTACCGGACGCTTGGCTCATCCTTTATCTTGAGCGGTGAAAGGACCTTGACATTATCTGTCGTCCAGCATGGAAACAGCCATCCAACCATGGGCATCGATAACGAAGCCCTAAGCATCCAAAACGTCAAAACCGTACAAGCAGTACTAAGCGGAAACAAAATCAAAACCGTAAAACTGAAAGACAACTCATTCTGGGAAAAAGTCAAAAGATCTTTTTTATAAAAAACGCCAAAAGAGGATGGGCAGAAAACCCATCCTCTTTTTCATGCACTCTTTTTCTGCAGTTTGACAGTGCGATTCGTATACCATTTTGTCCTAGAGACTGTAAAAATTAGAAGTGCGCTCCAAATAAAGAAAAAGGAAATAAAATCAATTCCCGTAAACGGCTCTTTATAGACAAATATACCGAGCAGAAGAGTCAATGTCGGAGCAATGTATTGCAGGAATCCCAGCATATAGAGCGGGATTTGCTGAGCTCCTTTTGCGAAGAACAGAAGCGGAATAGCGGTCGCTGCACCTGCCCCGATCAAAAGGAAATCTGTTGATGCTGAAACATGAAAAAGCGATTCCTTGCCTATCGCCATCAAATATATCATATAGGCAAAAGCAATAGGGGCCACCACCATTGTCTCCAGCGTAAGTCCAATAGCAGAATCCACCTTAATCAATTTTTTTGCAAGGCCATAAAGTCCGAATGAAAAGGCAAGCGTAAACGAAATCCATGGAAATTGTCCATACGAAATAGTGAGAACCAATACCCCGACAGCAGCTAAAACAAATGAAACTGCTTGTGCCCGAGAAAGGGATTCCTTTAAAATAAACACACCTAATAGTACACTGACCAAAGGATTGATATAGTAGCCCAGGCTTGCTTCAACCATGTGATTGGAATTTACTGCCCAAATGTAGACAAACCAGTTCGCACTGATTAATAGGGAAGCAGCAGTCAGCGCAAGCTTTGTCTTAGCCTTCATTTCTTTTAAAGTACGGGAAAATGCACCTGATTTCTTAGAAGCTAATAATAAGATGATCATGAACCAAAAGGACCAAAATACCCTGTTGGCCAGAATTTCATCAGATGGGACTTGGCTGAGCCATTTCCAATAAATCGGCAGGATGCCCCAAATAAAATAGGAGAAAGCTGCATAAAACATTCCTCTTTGCTGATTGTTATCCATAATGATATACCTTCTTCCAGATGGGTTCATTTGTTTAGCAACTCGAAATAATATCATTATAAGGACTTCTTTTCTTTTCTACAATGTTTTTTTCATGTAAGAAAAAAATGATAAACGTAAAATGAGCCACCCAAAGGATGGCCCATTTTCTCTATTGATTATGATTGTAGACGATTTCTCCGTCGATGATGGTCATAATGGCTTTTGCTTGAGGAATCTCCTGTTCTGGAATACTGAACAAGTCTTTATCAAGCACCGTGAAATCAGCATCGTATCCTGGTTTAATCATCCCTCTGTCCACTTCATGGCTTGCAGCATAAGCACTGCCTTTTGTAAAAAGGGATATCGCTTCAAAGACTGATAATTTCTCTTCCGGATTGTACACATGCTGTTCATTTTGATGGAGGTAGACCCTTGAAACGGCCTCATATATTCCCAGCAGCGGGTTGACCGGTTCTATCGGTGCATCAGATCCCCCTGCGCATGGAATGCCGTTATCTAAAAGTGTTTTCCAAGCATAATTATATTTCATTCGATTTTTGCCAATACGATCGATTACCCATGGAAAATCAGAAGCTACGAATCTCGGCTGAATATCTAATACGATGGGCAGCCCCTTTGCTTTCTCTATTAATTCCTCCCTTAAAATCTGTGCATGAATGAGGCGGTCTCTTTTCCCTTTGGGCGGTGGACTTTCCATGATCGCATCTAACACGGATTCAAAAGCTAAGTCACCGATGGTATGGACGGCAACCGGCAGCGAATGCTCCCTTGCTTTTGTGACGAGGCTCCTTAATTCTTCCCGGGAATGTATGGCTACTCCCCTAGTGGATGGATCATCTGCATAAGGATGACTCAACAAAGCCGTCCTCCCCCCTAGTGCACCATCTGCAAAAATCTTCATAGAGCCAAATTCAATATAATCTGACTGTGGAACGGCCGATCGATCCTCATTAGCCCAATCGGAAATAGCTTCATGATGAATAAGAAGGTGTGCCTTAAATCTTTTTCCTTCTTCCACTATTACTTTCCTGAAAGCATCTATTGTCCTTTGGTATCCCCCATAATAATTCAAATCTTCTGTATGTCCTCCAACCAGGCCGTATTTCCAACAGCTATCAATCGCAGCACGAACTGCATGCTCCAAATAGGATTCTGTTACTTCAGGAATCACCGTAAAGATCAAATCCTGTGCTTGGTCTTTAAGAATCCCGTTGATTCTGCCATGTTCATCCCTTTCGATAATGCCACCATCTGGATTATTTGTCATTTCGTCAATTGCAGCGAGTTTCAATGCCTTGGAATTGACACATACGGCATGCCTGCAAATTCTTTTTATCAATACAGGATGGTTAGGGATATATTCATCCAGCTCGAATCGATTGGGGGTTTCTTTTGGCTCCCAAAGATTTTCATTCCACCCTTCCCCTATGATCCATTCACCGGGATCGAGCATCACCGATCTTTTCTGAAGGGCATCATATACTTCCTCTTTCGATGACATTTCAGAAAGGTCGAGACGGATCAATGTTTCACCATGTCCAATTAAATGCATATGGCTGTCAGTGAAGCCAGGATACATTGTGGACCCGTCGAGATCAATCAAATCGGTAATCAGGCCGGCATATTTGTCCTTAATAGAATCCAGAGTTCCGATATCCATGATCTTGCCATGTTCAACATATACCGCTTCAACCGTTTCTCCTTCTGCTGCCATTGTATAAACGGTCCCATTAAAAATAAGTTTTCCCATCACAGCGCTCCCTTTCCGGTGAAAACATATCTACATCTGAATACGAAATAATTATTTGTTTTCTACAAATTGAAACAGACAGTTTACACTGCCTGTTTCTAGTTTACAGAATTATTTTATTTTTTCAAAGCATCTTCTTCCTGCTTCCTCAATTCGATGCGGCGGATTTTTCCGGAAGTCGTCTTTGGCAGTTCCTTGATAAATTCAATGCTGCGCGGATATTTATATGGTGCCGTCAATTCTTTTACATGTTCCTGCAGAAGTTTGATAAGTGAAGGATCCTGTGAATCAACGCCATCCTGAAGGACCACGAACGCTTTGACAATATGGCCCCTGATTTCATCAGGACTTGATACGACGGCACATTCTTTTACGTATGGATGTTTTACAAGTGCATCCTCTACTTCAAATGGCCCGATTGTATACCCGGAGCTGATGATGATATCATCCCCCCTGCCTTCAAACCAGAAATAGCCTTCTTCATCTTTCTTCGCTTTATCTCCTGTTATATAGTAATCTCCCCTGAATTGCATTGCCGTTCTTTCAGGATCTTTATAATAATTCTTGAATAATGCAGGTGTTTCAACATGAACAGCGATGTCGCCAACTTCTCCTATACCACATGGCTCACCATCTTCATTGATGATGTCGACCCGGTTTCCAGGGGTCGGTTTTCCCATTGATCCCGGCTTCAATTCCATTCCTTTCATGATGCCGACAAGGAGTGTATTCTCAGTCTGTCCATAACCATCCCGCACCTCGATATCAAAATGCTTCTTGAATGTATCGATGACTTCCCGGTTCAATGGCTCCCCTGCAGAAACAGCACTATGAAGATTGGAAAGGTTGTACTGCGCAAGATCGTTCACTTTTGCCATCAAACGATATTCAGTAGGCGTACAGCACAGAACATTCACTTGATAGCGTTCAAGCAGCTGCAGATATTTCTGCGGCTCAAACTTCCCATTATAGACAAAGCCTGTAGCACCCGAGCCCATAACAGAGAGGAATGGACTCCAAATCCATTTTTGCCACCCAGGACCTGCAGTAGCCCAGACGATATCATCCTCTTCTATACTGAGCCAGCCTTTGGCAGCCGTTTTTAAATGGGCAAAGCCCCAGCCGTGGGTATGGACCACGCCCTTAGGATTCCCTGTGGTACCAGATGTATAAGATAAGAACGCCATGTCGTCCCGGTGAGTGTCAGCTGCAGCGAAATCAGTTGATTCTGTTTCCATTAAGGAATCCAGGAAATCCCATCCATCATGATGCTGCCCAATGCTGAACTTCTTTAAGTGCTTTGCTTCATCAACGTCATCGAATTCAGCTGCATATGGATAATAAGCGGCAATCCCCTTAACATCACCATGTGTTATCCGATATTTCAAATCTTTTGTCTTCAGCATTTCAGAGCTTGGAATGACTACCATCCCTGATTTCAACGCTGCCAAGTATACCTGGTACGCTTCAATCAGCCTCGGGATCATGACAAGGATGGTATCCCCTTTTTCAAATCCCTTTCCTGCAAACACATTGCAGATTCTATTAACATTTTTCATTAATTCCTGATATGTAATCGCTTTCTTTTCACCGGCTTCATTCTCCCATTTTAACGCAGCCTTATTGGGGTCTTTAGCGAATTTTTCTACTTCTTGAATGATATTGTACTTTTCTGGTGCTATTAAATCTGCTCGATTCATGTCATTCTCCCCTTTGTTCAAGTGGTATAGTACCATTTCATTATACTAAATTTTTAAAAAATTTTAAATAATTTAGTAATGATATAAATGAACAAAAATAAAGAACGGGCCGAAGCCCGTTCCTGTAGCCATTTTTATTTATTATTATTTTTGGTATCCGCCTAATTGTTGTTCAGCCATTTGAACTAGACGTTTAGTGATTTCTCCACCAACAGATCCGTTAGCGCGAGCAGTTGCATCTGGTCCAAGTTGTACTCCGAATTCAGACGCGATTTCGTATTTCATTTGGTCGATAGCAGCTTGAGAACCAGCAGCTACTAATTGATTTGAACTTCTGTTTGCCATGTGTTTTCACCTCCTTGTGAGTATATGGTGTGCGAAAACACATGGTTTAATGCAAGAGATTCAATTGGTAATTGTTCCTAAATTATCGATTGATTAAAATAAATCTGATATCTCGGTTTTTTCCATTATTTCAGAAGATGCATCTATGATCAGCGTTTCAGTGTTTCCCAAAGCCTCTGCGATGAGCGGCTCAAAATCGACAAAGCTCTCATAGTATTGGACTTTCTCTTTTTTGGGCTTTGTTTTTGGAGAAGATGGTGTAAAAATAGTACAGCAGTCTTCATAAGGAAGATTGGAAATTTCATGTGTGTCAATCTGTTTAGCGATATCGATGATTTCCAGCTTGTCCATTGAAATCAACGGCCGTAATATTGGCGTGCTTGTCACATCATTGATGGCGAACATACTTTCAAGCGTCTGGCTTGCAACCTGTCCAAGGCTTTCCCCTGTTACAATGGCAAGTCCATTACCGCTTTCTCTTATTTCATCACAGAGCCTAAGCATCATGCGCCGGGTTGACGTCATTGTATAGTTTTCCGGCACCTGCTGATGAATTGTCTGCTGAATTTCGGTGAATGGCACAATATGGACTTTCACACGACCGCTGAATGCGGCCAGTTTCTTAGATAAATCCAATACTTTTTGTTTCGCACGTTCACTTGTAAATGGAGGACTGTGGAAATGGACAGCTTCAATTTCAACCCCGCGCTTCATGGTCAAATATCCTGCTACAGGGCTGTCTATTCCCCCTGACAGCATAAGCATGGCTTTCCCGCTCGAACCGACAGGCATTCCTCCATTCCCTTTAATAACCTCGCTGGAGAGGAAAACACCTTCTTTCCTGACTTCTACAATCAGGTTGATATCAGGTTTTTTTACATCGACTTTTAAACCATCGATATTCCTCAGCAAATGCCCGCCTACCTCATGGTTCAACTCATTAGTATCGTATGGAAATGTCTTGTCTGATCTTCTGGAAGAAACTTTGAAGGACTGCCCTTCATGAAATAATTTTTTCAACAATATTAATGCTGCAACCTTTATCTCTTCAATATCCAACCCTGTCCTTACCGTGGGACTGAATGATTGGATGCCAAAGATCTTTTCCAGTTTGCTGCAGACTTCTTCTGCAGGAGCACCGTTAAGCACTAGGAACATCCTGTCTCTTGTACTTTCAATTTTAACGTTAGGATAGTCGTTCAATGCGCTTTTGATATTTGATTTTAATGTATCGACAAATTTGTAGCGATTTCGTCCCTTCGTAGAAATTTCCCCATATCTGATTAAAATTCTTTCGTAATTCATTTTGATCTCCTTATGACCTTTGATAGTTGTTCTGCTATATTCCTCATTGCACTCACAAAGCGTTCAGCTTCTGCAACGGAATTACCATATGAAAGGCTGACACGGATGGATCCTTCAGCCTGCTCCCTTGGGATCCCCATGGAAGTCAAAGTCCTGCTCGTCTTTTTTTGCCTCGAAGAACAGGCACTTGTAGTGGATACAAAAATATTAACCTGTTCAAGTGCATGGACCAGCACCTCGCCTTTGACACCAGGGATGGAAAAATTGATGATATGCGGTGCTGCACCATCTATCGGTGTATTCATCACAGTACCCTGTATCTGGAGGATTTCATTATATAAATAATTCCTTAAATACCACAAATGCTTAATGGAAGTTTTTCTTTTTTCTTCTGTCATCCTTAAAGCTTTGGCAAACGCGACCATCCCTGCTGTATTTTCTGTGCCGCTTCTCATTTTCGACTCTTGGTTCCCTCCAGAAAACAAGGGGGTGATCTGTACGCCTGATTTTATATAAAGGAAGCCCGTTCCTTTCAATCCATGGATTTTATGGCCGGAAACCGTACATAAATCAATGAATCCTTCTTCAAACGAAAGGGGGATTTTTCCGCATCCCTGCACATAATCGACATGAAATAGCGCCTGTGAATGTTTTGAAAGCCATTTTCCAATTTCCTTAATGGGCTGGATGGTTCCCACCTCATTATTCACATGCATGAGGCTTACGAGGATTGTTTCATTTCTGACTGCCCTTTTTACATCTTCTATATCAACAGATCCATCTGATTTTACTGGAAGGTAATCAACAGAAAAACCTTGTTTCTCCAGTTCTTCACAAGCTTCTATGACGGAGGGATGTTCAATTTGGCTTGTGACGATATGCCGGCCCTTCGAAGCGTGCTGAACTGCAGCTCCCTTTATTGCCAAATTGTTCCCTTCAGTCCCTCCCGAAGTGAAATAGATCTCAGAAGGGTGCACACCCATAATTTCCGCCGTCTGCTTTCGTGCATGCTGCAGCAATTGATCGGCTTTTGCCCCAAACCCATGCAAGGAAGATGGATTTCCGTAAAAATCTCTGGAAACTTTGATAAAAGATTCCAATACTTCTTCATAAGGTTTGGTTGTTGCACTATTATCAAAATATATCATTATAAACACCTACACTTCATTAATGCCGCTGATAATTCTTAATACTACCATATCTATCTGGTGAGTAAAATGAAGCTGATCATTTAAACGACCTTTAATCCGGGAATAAGAAAAATACTATACTAAAATACTGAAAATTTAGACTTTTTAAATTTTCGACAATTTTTATAATTCCTGTGTTACTATGGATTTGCTCTCATAACAAAAGAAAATTCGACAATATTCGGGAGGGATTTCTTTGGAGAAGAAAGCGTTATCATCAAGAGAAATATTTACTATCGGCTTAATGCTTTTCGCCTTGTTCCTAGGCGCAGGCAATATGATTTTCCCCCCTTTCCTTGGACAAGAAGCCGGTAGACATGTTTGGCACGGGATATTCGGCTTCCTTATTACTGGAGTCGGCCTTCCGTTATTAGGGGTAATATCCATTGCGAAGTCTGGTGGAGATCTTCAAACATTATCCAGCAGGGTCCATCCGGTTTACGGATTGATATTCACTGCCATTATGTACTTAGCAATTGGACCATTCTTTGGCATTCCGCGAACAGGCACTGTTTCATTTGAAATCGGCGTCCTTCCATATCTCCCAGAAGATGTAAATGCAAACGGGCTTCCGTTGTTTATATACAGTATTGTATTTTTCGCATTGACTGCATGGCTTTCCATGAATCCATCTAAACTTGTGGATAGAATAGGGAAGTTTTTGACGCCTGCCTTGATTATCATCCTTGCCGTTCTGGTCATAAAAAGCTTCGTTACCCCAATGGGACAACCATTGGCGCCAAGAGGCCCCTATGTGGACGGACCATTCTTCAAAGGATTCATCGAGGGATATTTAACAATGGATACTATTGCTGCATTAGTATTTGGTATAGTAGTGATTTCATCCATTAAAGAAAAAGGGATAACCAACAAATCCACTGTAGCAAAAACATGCATCTATGCCGGCCTGATTGCTGCATCAGGACTTGCTCTCGTTTATCTTTCATTAGCACACATCGGGGCTACTAGCACTCAATCCATTGGAATACAGGATAATGGCGGCGCATTATTGTCTGCAGCGGCCAAGCACCTTTACGGTGATGCTGGAACGCTTATCCTTGGGTTGGCAATTACATTTGCCTGCATCACTACGTCAGTGGGCTTGGTTTCATCTTGTGCGAAGTATTTTGCAAAAATATTTCCTAAAATGTCCTATAAGCTGCTTGTCATTATTTTATCGCTGTTCAGCATGGTGATTTCCAATATCGGATTGACTCAGTTGATCAATGTTTCTCTCCCGGTATTGATTATCATTTATCCATTGGCAATTGTAATGATTATCTTATCCTTTTTCCATAATCAATTTAGAGGATACAGGGCTGTCTATGTTGGGGCTTTAATCCCTACTGGCATCATCAGTATTATTGATGGATTGAAAACAGCAAATCTTGATGTTTCATTCTTCACAGAAAAGCTTGCCTTCCTTCCTCTCTTCAATGAGGGGATAGGGTGGATCGTTCCTGCAGCAGCAGGAGCTGTTCTGGGATTGATCATAGCGGTTTCCAGACGCCACACTGCTCATGCAGCTGTGAATTCCACTACTAAAGAAAAAGCAGCCTGATGGCTGCTTTTTTTAGTCCTCTTTAAGTTCTTGTTGAAGAAGATTTTCAATTCTTTTGAGCGATCCCGGTTCCACTTCTTCTACTGCCGTTGCAGCCTGTTCAAGGGCTGCCCGGTATTCAAAGCTCCGAAACGCTGCCTCTGCCGTGCGAAGATGTTCCGCAACCGAGCTGTATTTGCTTCGATAACGATTTCCATATTGGATGACTCTCTCAGCAAGCATGACATTTTCAATCAATTCTTCTGTTTTTTCATAAAAATGATTCACCGTGTCCGATGCTTTATAGAGGTGCTCCTGTACCGATTTGATATTCAATGGCTTTTCATTCAGACTGCTGAAAACATTTTGAATATTGTCTTCCGCTTCTTGAAGCAGCGACAAGTAATCAGACGGCAGCCCCGGAATATTGCTTTTAGTAATGAGCCTGCTTGCCTCTGCAAGCTTCCTTCTTAATTCGTCCACAGTTTCCTTTGCATTCATTTCATCTTTGCGGAGGTTCTGCAAGTACTCAGAGAATCCTTTTTGCTCTTTTTGAATTTCTTCAAGGTCATCCCTTATTTCTTGCATCTCCTGCTTCAAAATGGAATTCGCAGATTGATTTTCGGCAATCCTCAATTCCAATTGCTCATACCGTTTCATTAATTGGTTTAATTTCTTTCCGATATTCCGCTGGATGCTGATATCCTCTTCTACTAACTGGTAACTCTGCTGAACAAACTCTGTTTCATTTTTTAATACAGACTGTGATTCAGCAATCTCTTTCAATAAAGACTTGGTTTTCGGTTCATTCTGGACAATGAAATGTTTTGAATGGACTTCATTTTCAAGCGCTTCATAGAGTGAATCGATTTTTTCCTTCATCTCTTCAATGCCTTTTGAAGCTTCATGGATCTCGGCATTTTCAAGGAAGCCCATATAGGTCTGCAGTTCACTTTCCATCCTTGTTACTTCTTTTTCCATGGTAATATGCTCTAGAATGTAGCCATCCGCTTCCATTTCAGCATAGCCCTCTTTAATTTCAGCGAGCTGTCCTGGAAGATGGTTTTGGCATTCTGACAGCAGTTCAGGAAGTTTCCCCATTGCATCTTCAGTAGCTGCCAATTCCCCTTTCAATGAAAGGAGTACTTCACGCGCATCTAAATAATTCCCGTTTTCAGTTAGTTCATGGAACTCGTTGAATTTTTCTGTGAGTTTGTCCACTTTCTTTTCAAGTGCTCCAGCAGCTTTTCCATATGTATGGCGGTGAGCAAGCATTTGCTTCTTCGCTTGGCGATATGTCTCCTGCAATTCGTCAATTTCAATTCGATTGCTTTCTTCACTGCCGACAAGTTCCTTTAGTTCGCTAAGGATCAAATCGATTTTTTCTTCTGTTCCTGCAAGTATATGATCGATCTTCTCTTGGACTTCCTTCGATTTCTTAAATCGGTAGCGGTCTGCATATTCTTCCGCATCAAAGAGCAATTCTTCTACATCCGGAAGCTTGATCCCTACAATCTCGTCCCAATTCTGCCTCCAGCGTTCGAACATTTCTTCCGTCTGCCCTGTCATGTTCAGCTGCTTCACTTTGGAAAGTTCTTCAAGAACAGGCCTGTTCATAATATCGATCTTCCACTCTTCCAGGCGATCTATTTCTTTAAAATGATTTTTCTTTGTCAAATATCCATATAAAAATAAAATAAATAATAATACGATTCCACCGATGACAAATTCCATCGTCAGCCCCCTGTCCTTCCATGTCGAATAAGACTGTTTTTCTATAAATCAATTAATGATAATTAAATTCATATATAATGTTTTTAGTTTACCATGTAAACGACAATTTTTGACTAATATTTTCACTTTTTTTGCATTTTCATTCCAAATGATCAAATTATTGCTGAATCATGTCTCAGATTCTATTTGTTGCTTTCACTTTTCACCTATTTTAGTATTATATCAGAGTTGTACTTTTAAGAAGAAAGAGGCGGGTTCATTTGCTAAAAGACGGACATATCCATACTCCTTATTGTCCACATGGATCACAGGATCATTTCCAGCAATATATTGAAAGAGCCATTTCCTTGGGTTATAAGGAAATCACGTTTACGGAACATGCGCCCCTGCCGCGGAATTTCAAGGATCCTGCTCCTGCAGAAGACAGCGGGATGAAATACGCCGTGCTTGAACAATACTTAAAAGATTTAGAAATGCTAAAAACACAGTACTCTTCGGATCTGTTGATAAATATAGGGTTAGAAGTGGATTATATTGAGGGATATGAAGATCAAACGATTGATTTTCTTAATGAGTATGGATCCCTTCTTGACGATTCGATCCTTTCTGTCCATTTTCTCCAAAAAAATGATGAGTGGTTTTGCTTGGATTACAGTCCGGAGGTTTTTGGGACGATGATCGACAAATATGGTTCGCTTTCTGCACTGTACGATCATTACTTTCAAACGGTTCTGAAATCGATTGTCACAGACCTTGGTCCATTTAAGCCTAAAAGGATCGGACACATCACACTCGTAAAGAAGTTCCAAAAAAAATTCCCTTTAGAGGATTATGATTATCTGACCGTTCAAAAGATCCTTCAGGAAATGAAGGCTGGAGGATTTGAAATGGATTACAACGGAGCAGGCTTGTTCAAGCCATTCTGCAAAGAAAGCTATCCACCAAAGTGGATAGCAGATGAAGCGGACTCATTGGGAATCCCCCTTGTTTATGGTTCAGATGCACATCAGGCTGAGGATCTAGGCCAAGGGAGACAAGACTTATTTGGATAAATGCCTTTTTAGCATAGAATCGTTTTTGCGGTAATTGATCCTGCCATAGTGTCATTGATCCACTGTTCAATGACTTGAAAGTATTTGGCGGCAAAATAGGCTTCTTGCGGATAAAGATTCCACACTTCCCGCAAGTATTGGCTGTTTAAATATGGCATTGCCAGCATTCCTTTAAGCTGGATGATCAGAAAGCTTTTTGCAGAAGGAGAATATTTTTCACCGTTTACGAGTCGATCGATAATTTCCTTAAAAAGGAATCGTTCTTTCATTAAATAGGAAGAGATGATTTCTCTTACGACTTGTGAATCCAAAGAAATCTCGCGCCAAACAAAGCGCGTGAGCAAGTGATGTTCACTCTGAAACTGTAAAATATATTTCACCGCATTTTTCAAACAGCGGTCTGGTTCCGTGTGATCCAGATTCTGTGCTTCTATTTCCAAAAATGATAAATATGGTTCGAAAAAGGCAACGAGGCATGCCTCCAGCAGACCTTGTTTATTATTAAAATAATAGGCAATATTCGCAGGATTGATCCGGGCTTTTTGGGCGATATCCCTTATGGATACTCCATCAAACCCTTTGGTATTAAACAAATAAATAGCAGATTCCAATATGGTTTCTTTAGTCGATGTAGCCTGTCTCATATTATGAGTCCCCCTTGTATTCATTTTGGCCTAGCCCTGAGGGAAATTTGGCGTTTAGACGCGGATTTTTCCGTCGTTTTAAAAACTTCTAGGCTGCAGGGCTAAATCCTGTTAAAATATATCGACAATATCTGTTGCCATAATGCAGAATCTGCTGAGAAATGAGGGATTTACGTGTTTAACGTCGAAATGTACAAAGGCACAAGAGATGACCAATATGAATTGGTAAAGAAACAATTAAAAGCGTTAATTGAGGATGAGCCAAATAGAATTGCCAATCTGAGCAACGCAAGCGCGCTATTGAATCAATTCCTTGACCGGGTGAATTGGGTAGGTTTTTACTTGTTAGAAGAAAATGAGCTTGTTCTTGGACCATTCCAGGGACTTCCGGCATGTGTAAGGATTCCTCTTGGGAGAGGTGTATGCGGGACTGCCGCATCCGAGAAGAAAACCGTCCTTGTGGAGGATGTTCATGCTTTTCCTGGGCATATTGCCTGTGATGCAGCAAGCAGGTCTGAAATTGTCGTTCCGATGATCAAGGATGGTCAGTTGATCGGGGTTCTTGATATTGATAGTCCTGAGACTAATCGGTTTGATGAAGTCGATCAAAAGCACCTGGAAGAATTCACTGAGATCTTAGTCAATCAATTATAATGTGTGCGATTAGATTGAGAGGGAATCCACTCGCTTTCCGCGGACGAACTCGCAAGCCTCCTCGCTTCGCTGTGGGGTCTTGCCAGCCCGTTTTTCCGCCGGAGTCTCGCAGATTCCCTCTCAATCACTATGAATCCTATAATACTTCAATTACAAAAAGCTGACCCAAAAGATTGCACATCAACAACCTTTTGAGTCAGCTTATTTACGCTACTTTAATCCATTCAATGCTGCTTCCAGGTCGCTCCAGATATCTTCCCATGCCTCGAGGCCAACGGAAAGTCTGATTAATTGATCGGAAATGCCCATTTCCTCCCTTGCTTCTTTCGGGACGACTGCATGCGTCATGGTAGCAGGATGCTGAATCAGCGTCTCGGCATCACCTAGACTCACCGCGATTTTGATCAGGTTGAGCCGGTCAAGAAAATCCTGTGCCTCTTCTTTTGTCCCTTTTATCGTAAAGGATATGAGGCCGCCGCCTTTTTTCATTTGTTTCTTCATGATTTCATAGCCTTGGTGCGTTCTAAGCCCCGGATAAAACACCTCATCCACACTTGGATGAGCGCATAATTTTTCAGCGATGATTTCTGCACTCTGGCAATGGCGGTCAAGACGGACTGGCAACGTCTTTATTCCTCTGAGCAAAAGCCACGCGTCGAATGGGGAAAGGACTCCGCCGATATCTTTTTGAGTGGTCATAGAAACTTCCTTGATCCATTCGCTTTTTCCAGCCACAAGCCCCGCAATGACATCTCCATGTCCGCACAAATATTTCGTGGCACTATGGATGACAATATCGCATCCCAGCTCCAGGGGTTTTTGGAGATATGGGGAACAGAAAGTGTTATCAACGACGACTGGAATCCCCTTTTCTCTTGCAACAGAAGCAACCATTTCTAAATCGATCAGCTGCATGGTTGGATTTATAGGAGTTTCAATATAGATACAGGCTGTTTCGGGCCTGATTGCTTGTTCTATCTGCTCCTTCGATGACATGGCCAAGAATTGATGGGTGATATTGAATTTTGATTCCATCATTTCCAATAGGCCAAATGTACATCCATAGACGCCCTGTGAGCAAAGGATATGGTCCCCTGTTTTCGTAAGAGCAAACAAGGTGGCTGATACTGCTGCCATGCCAGATGAGAAAGCCAGCGCGGCTTCCGCTTTTTCCATTACCGCCACCCGGTCCTCGAGCATTTTCACTGTTGGATTGCCGAGTCGGGTATAAATATATCCTTCTTCTTCTCCGCAAAATCTTCTTTCTCCCTGTCTAGCATTCTCAAAAACATAGGTAGAGGTTTGAAAAATCGGAGGTGCCAGACTCCCTTTATACTCTTTGGAATCATACCCGCTATGAATGACTTCTGTTTCAAACCGTGTTTCTTTTTTCATCTCCATCCTCCTATAGAAAGCGCTTACAAAAATGTGTAAATCTATTACCCCTTCTTCTATAGGATATGACATCACACGGAATTTGGAAAGTCATAATATACTCAAAAAAAACAAGCCCGCTGTGGAGCTTGTTCTCTTAAACCATCATTTTTAGATCCTGTTCATGGACGACAGCCTTGTTCTTCCCATTATTTTTTGCAAAATAAAGGGCTCTATCAGCTCTTCTGAAGAGCATTTCCACTTCTTCAGTCTTTCTTATGTTCCAATATGAAACACCGCAAGATACCGT
The DNA here is from genome assembly GCF_050990905.1 of Falsibacillus pallidus. Classification (GTDB taxonomy): domain Bacteria; phylum Bacillota; class Bacilli; order Bacillales; family DSM-25281; genus Falsibacillus; species Falsibacillus pallidus_A. The sequence continues at coordinate 2,955,540 of NZ_CP158866.1, forward strand.
TACCGAAGGAGTCGTCTGTTCCTGCACGGTCTTCACCAGTCTGTCCGCCACACTGTAGCCTACCCGAAGCGGCGCCCCAGGGAGATAGATTGCCAGTTCTTCCCCTCCCCAGCGTGCACCGATATCGGTGGAGCGGATATTTTTTTGGATCAGGTTTGCGACCTGGATAATGACATTATCCCCTGCTTGATGGCCGTAAGTATCATTGACCCTTTTAAAATTGTCTATATCGACGAGGATAAATGTCCCTTCCTCCTCCTCCACCATTGAGTTGGCAATGGCATCATCGAGATAATTTCGTGCATATAACTTTGTCAGATAATCCGTAATGACCATTTTTTCAAGCTCTTCACGCAGCATTGAGTTCGACAACGCCAATGTTGAATGATGAATGAGAGATTGAAGCAGCTTATACATTTCAAATGTAAAGGCATATGGCTTATCCTGCAGAACTACGCAAAAGCCTATCATTGAATTGCTGTGGACCATCGGGATTGCCATCAAAGAACAATATTCGTAGGAAGGAACTCCACAGCCATTATTATTTAAGTCGCCAATGAAAAGGGAATCACGCTCTTTCTTGATTTTCTCTTTGACGAATTGAATATATTTTTTTCCGCTTTCTTTTTGAAAATAAAGGCTGCTCCCCGGCAGCACCTTGCCCTCCCCTTGATCCTTATTCAACATGATAAACCCTACTTCCGTGGCGTCGAAATAGCGTTCAATCTGATTTTTCAGATATTGAATCGTATCTGACAGCCTTAGGTTGGAATTCAGGCGGTGGGATGTTTCATTGATAAGCTGAAGATCTGAAATCAGTCTTCTGGATTGCTGATAAAGCTTTGCATTTTCCAATGCGCTTCCTGCGGTATTGGCAAGGAGGCTGATAAACTCTACTTCATCCCCAGGAAAGATGACAGATGCGGGTGCAAGCACCTGAAGAACCCCATATACTCCCTGCTTCCCTCTTAAAGGTGCATAAAGAATGGTGTTTTTTTCTTTATAGGAATCTTCTATTTGAATGGTCCCATTGACATATGCCTGCATAGCTACAGTATTCTCGGAATCAAATTCAAGATCCTTGATTGGAAGGTCTGTATTGCGCTCATCATCGTTTGATAGCATTAAGTAATAAGTATAGGAAGGATATACCCTCTTTAAGGTGGTGATGATTTCAGCCAGGACATTATCGATATTCATACTGGAATGGAACTTTTCAGTTATTCGGAAAAGTTCCTTGTATTGCTGTTCTTTTCTGATGTTATCAAAAAGTTGGTGGAGGCGATTCAAAAACCGCTCACTTTCCATTTTTGAAGCCTTGATGGATTTTTCCAGCTCTCCCTCATTGGTTCTCGTTTTCTTAAAGAGCATGATGAGGCTAAATTTATTATCTATATGAAATCTGACTGATGCGTTATATATTGAAAGTGCATTATCTTTGATCTGCATCTGCATGTTGATATCTTGTTTTTCATTTAATATATGATTGGAATGGCAGAGAGAAATAATGGAAGGCAAAGTCGGTGGTTCTCCGATGGATTCTGTCAGTTTGCAGCGGATTTCCTCTGAATGGTCATTCATATAGATTGAAGCGTGCAAAACACCGTTCATATGGCAAAAAAATTCGAACCATTCCTTCAGTATGCTGCCGAAGCTGTTATTTTCATTGACCTTTTCCAATAATTCATAGAGTCGCGACTTATAATGCAAGGTTTGTTCATGATCATTAAAATCATTAGCCATTATCAATAATCCTCACTTTGTCCTTCAAATCTTTCAGGTTTCACTTTCAAAAACAGCCGTTATCCAAGGGATTCAACATCGTTTAAAAGGAATAATTTCAAATTTATTTCAAAATCAAGATATTTTAAATAATATGGAAAGTATACCATAACATAGACTTTTTTCCTATAAGGAATAAATAGAGATAAAAACTAATTTTCTATACTCTATTGACTCCGGTTGATAGAAATAATATAATGTTCTTTGTGTAAAATAATGCAGCTTCAGTACACACCTTTATGTTTCATTTTATTCCTCCACAGGAGGTGCATCGCGTAACCCGCTGCTGCTAGGGCGATGATGCATGAAAATAAAATGAGCATGATTGTTGATTGTACCTGTTTTTATTTTACAACAAAATAAAAACAAAAAGGAGGAGTCTTAAATGGCTCGATATACTGGTCCAAGCTGGAAACTTTCCCGTCGTCTTGGAATCTCTCTAAGCGGAACTGGAAAAGAATTAGAAAAGCGTCCTTACGCTCCAGGACAACATGGTCCTAACCAACGTAAAAAAATCTCTGAATACGGATTGCAGCTTCAAGAGAAGCAAAAACTTCGTCACATGTATGGTGTGACTGAGCGTCAATTCCGTAATCTTTTTGATAACGCTGGTAAATTGCAAGGTAAACACGGTGAAAACTTCATGATCCTTCTTGAAGCTCGCCTTGACAACGTTGTATACCGTTTAGGTTTAGCGCGCACTCGCCGCCAAGCTCGTCAGCTTGTAAACCACGGGCACATCCTTGTTGACGGAAAACGTGTTGATATCCCTTCATTCCGTGTACAACCTGGCCAAGCAATCAGCTTGCGTGAAAAATCCCGCAACCTTTCAATCGTTAAAGAAGCAGTTGAAGTTAACAACTTCGTACCTGATTTCTTAACTTTTGATGCAGATAAGTTAGAAGGAACTTTCACTCGTATGCCTGAACGTTCTGAACTTCCTGCTGAAATCAATGAAGCATTAATCGTTGAGTTCTACTCTCGTTAATCGATTTGATCCTAAAAGCCTGTCAATTTTGACAGGCTTTTTTGCTGTCTATAATAATTTTCATTACCATAAATTGCGAACCAAGTTTTTATCTGCCTGAAAACGGTTATGTTAGTAAGGAGGTGATTATTGTGTTCGAAAAACGGACAGGTGAAGTATTGACCGACATTATGATCGATTGGGGCATAGACCATATTTACGGACTCCCCGGCGATTCAATTAATGAATTAATGGACGATTTGCGAAAGAAAAAGGAAGAAATTCAATTTATTCAAGTACGGCATGAAGAGACAGCTGCACTTGCAGCTGCATCATATGGAAAACTCACTGGGAAACTCGGTGTATGTCTTTCCATAGCTGGCCCTGGTGCGGTTCACTTATTGAATGGACTTTATGATGCTAAAGAAGATGGTGCACCCGTTCTTGCCCTTGTTGGACAGGTTACAAGCGACGAAGTTGGAACCGATTCCTTTCAGGAGCTTCATCTGGAAAGGCTATTTTCAGATGTAGCGGTTTTCAGCAAGCGGGTCCAGTCGGAACATCAGCTTCCTGATTTATTGAACCAGGCAATCCGTTCAGCCTATACAGAAAATGGCGTCAGTGTTTTAATCATTCCTGACGATTTATCCGCTCAAGCCTATAAAACAAAAGAACCGCTAACTTCTTCCGTAAAAGTCGAGCAGGATGTTTTTCCTTCCATCCAGCAGCTTGAAAAAGCACATGGACTCATAAAAAAAGCAAAAAAACCGATCATCCTTGCAGGGAGGGGGACAAAGCATGCACGCGATGAGCTGCTCTCATTTGCTGAAAGAATCGCTTCCCCTATCATCGTCAGTCTGTTAGGAAAAGGCGTCATACCTGATGAACATCCTTATTGTCTGGGGCATCTCGGCCAAATCGGGACTCGGCCGGCCTATCATGCAATGAAAGATACGGATCTCCTTATTATGATCGGCACCTCCTTCCCATATCGCAAATTCCTGCCAAAGGAAGTAGAAGCAATACAAATTGATGTCGATCCACGCAAAATAGGTAAACGCTACCCTATAACCCAAGGGCTTGTAGGAGATTCCAAAGCCGTTCTTTCTTGGTTAAATTCTAAAAATGACTACACGCCGGATAATTCTTATCTTGAAAAGGCTCAGGAGCAAATGGCTTCTTGGAGAAATGATCTGGTGGAAGAAAAAGAGGATAAGACAGAGCGCCTTCGCGGTGCCCAAGTCATGCGGGAGCTGCAAAAGGTATTGGCAGATGATGCAATCCTTTCAGTGGATGTCGGAAATGTTACTGTATGGACTTCCCGCTATTTAAATCTCACAAATCAAAAAATGATCGTATCCGGATATTTAGCCACGATGGGCTGCGGCCTGCCGGGAGCTATTGCCGGGAAGATTGCCTATCCGGACAAGCAGGTCGTGGCAGTCTGCGGCGATGGAGGCTTCACCATGGTCATGCATGATTTTGTTACAGCTGTTAAATACAACCTTCCGATGATGGTGGTCATCCTTAACAACAGTAAAATTGGCATGATTCAATATGAGCAGCAGGAGATTGGCCATTTAAACTACGAAACTGATTTGGCTGATATTGATTTTGCCCAATTCGCCCAAGCCTGCGGCGGGGAAGGCTACCGTGTTCATAACCCAGATGAACTGGAATCAGCCATGAAAAAGGCGGCATTATCTACGAAGCCTGTGATTCTTGACGTCATGATTGAATTGCAGCCTCCGCTTCCAGGAAAAATAACATATGATCAAGCAGTGCATTATACAGAATACTTAATTCAGGAATTCTTCGAAAAAGGGAATGTCGATATGCCTCCGTTCAAGAAAGCATTGAAGCGCCTGTTTTGATACAACAAAAAGCCAGCATCCAATTAGGAAGCTGGCTTTTTGGTTTAAATATATTTAATCATATAGTACTTCTTTTTCCCTCTGCGGATGATGGTGAATTCGCCGCCCATCCTATCTTGCTCTGACAGAATATGTGCCGTGTCCGTATTTCTGTCGCCGTTGATGTAGACAGCGCCGTTTTGGATGTCTTCCCTTGCCTGACGCTTGGATGGAGAGATTTTCGCATTGACCAATACATCGACCAACGATGCTTCTTCATCGCTTTTTTGTTCATAGGTGGGTACATCTTTGAATCCCTGCTTGATTTCAGCAGAGTTCAATTTCTTGATGTCACCGCTGAATAAAGCATCGGTAATTTTTATTGCTTGCTCTAACGCTTCTTCCCCATGAATCAGACGAGTCATTTCTTCGGCAAGTGTTTTTTGCGCCTTTCTCAAATGCGCTTCTTCTTCCACTGCTTTTTCTAATGCATCGATTTCTTCATGTGAAAGGAATGTAAAGTATTTAAGATATTTCACTACATCAGCATCTGCTGTATTGATCCAGAATTGATAGAATTCATATGGAGACGTTTTTTTCGGATCAAGCCAGATTGCGCCGCCTTCTGTCTTCCCGAATTTCGTTCCATCCGCTTTCGTCACTAATGGAATTGTAAGACCGAATGCTTTTGCTTCACTTCCCTGCATCTTACGGATCAATTCAAGACCAGTTGTGATGTTGCCCCATTGATCGCTTCCGCCAATTTGAAGACGGCAATTATAATTAGCGTAAAGATGGTTGAAGTCCATTGCCTGTAAAATGGTGTATGTGAACTCTGTAAAGGAAATCCCTGTTTCTAAGCGGGATGCAATCGTATCCTTTGCGAGCATGTAGTTGATGCCGATATGCTTTCCGAAGTCCCTTAAGAAAGTCACCATGTCGATGGCGCCGATCCAATCATAGTTGTTCGTCATCTGCGCCCCATTGTCTCCGCTGAAGTCAAAGATGCTTTCAAGCTGCCCTTTGAGGCAGTCCGAATTATGCTGGACCGTTTCCAGTGTTTGAAGCTGTCTTTCTTCGCTCTTCCCGCTTGGATCACCGATTAGTCCTGTTGCGCCTCCAACCAGTACAATCGGACGATGTCCATGCTCCTGGAACCTTCTAAGCGTCAAGAAAGGAAGGAGATGTCCAATGTGCATGCTGTCTGCTGTCGGATCGACTCCACAATAAATGGAGATTTTCTCTGTTTCCAATAGTTCTTCCAGACCTTTTTCATCTGTCTGCTGGTAGATGATCCCACGCCACTTCAAATCATTTAATAATTCCACTTTCATTTCCTCCTTAAATTGCTTGATATACGCCTTTTTAGACAAATAAAAAAAGCCTCCCCATCTGCAGGGACGCTTTGATGCGCGGTACCACCCAACTTGAGAATACATGATTCTCCACTCTACTTGATAACGGGATTCCCGTTCGCTGCTACTTGTACATTCACAGCAAAAGCTCAAAGCTGTAATTCATCAGTCTATTTGCATCGGTTTGCACCACCCACCGACTCTCTTCATAACAGGGATAGCTGATTACTGAAACTCATCATTGCCTCATATTGAATTTTTTGTTCGATAGCATTTTTTTATCACAACAAAAAAAATTTGTCAAATGAATTGAAGAAATATGAAGAACCTTGTCAACTCCCCCCTCCAATATATGCTATAATTAATTTGATTTTAGGGGGACTGATGATATGAAGGAAAAATGGAAACGATTATCCGAAAAGCTCAGTACATACTATCATAAAGCACAAAATAAAAAGATTCAAAAAAGCGCCAGAATTACATACGGGGTCCTTTGGAACCTCCTTTTGATATTTTTGGTTGTATTAGTCATGGGCTTTTCTTTTGCAGGCGGAGTCGGTGCAGGGTATTTTGCCTCACTTGTCCATAAAGAGCCCATCCGATCTTATGCCGAAATGAAAAAGAATATATACAACTATGAAGAAACTTCCAATCTTTATTTCGCAAATGATGTATACCTAGGCAAACTTCGATCCGATCTGGAACGTGAGGAAGTGTCCATTAAAGATGTTTCGCCATATTTGAAAGATGCCATCGTGGCTACTGAAGATCAGTATTTTTATGAACATCACGGTGTAGTGCCGAAATCGATTTTCCGGGCATTATTCCAAGAGTTCACCAACTCTTCTGTACAGACCGGCGGAAGTACACTAACACAGCAATTGATCAAAAATCAGATCCTCACGAATGAAGTATCGTTTGAACGGAAAGCAAAAGAAATCCTTCTCGCACTTCGTTTGGAGAAATTCTTTAAAAAAGATGAAATATTGGAAGCTTACTTGAATGTTTCCACTTTCGGGAGGAATTCTTCCGGCAGGAACATTGCAGGTGTGCAATCAGCGGCAAAGGGATTGTTCGGGGTGGAAGCAAAGGATTTAAACCTTCCTCAATCCGCCTTTATTGCAGGTCTTCCACAAAGCCCATTCGGCTATACGCCTTTTACCAACCAAGGAAAACTTAAAGATAAAGAGGGGCTTCAGCCTGGGTTGGATCGAATGAAAATAGTCCTTCAACGCATGCATGACAACGGATTTATTTCCGACAAAGAATATCAGTCTGCAGCAAACTATGATATTGTGAAAGATTTCATCCCTTCAAAACCAAGCGTTTTGGAAAAGTATCCATATTTGACATTTGAAATCGAAGACAGGGCATCTGATGTCATGGCAGGCATCCTTGCTAAAAAAGATGGATACACAGAAGAAGATTTGAAAAAAGATAAAGAACTAAAAGGCAAATATAAAACATTGGCCGGCAGAAACCTTCGCCAAAACGGCTATCAGATTCATACGACCATCAACAAGGATATCTATGACAAGATGCAGAAGGCCAAAGATTCATATGATAGCTATGGCCCGACATTGAAGGATACCGTAAAAGATCCGGACACGGGCGAAAATATTAAAAAGCCTGCACCTGTTCAGGTCGGTGCAATATTGATTGAAAATGAAACCGGAAAAATCCTGAGCTTTGTGGGGGGCAGGGATTTCAATATCGAACAAGTGAACCATGCGACACAATCCCGAAGATCCACTGGTTCCACCATTAAACCGCTGGCGGTATACGGTCCAGCCATGGAACTTGGCAAATCGGCTCCAGGCGCCATCATTCCGGATGTTGAAATGTACTTGAATCCTCAGGACCCAGGCAATGCCTGGCCGCACAACTATAATGCATCAAAGTTCAGCGGCCTCGTTTCAGCGCGATATGCACTGGCGAAATCTCTGAACGTGCCTGCAGTCAAGACTTATGAAAGCATCTTGGATCAGCAGCCTGCACACTTCTTGGATAAAATGGGCTTCAGCTCTTTGACGAAAACAGACTATTATATCCCTTCACTGGCACTCGGAGGGCTTACCAACGGAGTGACCGTTGAAGAAAACGTCAATGCGTTCGCCACTTTTGCCAATGGCGGTCAATTTGTGGATGCCTATTTAATTGATAAGATTACGGACAAAGATGGAAATATCGTCTATCAGCATGAAAGCACTCCAGTGGACGTCTTCAGTCCGCAGACTTCTTATCTCATGATCGATATGATGAGAGACGTATTGAAGTATGGAACAGCAGCTTCCGTTCCACACCGATTGAAGTTCTCCACTGATTGGGCAGGAAAGACGGGAACTTCCCAGGATCAAAAAGATTCCTGGTTCATTGCAACGAATCCGAAGGTGACATTCGGCACATGGACAGGCTATGATACACCGAGAGATTTGAAAAAGGCATTAAACGGAATCGGCGGACCTACTTACAGTCTGAGGAACCTGGGCATTTGGGAAGCATTGATGAATTCCGCCTATGAGGCAGCTCCAGGGGAAATCGCTCCAAAAGAACGCTTTAAAATGCCTGGTGGAATTGTCAGCAGATCCTACTGCGCAGTTTCCGGCATGCTGCCTTCAGAAGCATGCAGCAAAGCAGGACTTGTGGAAACCGATATATTCAATGCGAAATATGTCCCTAATGAAAAAGACGACAGCCTAGTTGATGGAAAGTATGTTCAGGCAGGAGGAAAGAAATATCTTGCCCTGCCTACGACCCCTTCCGAGTTCTCAAACTCAGGCTTGATATTAAACCCTGATTTCGTAAAAGAAATCACTGGCGGAAAAATGGTCAGTCCGGATGCCCGCCAGCTTATTCCAAATAATAGCAGCTGGAATAAGATTCTCGTTGCGGATGACAAAATGGAAGACGATGGAGCTATTCCTTCTCCTGTCAGTGCAGCAGCATCCGGATCTGCAGTAGCTTGGTCTCCTTCTTCGAGCAAGGATGTCATCGGCTACCGCGTATACAGAATTACAGGCGGAAATGCCCTGCAGAGAGCAGCATCAGTTCCTGCTGGAGGATCGCTTTCTGCGAGCGTATCAAGTGGAAAATATGTTGTTGCAGCCGTTGATATAGCAGGAAATGAATCCATTGAATCAAATGCGGTTACAATCGGGGGAGCAAGCTCAAGCAGGCCGGATAAGCCAGGCAAGCCTGAGAAGCCAGATAAACCTGAGAAGCCAGGCAAACCGGATAAACCAGAAAAGCCGGATAAACCTGCTGATGGAGATGGTGGAACAACGCCAGGAGACACGGGCACCGAAACAGGCACCACCCCACCTCCTGATTCTACTACTCCGTAATAAGCCATAAGAAAGAGAGCCGCTCATCCGAGCGGCTCTCTTTCTTTCGTTTTATTAATCTTCCATTGTCGATAAATCGCCTGTTGGAAGGTCTAATTCCCATGCTTTCAATACCCTGCGCATAATCTTACCGCTTCGCGTCTTAGGGAGCTTTTCGCGGAACTCAATTTCTCTCGGAGCCGCGTGTGCTGCAAGTCCTTTCTTTACAAACTGGCGGATTTCTTCCTTCAGTTCATCTGTCGCTTCATATCCAGTACGAAGGGCTACGAATGCTTTGATGATTTCTCCGCGGACAGGATCAGGCTTCCCGATGACACCCGCTTCTGCAATGGCAGGATGCTCAACCAATTTGCTTTCTACTTCAAACGGCCCGACTCTCTCCCCGGATGTCATGATGACATCATCGACTCTTCCTTGGAACCAGAAATAGCCGTCTTGGTCCATATAGGCAGAATCTCCGGATAAATACCAGTCACCAGGCATGAAATAGGATTGATACTTAGGCTCATTTTTCCAAATGGTGTGCATCATGGACGGCCAGCCTTTTTTAATGGCCAGGTTGCCCATGCGGTTTGGAGGGAGTTCATTTCCCTGGTCATCCACGATGGCAGCTTTGACGCCAGGAATCGGTTTCCCCATTGATCCAGGCTTAATTTCCATACATGGATAGTTGCAGATCAACTGGGCACCTGTTTCCGTCATCCACCAAGTATCATGGATCCTCAGATTGAACACCTTCATTCCCCATCGAACCACTTCAGGATTCAAAGGCTCACCTACACTCAGGATATGGCGGAGGGACGAAAGATCGAATTTCTTTACAATGTCGTCCCCTGCCCCCATCAGCATCCTGAATGCAGTCGGAGCACTGTACCAGACCGTCACACCGAAATCCTCAATGGTTTGATACCAATTCTCCGGACTGAATCTTCCACCGACTATGACGTTGGAAGTCCCTGTCAGCCAAGGGCCGAAAATTCCGTAAGAAGTCCCTGTGACCCAGCCAGGATCGGCTGTGCACCAATAGACATCATCTTCTTTTAAATCAAGGACCCACTTTGCGGTCTGATAGTGCTGGATCATGGCATTATGGACATGCAGCACGCCTTTTGGCTTGCCTGTCGAACCGGATGTATAATGCAGGATCAGTCCGTCCGTACGGTCGACCCATTCAATCTCGGCATGCTTGCTGGCTGTTTCCATCTTATTAAGGAAGTCGACATACTTTCCTTCTTCCTTCACATCGTTTCCTACTAGGAAGATATGCTTCAATGCAGGAAGTTCATCAACCGGAACGCGCTCAAGCAATTCCGGAGTCGTCACAAGCACTTTTGCTTCACTATCCTTGAGGCGGTCCTTGACTGCCCCTTCCATGAATGCTTCGAATAATGGTCCGACGATGGCGCCTAATTTGATTGCTCCGAGTACGGCAAAATAAAGCTCAGGGGACCTTGGCATAAAGATGAATACGCGGTCGCCCTTCTCTACGTCCCCAAAGGAGCGGAAGACGTTGGCTGCCTTATTGGTTTCTTCTTTCATATCTTTAAAAGTATACTTTTCATTTCTTGATGCATCCCTGTAATAAAGGGCTACCTTATTTTTTCGATGAGTTTCTGCATGGCGGTCGATAGCCTCATATGCCAAATTGACCTTGCCTGTTTCATACCAGCTAAATTGACTTTCAACATCTTTCCAATTAAAGGAATCATACGTTTCATTATAGTTCTTTAAATTAAAGTCACCTTGTATTGCTGATAGCGCTTCCACTTTCATTTTCCGTATCCCCCTTTATGTAAAATTACAATAATATTATAGTACAAAAAAGAATTTTTCTCAATTTTTTAACATTTCAAAGTTTTCATCCTCCCTTTCAATTGTTAATATATTTATAGAGGCTCTATGATGAAAACGCTTTACTGTTATTTTTATTTGTATAATGATAGAGTTATGAATTTATCAGATATAGAAAACCCTTGAAGGTGGTGACTCCATGGAACATAAAAAAACGTTCAATGTAATGGAATTAAAGACTGCGAAAGGGGATTTGACCATTGAAGGCCCCATTTCTGCTAAACAGCTTGAGGAGATGGAATTTCACGAGGATCTTACCTCGTTCAGGCCCCCTCATCAACAGCATAAAGCCCTTATTGAAATTGCTGGCCTACCGGAAGGCAGGATCATTGCGGCAAGGGATCATAATACCATAGTCGGCTATGTTACCTATCTTTACCCCGACCCGCTTGAAAGGTGGTCGCATGGAAAGATGGAAAATCTGATTGAATTGGGAGCAATTGAAGTGATCCCTAAGTATAGAGGAAGTTCAGTCGGTAAAAACCTCTTGAAGGTTTCCATGATGGATGACGCCATGGAAGATTACATCATTATCACTACTGAATATTATTGGCATTGGGATCTTAAAGGAACAGGATTGAATGTATGGGAGTATCGCAAAGTCATGGAAAAAATGATGAATGCAGGAGGACTCGTCTGGTATGCCACAGATGATCCAGAGATCAGCTCACACCCCGCCAATTGCTTGATGGCAAGGATCGGCAGCCGAATTGATGCTGATTCCATCCAACAATTCGATAAACTCCGCTTCATGAACCGATTTATGTATTAAACAGCAATGTAAAGGAGCTGATTAGATGATCATTGAACAAATCATGAAGACACACGTGGAGACTCTGACGCCTCAGCACACTTTAAAATCAGCCATTGATCTTATGAGGTCAAAAAAAATCCGCCACATCCCCATCGTCAATAATGACAATGAAGTGGTCGGACTGGTGACAGATCGAGACGTAAAAGATGCGGCGCCTTCCATCTTTGAGGAAAATGGCAGCCGGGAAGAATTTTCTGCTCCACTGGAACGAATCATGCAGAAGGACATCATTACAGGCCATCCATTGGACTTTGTCGAGGAGGCTGCGTCCCTCTTTTACGAGCACCATATTGGATGCATGCCGATTACGCGCGATAATAAGCTTGTTGGCATCATTACAGAAACCGACCTGCTTTATACCCTTGTGGAATTGACAGGCGGGAATCAGCCAGGCTCCCAAATAGAAGTCAAAGTACCGAATAAAGCGGGAATGCTCTCCGAAGTGGCAGGAATCATCAGAAGCCATAAAGCAAACGTACATAGTGTTTTGGTATACCCTGACAAAGAGAGCTCCGAGCACAAAATTCTTGTCTTCAGAGTAGGAACAATGAATCCGGTGAATGTAATCAATGCTTTAAAAAGTGAAGGCCATGTGGTCCTTTGGCCGAATATGCCGGGTATGCCATCATGAAAAAAGAGGCTTTATTCGTCTATTCGGATGATTTACTCAACTATCGATTCTCCGAGCATCATCCGTTTAATCAGCAAAGATTGACATTGACGTTGGATTTGTTAAAGGACCTTCAGGCAATAGAGGACAGTGATATCGTCCCTCCAAGAATGGCTTCTGAGGAAGAGCTGCTGCTTGCCCTTAACCCATCCTTTGTAGAAGCAGTCAAAGCGGCAGGAGAGGGGCGTATGGGCGCTGAGAAAGCTGAAGACTTTGGTCTGGGGACCGAGGATACGCCGATTTTCCCTAAAATGCATGAAGCAAGTTCATTAATGGCAGGCGGCACATTGGAGGCTGTCGATGCAGTCATGAGCGGCAGATGCGACCATGCCCTTCATCTTGGAGGCGGACTGCACCATGGCTTCAGGGGAAAAGCATCGGGATTCTGTATTTATAACGACTGCTCGATTGCCATCAAATATTTGCGCGAAAAGTATAACGCACGCGTTCTTTACGTAGATACAGATGCCCACCATGGAGACGGAGTGCAATGGTCTTTCTATGATGATGATCAAGTATGTACACTTTCCATACATGAGACGGGAAGGTACCTTTTCCCCGGCACCGGCAACGTTCATGAAAAAGGCAGCGGCAAGGGATATGGATTCTCTTTCAATATTCCCCTTGATGCCTTTACAGAAGATGAGTCCTGGCTTTTGGCATATGAAGCATCATTCAGGGAAGTCGTTGAGTTTTTTAAACCTGACGTCATCTTGACTCAAAATGGGGCAGATGCCCATTATTTTGACCCGCTCACCCATCTATCGTCCACCATGGATATTTATCGGGAAATCCCGCGCATTGCCCACGAATTGGCCCATGCCTATTGTGGAGGAAAATGGATTGCGGTCGGAGGCGGCGGCTATGACATTTGGAGGGTGGTTCCTCGCGCATGGTCTTACATATGGCTGGAAATGACAGGGCAAATGGATAAGCTGGAAGAGCATCTTCCCCAAACCTGGCTGGAAAAATGGCAGCCGCATTCGCCTGTCACCCTGATCCCAACCTGGAAGGATCCAATAGAGATGTACAAGCCAATTCCGCGAAAGCAGGAAATTAACGAAAAAAATGCCCAGACCGTCGAAAAAGCGCTCTATTCCATCCGGAAGGAAACTAAATAAAAAGACGGGCTTTCACAAAGTGAGAAAGCCCGTCTTTTTTATTTGTCCAGCACCGCCGGCTAGAGGCTGGGAGGTTTCCTTCAGCACACTTACGATAAGTCAACATCGGATCGCTTCGCTCTCCGTGTTTCCTTTATCTCGTGGTGCTTCAGTCCAACCTCGGCGCCTCTGGACAGCCGGCTCCGCTTTTCTTATTGTCCAGCTCCACCGCCTAGCCCCTCGAGTCATAAGCCGCACCTCTACGGAAATCAGGATTTCCTTCGAGTTTCGTCTTATGCTGGTCGGGGCTTTTCGAGGCGCTTGCGCTTTTCTTATTGTCCAGCTCCACCGCCTAGCCCCTCGAGTCATAAGCCGCACCTCTACGGAAATCAGGATTTCCTTCGAGTTCCGTCTTATGCTGGTCGGGGCTTTTCGAGGCGCTTGCGCTTTTCTTATTGTCCAGCTCCACCGCCTAGCCCCTCGAGTCATAAGCCGCACCTCTACGGAAATCAGGATTTCCTTCGAGTTCCGTCTTATGCTGGTCGGGGCTGATCAAGGCGATTCCGCTTTTCTATTTTGAAGAATCCCGGTGTTCTATTCGATGAGGAAGAACTACAATATGATCTTTTACCTCTTCTTTGTTCATATATTTAGTCAGCAAACGCATCGCAACTGCCCCAATATCATAGAGCGGCTGTACGATTGATGTCAGCTGCGGCCTAACCATCAGAGCAAGTCTTGTATTATCGGATGTAATCACTTCCAGATCATCCGGGATGGTAAGCCCTGCATCCTGTGCCCCATGAACGACGCCAAGGGCCATTTCATCGTTCCCTGCAATGACAGCCGTCGGTCTGTCTTTCATTTCTCCAAGCTTCTGCCATGCCTCCAAACCGGAGTCATAGGTATAGTCCCCTTCAATGACCAGCTCTTCATCGTAGGCGATTCCTGATTCCTCAAGAGCTTTTTTGTAGCCTTCAAGCTTTTGTCCACCATTGATGGTATCGTGGAAAGGTCCTACAACAAACGCAATCTGTTTATGCCCCTTACCGGCAAATTCCTTAACAGCATCATATGCTGCCTGATAGTAGTCGATATTGACGGAAGGAATTTTTTCTGATGATTCTACGGAACCTGCAAGAACAATCGGTACAGGAGAGCGCTCAAACTCAGCTGTATGTTCTTCGGTAATGTTGCCGCCCATAAAGACTATCCCATCCACCTGTTTTCCGAGCATCGTATTCAGCAGGTGAAGTTCTTTTTCTTTGTTTTGATCGGAATTGCTCAAAATGATGTTATATTTATACATTGTTGCGATATCTTCAATCCCTCTTGCCAGCTCTGCAAAGAATATATTAGAGATATCAGGGATGATGACCCCAACCGTAGTGGTCTTTTTGCTTGCCAATCCACGCGCCACGGCATTAGGGCGGTATCCAAGCCGTTCAATGACATCGAGGACTTTCTTTCTTGTTGCAGGCTTTACATTCGGGTTCCCGTTCACAACCCTTGATACCGTTGCCATTGAAACATTAGCTTCGCGTGCAACATCATATATTGTAATATTCACTTGTACCACTCTCCTATGTCGAATTCAGCATTATTGTTCCTATAATACGATAGTAAGCTCTTTCAATCAACGAATTCACTTCTATTTTGCCAAGCTTTTAGCCATTTCAGTATAAAAATTCAATAAATCAACAAAAAATGAGAAAAACCGGCCTGCAATAGACCGGTTTAAGGCAATATCCACTTGAAAACCAACTGAATTTACAGTTTTACAGGGTGTACAGAAGAAAGAAGGGAACGGTAGAATTCGTCGAACTGCTCCAGGTCCATCTGCTGCGCTGAATCCGATAATGCAACTGCCGGATCCGGATGGACTTCTGCCATCACACCATCGGCTCCGATTGCCAATGCTGCCTTCGCCGTAGGAAGAAGTAAATCTCTTCTGCCTGTTGAATGCGTCACATCAACGAATACAGGCAAGTGCGTTTCCTGTTTTAAGATAGGTACTGCAGAAATGTCCAGCGTATTCCTAGTTGCGCGCTCGTATGTGCGGATTCCCCGCTCACAAAGGATGATCTGCCCATTTCCCTGTGCCATGATATATTCTGCTGCATTGATGAATTCATCAATGGTTGCAGCAAGCCCTCTTTTCAATAATACAGGCTTGTTGACGGCACCGGCAGCTTTCAACAATTCGAAATTCTGCATGTTCCTTGCACCGATTTGGATGACATCAATATATTCCAAGGCATGTTCAATATCAGCCGGATTGACAATTTCGCTGACAACAGCCATGTCGAAATCATCGGCAATTCTTTTTAGAATCTTAAGTCCCTCTATGCCAAGACCTTGGAAATCGTAAGGAGATGTACGAGGCTTGAAAGCTCCTCCCCTTAATAGCTTCAATCCTTTTGAGTTAATGGATTGTGCCACTGCAGCCACCTGTTCGTAAGACTCTACTGCACAAGGGCCGAAAACAAAATGTGGATTACCGTCTCCGATTTTTTCGCCTTTGATCTCGACAATCGTATCATCTGCTTTTTTCTTGCGGGAAACAAGCAGGGCTTTTCGGTGGTCATCTTCCTGAAGCTCCAATGCCGCTTTGAAGATTTGTTTGAACATATGCTCAATGGTGGAATTTTCAAAAGGTCCATCATTATGCTGCTTAATCAGGTTCAGCATGTCTCTTTCACGGACCGGATCGTAGCGGTTTACGCCTTGTTTTTCTTTAACTTTTCCAATTTCCTGAACCAAACGTGCCCTTTCATTTACAAGCTTTAGGATCTCAAGGTTCATTTCATCGACTTGCTGCCTTAATTGATCAAGTTCTTGGTTGCTCATTGATGGTCATCCTTTCCCTTGCGGTTATTTAAAAGAATTATCCAACGGGACAAATCTTTTCCATATACTAAAAGTGTGATACATTTTTTTATATTAGGCTTTATTATAAATGATTGCAGACAAGATGTCACGAGAAAAAACTTTATTAATTAAACGCTTTTAAGTATTAAAGCATAGTATGACAAACATCAAAAGTAGGTGTATAACTGTGCAAGAAAATGAAAAGATTTTTGCCCTCGATATTGGAACCCGATCGGTAGTCGGAATTATCCTCGAGGAAATAAATTCAGTTTATCATGTGCAAGAGCTGCTTGTAAAAGAACATAAAGAAAGAGCGATGCTGGATGGACAAATCCATGATGTACCCGCCGTTTCCCAAGTCATTCAAGAGATCAAAGAAGAGTTGGAGACAAGGCACGGCGTACTTTCAAAAGTATGCGTAGCTGCTGCCGGAAGGGCTCTAAAAACGGAACGTTCGAGCGTATTTCTGTCCATAAAAGGCAAGAACATACTGACTAAACAGGATGTCCTGCATCTAGAGCTCAGTGCAGTTCAGCAGGCGCAGGCCCACGCTGCTGAAAAATATGATAATGAAAAAAGCTACTATTACTATTGTGTCGGCTATTCGGTCCTCCATTATCGATTGGATGGTGAAGAAATCGGAAGTCTTGTCGATCAGCAAGGGGATGAAGCATCGGTAGAAATCATTGCAACCTTCCTCCCCCGCGTGGTGGTAGAATCCTTGATAGCTGCTCTGAACCGGGCTGGTCTTGAGATGGAAGCATTGACCCTTGAACCAATCGCGGCAATCAATGTATTGATCCCTCCGTCAATGAGAAGATTGAATGTGGCATTAGTGGATATCGGTGCAGGGACTTCAGACATCGCATTGACCAACATGGGGACTGTCGTTGCCTATGGAATGGTCCCAGTCGCAGGAGATGAAATCACAGAGGCCCTCAGCGATGCCCTGCTGCTCGACTTTCCAAATGCAGAAACAGCCAAACGGCAGCTTCTTGAAAATGAGCGGATTGAAATTGAAGATATATTAGGGATGCAATCTACAGTTGAAAAATCTGAAGTCGTCTCAATGATTTCAAATACCATTGATAAACTTGCCAAAAACATCTCCAGTGAAATTCTTTCCTTAAACAATGGGCAGTCTCCAAAAGCTGTCATGCTGGTCGGTGGAGGAAGCATGACACCTGAACTGCCGGAAAGGATTGCAGGATGCCTCAATCTTCCTGCCAACCGGGTGGCCATCAGGGGATCTGATGCAATCCAGGGACTGGAAGTCGATCCAAGCATCAGCAGCGGCCCTGAATACGTTACTCCTATCGGGATCGCCATAGCAGCAAAGAAATCACCTGTCCAATATATCACTGTATATGTGAATGATCGGCCCGTCCGATTATTTGAAGTGAAAAAGCTGACTGTCGGGGACTGTCTGCTGGCATCAGGACAAAAAATCTCCCGTTTATACGGGAAGCCCGGGATGGCCATCATCATTGAGTTCAATGGTCAAGTCGTCACCGTACCAGGTGAACATGGGCATCCTCCACTCATCGAGAAAAATGGGGAGATCTGCGACTTGGATGAAGAAGTATCCCACGGTGACTCCATTACTGCGTTAAACGGGAAAGATGGCGGTCCTGCCAGTGTAAGAATAATAGATTTCATTGATCAAGTCCCTACTAAATCAATTCATTTGAATGGCTTGAAGCAAAAAGTAGGAATGACGGTTTACCGAAATGGTAGAAAAGCTGAACTTGAGGAATACCTTGAAGATAAAGATAAAATAAACATGTCTTTTCCACACACCATCGAAGAATTGATGAAGGAAGTAGAAAAAAAGGAAAACATTCAGCAATTGAAGCCTTTCCGCATTAAAATCAATGGAAAGGACACCTTTCTTCCTGCATATTCAGGCAAAGTGCTGCTAAATGGAAGGGAAGTAAAAGCGACTGAGGCATTTGAAGATGGAGACGAGATTGAAGTCATTCCTTTTAAGAATCCTTCCCTGGAAGAAATCGCACAAAAAAAACAATGGGACCTGGATCGATCCATTACTGTCCGTTTTAATGGAGAGGCACTTTCTATTTCCAAGCCATTAACGGTCATCAGAAGAAACGGAATGATTTTGAATAAAACAGATGTTTTGGATTTCGGGGATGAAATTGAAGTGCAGCAAAAAGAAGCTGAACCATTTATCTTCCAGGACTTATTCCGACATGTAGAAATAGAAATGCCGCCGGATTCACGCGGTCAGTTCAGATTATTAAAAAACAATGAAGACACAACTTTTTACGACGAAATCGTCTCCGGAGACGATTTGGAGATTCTATGGCCAATGGCGGCTAAATAAAAAAACAGGCACTTAAGCCTGTTTTTTTATTTGGACAAAAGTTTGTCCAATTCTTTTTTTGTAATATTCCAGTGTGATGCATGCCAAACCGGCTTCCCATTTTCAATCAGAAAAACTTGTGGGGATTCATGTTTAATCTGGAATTCATCTGCAATCTGGCTTGAAAGCTCCCTTGCTTCCTGCACAGCTAAATAATAGCCTTTGGCATCAGAATCCTGAAGAAAGGAATTGAATTCTTGAAACGCATTGCCGCTGATTGGACAAGTGAGGCTGTGTTTCATAAAGAAAAAACGACTTTCTTTTTCCAACAATTCTTTGAACTGATCCATCGATTCAATTTTCATTTTTATCATCTCCTGAGAAAAAATAAAACGGTGAAGCTATCGTATCACTTCACCGTTCATTAAACAAACTTATTTGCTCATGTTTTGCTCTGTTTCATCAAAGGCTTTTTTTGTTTCTTCAAGCTTTTGGTTAACATCCTCTGCAGTTGTGCCAGCATCGCTTGTTTCAGCCTGTTCTGATTCGCCTGCTGTTCGAAGGTTCTTTACTTTATTGACCAGATCATTTGTTTGAACTGCTTGAGAAAGAGCTGACGTTTTTTCTTTTGCGACTGCTGCCCACTCATTTCCTTTTTCTACTGCAGTGTCTTTGAATTGGGATGATTTCTCCTTAAGCTGCATTGCTTGGATATTCAAATCATCACGCAATTCCTTGCCGGATTTAGGAGCTAAGAATAAGGCTGTCGTAGCACCTACAATCCCGCCAATCAATGCGCCAATCAGAAAGTCTTTAGTATTCATATTTTGATCGTTTCTCTCTGCTGTATTTGTTTCGGTAACTTGAGCCATTTTAATTCCTCCCTAAATTTTTTAAGATCTTGATCTTTGAATGACATGTTCCCTCAATTCCTGCGGTTTTGTCTCAGCAGGAAGATTTGGGGCATGTTTTTCATTTCTTTTTGATTTGAACTTATCCTTCAGCTCCATGAAGACACCGCTCCATTGAACTACCTGGGATATTTTATCTTGATTTCTCTCCACTTCAGAAGAAATGGATGTTGTAACCTTTTTGATGGATTGATTCAATCCCTGAATGGATGTCCCTACATCCTTCACAGCATAAACAACTGTATTCAGACTTTCAGATTTTTCTTGGATGTCCTCCGCAAGGCTGTTTGTTTTATGAAGGAGTTCAGTCGTTTCCCGAGTTACTCCCTGGAGCTGTCCTTCAAGCCCCGTAAGCGTAGAAGATACGCTGTCCATCGTTGTTGTCAGGGATTTTAGTGTCTTTGATAGATTAATGACCAAGATAAGAAAAGCGATCGCAATAAGTGCAATGCTCAAATAAAGAATCAAAATCACTATGTATCCACCTCCTATTTTATATCTTCTCTTCTTTACCCCCATCATCTATGGAGCAAACGACTTTATTATATTTTCTAGAGGAAACAAAATTATCCTTCTTTACAGCTGAATTTTTTTCAGAAAAAACCTTTCCCGCTCAACATTCTTCATGAATTCGGTTACAATGACAATGTGCAACAAAATTGTGTCAAATTAGGAGGAACTACATATGAAAGATCCGCGCATTGAAAAGCTCGCGAAAAATTTAATCAATTATTCCGTCCAGCTTCAGCCAGGTGAAAAGGTCCTTATTGAAAACTTCGGTCTTCAAAAGGAACTTGTCGCAGCACTTGTGAAAGAGGCTTATGCAGCAGGCGGCTACCCATTTGTTTCATTGAAGGATCAGCAGGTTGACCGTGCCCTTCTTATGGGAGCTCAGGAAGAGCAATTCAATATGATTGCAGACTTTGAAGCTCAAGTCATGAGCCAGATGGATGCCTACATCGGCCTTCGTTCCGGAGATAATATCAGTGAACAGTCTGATGTTCCTGCAGATAAAATGAAAATCCATGGCAATACGGTAGGCAAGAAAGTACATAGGGAAATCCGTGTGCCAAAAACGAAATGGGTCGTCCTTCGATATCCAAATGCAGCTATGGCGCAGTTAGCCAAAATGAGCACTGAAGGCTTTGAAGATTTTTATTTTGATGTCTGCAACCTTGACTACAGCAAAATGGATAAGGCCATGGACAGTCTCGTTGAATTGATGAACCGCACAGACAAGGTTCGCCTGACAGGGGAAGGAACCGACTTGACTTTCTCCATTAAGGACATCCCAGCAGTGAAATGTGCGGGCCGTTTGAACATCCCTGACGGTGAAGTTTATTCTGCCCCTGTGAAAGATTCAGTTAATGGAACTATCTCATACAATACACCTTCTCCTTATCAAGGCTTTACATTTGAAAATGTCAAATTGACTTTCAAAGATGGAAAGATCGTTGAAGCGACAGCAAATGACACAGATCGAATCAATAAGATTTTTGATACAGATGAAGGCGCCCGCTATGTAGGGGAATTCGCTATTGGAGTGAATCCATATATCCTGAATCCGATGCAGGATATCTTATTTGATGAGAAAATCGATGGCAGCTTCCATTTCACACCCGGTGAATGCTATGAGGATGCATACAATGGAAACCATTCCAACATCCATTGGGATATGGTCATGATCCAAAGACCGGAATACGGCGGAGGAGAAATTTATTTTGATGATGTTCTCATCCGAAAAGACGGCCGTTTCGTACTGCCGGAACTGGAATGTTTAAATCCGGAGAATCTCAAGTAAATAGAAAAGACCGAAATAATAAAGGAAGCCGCTTGATTGAAGCGGCTTCCTTTTCCTATATTCAAGCCTCTTTCAGGCTATCCTTCTTTAGTTCTTCGTAGGCTGCTTGGAATTTTTGAATATCTCCCGCCCCCATGAAAATAATGACGCTGTCCCTGTACGCCAATAATGGGGAAGTATCTGTTTCATTGATCAGATGGGAACCTTCAATTTTCTCACGGAGATCGTGAATAGAAAGCTTTCCATGATTTTCACGAGCAGATCCAAAGATGTCGCATAAGAATACATGGTCTGCTTCGCTCAAACTTTTGGCAAAATCCGTCAGGAACGTCTGAGTCCTTGTGAAAGTATGAGGCTGAAAAACAGCTACTAGTTCTTTCCCAGGGAACTTTTGCCTTGCTGATTCAATCGTCGCTTTTATTTCCGTTGGATGATGGGCGTAATCATCAATGATGATTTGATCCCCAAGCACTTTTTCAGTGAATCTTCTTTTTACGCCGCCATAGCTCATGAATTGCTTCTGTACGGCTTCCGCATCAATCTCTTCATAATGGCAGACAGCAATGACTGATAATGCATTAAGCACATTATGATCTCCATATTGAGGGATCTTAAAGCTTGCATAGAAATTGTTCCTTACAAATACGTCGAAGGATGTACCACTTTCATCCCTCTCCACATTTCTTGCCTGGAAGTCATTCTCTTCATCAAATCCATAGAACAGCACCGGCACTTTTGCCTGTATTTTTTGAAGCTGCTCATCATCTCCGCATGCAAAGATTCCTTTTTTCACTTGAAGAGCCATCTCCTGAAAGGCAGAAAAGACGTCATCGATATTGGCAAAATAATCAGGGTGGTCAAAATCGATGTTTGTCATAATGGCATAGTCAGGAAAATAGGAAAGGAAATGTCTTCTGTATTCACATGCTTCAAATACAAAATACTCTGCATCCGCGTCGCCTTTCCCAGTACCGTCCCCGATTAAAAAGGATGTAGGTTTAGCCCCTCTCATAATATGGGCCAATAATCCAGTAGTGGATGTTTTGCCGTGTGCGCCTGTCACTGCGATGCTTGTAAAGCGCTGCATGAAGTCGCCCAAAAATTTATGATATCTGATGACTGGCAGCCCTAATTTTAGAGCCTCGTCAATTTCTTCATGAGTATCCGGATAAGCATTTCCAGCGATCACTGTCATTCCAGGCTGAATATTTTCGCGCTGGAAAGGCATGATTTTGATTCCTGAATCCTCAAGGGATGCTTGAGTGAAAAAGTACTTCTCCACATCAGAACCTTGGACATTATAATTCATATCGTGAAGGACTTGCGCCAGAGCGCTCATTCCTGAACCCTTAATGCCTACGAAATGGTATAAAGTCATAATAGAACCTCCAACATTCGTCTATCTGTAAGCAGTATATGAAATCAATCTTTTTTTGCGATGGTCCACATTTCTGATCATGAACTCATTAAATTTAAATTAAAAGCTTTTAACGCAATTTTCATATTGAATCATTATAGCATTAATTAATCACTATGACTATGTAGTGTCTGAACATCGGGGGAAAATGCATATTTCATACTATTTTCTTTCAAATAGGTCCGCCATGCCAGACCATTTTGTTCCAATGCTGCTTTTTTATAATCCTTTAAGAGCATGTCAATCCTCTCAGGGGTATTTACCACAAAAATATCACCGACTAACATTTCTTTCGTCAATAATGGAATTTTTCTTAGAAATGCGCATCCTTTGGAAACATTCATAGAAGCGGCTGCCTTTATCTGTACTTCTGTGTAAGGTGCCGCTAAATGCCTCGCCTTGAATTCTCCATCTGAGTGAACTTCAGTGATTTCGACCGGCTCAAGGGCCGCAGTCAAAAAGAGAGCCCCTTGAATAAAGTCGGGCTCTGTCCATTGCTGCTGCCGGCTGTACAAAAATGTATGAAAGATTGTTTTGCCGCTGATGGTTTTATAATCGAAAAGGAACCATTGAAAAAAAGCTTCTTCCAGCCGATCAAGGGCGGCATTTGATATCCCTGTCATGCTGCAAAAAATATGCTTTCCCCTCACCTTTTCACGGATATTGGAAGAACGTTCTGCATATTCACGTGCCATTTCATAGATATTCGATGCTTTTTCTTCGGCCAAACGCTGCTTTTTCTCTTTGAACTCATGAAAATCCAACAAAGAATCTGCTTCGTTCGGCATATCAATTCCATTCCACTTTTTCTAATCTTGGATTAAGGCGGAGTCTCCTTCCAGCTTTCGCTTGCGGAGTACCGTCAAGTACAACGTTATCTCCTGTAAAACCAATATTGATTTTCAACAGGCTGCTGCCGATGCCGTACATGTCGACCGGTACACCGGATTTTTCAAAGTCCAAAATCCGGTCTTCGCTGAATCCTCCGGAAACGACAATCTTGACGTGGCCGAATCCCTCATCATCAAGGGATTTTCTTAAAGCAAATATCAATTGGGCATTGACGCCGCGGGGATCAAAAGTCCCTAAAAGATGCTGATTACGCAAGAAGTATTTATCAATCATCGTCCTTGATGTATCCACTCGGACGCCTTTTAATTCCTTGCCAAATTCCCTGGCAACCTTTAGTGAATCAGTAATGACATCATTATTATAATCCACCAAAGAAATCAATTCGTCTTCAGGAAATGTCTCCTGATATGCCTTTGTTGCTGCAACGATATCTCCATTAAACAGTTGGATCAAGGCATGCGGCATTGTCCCCATTCCCTTTTTGCCCCACCATTCGCTCATTGCATGCGTGGCCTGAGCCGTTGCGCCGCCGATGTATGCTGCATATCCATCGCCTGCTTGTGTAGTAAAGTGGTCATCCCGGTCTCCCATGAAAATAACAGGTTTTTGTGTACCTGATACAGCTGCCGCTTTGACTACATTATATACATTAGTAGCAACAGAAGTCCTTCTGGCTAAGATACCGTCAATCAATCCTTCCAGGTAGCCGAAATCCTGATATCTTCCTTCTATTGTGAGTACGGTCTCAAACGGGCTGATCTTGTCCCCGTCCTTTAATGATTTGATGACTAGTTCTTCGGGATTGTCCGCAAATGTATGAAGCAAGGCAATCACTTCATCCGTTCCGCACAAAACAGCTTCATTCTTCTGGAAGAATTGCATTGTGACCCGGCTCTCCGGTTTGAATTTACGTGCGATTTCACGTGTTTTCAAAAAATAGACAGCAGAGAACCAGCCTTCCTTCACTCTTTCGTCGAACTTAAATGTATGATTCGTCAAACGGTTGATTTTTCCTTGAAGTTTTAACTCGATTTCCTTCATTCTCAAAAGCTCCTTAAAAAGTCACTTTGTCCATTTTCCAACAGTGGAAAAGGACTTAATTACGTTTAGTATGTTTAGACATAAGTAAAGAATACCATGTTCTATAAACTAGGACTAGTATCCTGTATCGATTCTAGCTCACCTTCGGAGATTAGTACATCCCTTGGCTTCGTACCGCGTGATTCAGATATGATTCCTTGCTTTTCAAGCAGGTCGATCAAACGGGCTGCCCTATTATAGCCGATATGGAATCTTCTTTGAAGGGAAGATGTTGAAGCACCGCCTTGATCGACAATAAATTCACATGCTTCAAAAAAGAGCGGGTCTTCTTCTTCTGCCATTTGTGTTTTCTTAAGCAGTTCTTCCTGCTGAAACAGATAATCCGGTTCCTGCTGTGAGCGTACATGATCGACAATCATGTCTATTTCATCATCGGAAACAAATGTGCCTTGCAGCCTGAATGGCTTGGATGCCCCGTTTTCAAGGAACAGCATATCCCCTTTGCCTAAGAGCTTTTCTGCACCGCTGATGTCGATGATGGTCCTTGAATCGATTTGAGAAGAAACCGAAAACGCAATCCTTGTCGGAACATTCGCTTTGATCAACCCTGTAATGACATCCACTGATGGCCTCTGAGTAGCGATGATCAAGTGGATTCCGCATGCACGGGCTTTTTGGGCAATTCGACAAATCGCCTCTTCTACATCTGCCGGGGACATCATCATAAGATCAGCCAATTCATCAATGATAATGACGATATAAGGAAGCTTGTCGCTGTATTGTTTACTTTTCTCTGCTAAATCATTGAATCGAGTGATATCCCTTGCACCAGCATGGGCAAATAATTGATAGCGCCGCTCCATTTCTTCCACCGCCCACTTCAAGGCTCCCGTAGCTGCTTTGACATCTGTGATCACGGGACTGACAAGGTGGGGGATATGGTTATAAGGGGCCAATTCCACCATTTTCGGGTCAATCAACAGAAGCTTCAATTCATGCGGCTTTGCTTTATAAAGCAAACTTAAAAGAATGGAATTGATGCAGACGCTTTTTCCTGAACCCGTTGCTCCTGCAATCAAGCCGTGCGGCATCTTTTTTAAATCTGTGACGATCGGATTCCCGGAGATATCCAGTCCAAGTGCGGCTGTCAAAGGCGAGCTGCTCTCTTGAAAGGCCGGGCTTGAAATGATTTCACTTATCCAGACAGGCCTTCCGGATTTGTTCGGGACTTCGATTCCGATTGTATGCTTGCCAGGAATCGGTGCTTCAATCCGAATATCCTTAGCAGCCAGGCTTAATTTGATATCATCGGAAAGATTTGTGATTTTATTCACTTTTACCCCTGGAGCCGGCTGTACCTCAAATCTTGTGACAGCAGGTCCCTGGGTGACATTGACGACTTGTGCCTGAACATTGAAGTTAGCAAGAGTTTCATTCAATAACTCACTTTGCTGTCTGAGCCAGTCATCACTAGGCTCTTCTTCAACAGGGGGATTGAGATATTCATATGGAGGAAGGGTATATCCATTTGATGTCCCATTTTCCTCTTCCAGTGGTTCAAATAGAACTTCTTCCACTGCTGGCTTTTTTTCCTCCACTGCATCGGGAACAGGTAGTTCCTCTCTTATACTCGCTTCAATGGAAGGTTTCAATCCTATGCTTTTTTTTTGCTCATATTTTGTCCGGTCCTGCTTCGTCATGATGACATTAAACGGAAGGTGGGAACGTTTCTTTTGTTCTTGGGCTTCTTCTATCTCTGGAACATCTTCAATCTCTTCTGCTTCTTCCATCACTGCCGCGTCTGCTTCGTCATCAATTTCAACTGTTGTTGAAGTTTCAATTGATTGCATCGATCCTAAAACAATGGAATCGTCTTCAATTTCTTCAAAAACCTGCTCTTCCTTCACCTCTATCTCTTGGGTGGCTTCAACTTTCATAACCTCTTTATCTTCTACTATTTCAGACTCGAACGATTCCATTTGAGATTCTATAGTCGTTTCTTCAACAGACGCGGCCGGGTCGATTAAGGATGGATCGGACATTTCTTCATTAAGCTTCAGCCTGATTTCAGCCTTAAGTTCCTCTTTAGAGGTATTCACTTCTTCCTTCTGCAAAACGGAGGAAGGTATATCTATTTCCTTTGTGAAGGCAGCATTTACTGTTTTTATTCCGCTTAATTCAATTTCCACTTTTTCATTAGGCTTCGGCCGATTGAATCCGTATATCGGTGAAGGGATCTCAGTCGGTGTAAATGGCCTGCTGAGTTTTGGTTTGATTGTGGTGCGGCTCGCATGGCTGGACTGTTCATTTCTAGGAGGCTCTTTCTTCGCCGACGGGCTCTCTTGTTTTTTTTCTAAAACCTTTGGCAGCGGCTTTTCTTTTTTTCGATGTACTGACTGCTTTTCTTCAGGCTGCTGCCTCATTTGCTGTCTTCTTTGCTCCCTCGCCTTCCCTTGATCAGGGATCAAAGGGAAGCGGAATTCTCCTTTTGGATACTGGTAGGTCATACGTGTTTCGATTTCTTTTCCTTTGGATGCCCTCTTTTGGTCTTCCATTTGAGTAGGGAGTTCAGAGCTTTCATGGGTTATATGTTCATATTCTTCTTCGATATTTTCATCTGATTTCAGTATTTTTGCGATTTTTTTAAACCAGCTCATATGTATCACTCTTTCTGTAGTAATCATTCTTTATTGTAACAGTTTCCGACAGAATTTCGAGCGAATATATAAAAGGACGTAGCGAAAAACTTGCTTTTAAGACAAAGTCCACTAGAAAAAACGACTCCTTTTTCCCACCACATAACAAAAAATGTAAATCGTTCCGGGATAAAGGGAAATTCCACGGCCTCCAATACCCCTATTTTTTTAGTAATTAAAGACAAAAAACCGGCTCTATTGAGCCAGTTTTCGTTTACAGGTATAGAAGCTTAAGAAATAAATGGTTGTCCGGCGGAGTACTTTTCATTTTCCAATACAAGGATTCCTTTTTCTTGAGGGGCATCAGGCAGAGCCAATTCCCTTGCAGAGCAAATCATCCCGCTTGATGGGACACCCCTTAATTCAGCATCCTTGATAATCATTCCGCTAGGCATTACCGCGCCAACTTTTGCCACTACCACTTTTTGTCCTTCATCGACATTCGGTGCACCACAGACGATTTGAAGCACTTCCCCGCTGCCTACATCCACTTTGCAGATATTCAACTTATCCGCGTTTGGATGTTTTTCTTTGGACTGAACATATCCAACAACAAATTTCGGAGAAAAGTCAGCTTCCAATTGATCTTCAAATCCGTTTTTTGAAAGGGCTTCATTGATAACAGCCAGTTTTTCTTCATTCATTTCAACAGATCCGGACTCATTCAGTTCCAAGTATTGAGAGGCATTGAAAAGATTGAATCCAATCAGTTCTTTGGATTCGCTGTTAATGATTTTTACGGCATCTCCTTTGCGTTCAAAGGAATGAACCTCTCTTTCTGCATCCCCTAAGACGATGATCAACGTATCGCCGATTCCTTCTTTATTATAAAAAACGTTCATGACCTATTGTTCCTCCTTATTTTTTGCGATTCTTCCCTAGAATGAATATTGGCTCCAATTCACCGTTTTCATATAAAAATGACAGCGCTGTAATTGGAACAGTGCCAGCTGCGAAAAAGCTCATGGTCATTTGTGCCAGGATGTCATATCCTGTTTCATTGCGGATATCCCCAATGATCAATACATCCTGATGGGGAACAGCAAGAGTCATTTCCCCTTCCACTTTCTCAGACATGCCCTCAAGGAATGAAGCATTGAGAATCCTGCTTGCATCATATCCATCATTTGTATTAAGGAAATAAAATTCATTCCCGGCAACGTTGTCAGATTTCATTTTGACGGGCAGGGACCGGACGTTGAAAAGAGCGGTTTCTTTAATATGCTCCTTGCTCCATCCTTCCTGAGCAGCAAACTCTTCATCAATCAGCCTGTAGGTATTCCCAAGATCCAAGGCATAGTAGATTCGGGTTTCTGCAGTATGCTCGTCCGTGATAAAAGCAGTGCCTTCAGAGCTTTCCATTGGAAACGAGGTGGAGCGGATGACAGGAAAGATATTCTTTTCTTTTCCCTTTCCTTCGGTTTTCGTACCCATTACACCAAGGGCTTCATTTACGTAATAGACAACTTCATCAATGGCTTTTTCTTTTTGCTCCTGCCATTTTGCTACGATTCCAGGCAAAGTGATATCAATGCCTTTTTTGGTGTCCGTATTTTCTACACGGAGCACTTCTTTTTCTCGGTCATATGTAAAAGTTCTATGCGGCTCTTCTAATCGTGCCTGCAGTTCTTTTTTCATTTTTATTGAATCCATTTTCATTTTGACCCCTCCTTCAAAGAGTAGGAGATTGAATTGCCATGTTTCATTTTACAATAAAACTCCCTTCAAGTACAAAACGAGTTTACGGGAAGTCCGCAAACTCGTTAACACCGCTGTTGATTTCCGTTCAACAGCTGGATAGAACCTAGTCTAATTAAAAGGAAACACCTTATAATCCCTTAATGAATGATTCGATTTCTTCTTTTGTTTTTCGGTCTTTGCTTACAAATCTTCCTGTTTCTTTTCCTTCGTTGAATGCAACGAAGCTTGGGATGCCGTATACGTCCAGTTCTGCGCATAGATCTATGAATTGATCTCTATCTACATAGATGAATGTGAATTCAGGAAAGTCCGCTTCTACTTCAGGTAAGAACGAATCAATGAAACGGCAATCCGGGCACCAGTCGGCAGAAAACATAAAGATGTGCTTTCCGGTATTTTTTAATTCTTCGAACTGTTCCATGCTTTGCAATTTTTCCATGTCTATTTGCCTCCAGTTTCTATCTTCATCTGGCCAAATTTAATCCAGCCGCGCTTTCTCATATATTCCGATAGTATCAGGCTGATGACTGCAGGTCCAATGATATGCAATAGCAGGACCTTGATTAATACTTCCATGGAAAATCCCATAGTTGTGAATGTCATGATCTGTCCTACGAGTCCGCTCGTTCCCATCCCGGCACCTGCCGGATTGTTCTCCATCGGGAATAGCGTTGTACCAAAAGGAGCCAAAATGACTCCGGCAACAGTGGGTGGAACTAATATGAGCGGATGCCTCACAATATTAGGCACCTGAAGCATCGAAGTCCCAAGCCCCTGTGCGAGCAGACCACCCATTTTATTTTCCCGATAGCTGCTGACAGCAAATCCGATCATTTGCGCACTGCAGCCAATCGTTGCAGCGCCTGCCGCAATACCGCTGAGTCCAAGCATAAAAGCAATGGCCGCACTTGAGATCGGCGCAGTCAAGGCAAGCCCCATCAATAAAGCTACCAGCATCCCCATGATAATCGGCCTTTGCAATGTCGCCCAGCTGATCCAGCTCCCGAACATGGTCATAAAATCGGCAATAAAAGGTCCGATCAACCAAGCTACGGAATACCCTGCAAGAATTGTGATGAATGGTGTGATGATTATATCAATTTTTGTTTCCTTGCTGATTAGTTTACCGATTTCACAAGAAATTAATGCAGCCGCATAACTGCCCGCAGGCCCTCCGAGCTCAGCACCCGCAGCTCCTGTTATGGCACCAGCAAAAATGACCAATGGAGGAGCACCGAGTCCATATGCAATCGCAACGCCTATCGCAGGACCCATTAGCCCCATTGCCAGAGTACCCATATCTATAAAGAACGGAAGATGCAGCTGTTGGCCTATCGTCTTCATAATCAATCCGATTATCAGCGAACTGAACAGCCCTAATGCCATGTATCCAAGTGCATCAATTAAATAAGCCTTAACAGAAACATGAACGCCTTTTCTTTTTAGAAATTCCTTCATCCATATCCCCCTCTTAAACATCTTTTCATTTTACTAGTGTAAAGACAGTTGTATGTTTTGTCTAGACAAATATTACATTGTTCCTAAGGAGCGGAAGGACTGCACTAAAGAAAAAACGCCCACCGGCATCCAACAAACAGGATACCGCTTTGGGCGTTTTTACTTTTTATTGCGATATTCAGCGGAAGAAACGGTTTCCATCATCATTTCTGCCGTGGAAGCAACCTTCCTTGTTTTTACTTCAGTCGTCATTTTGATGCCCCCGATGCCCGTGCTGACCTCGTATAGATCCTTCTTCACCTTATTGATGATAAGGTAGCCGAAGCGGCCATCATCTTTATACGTTTTCGTTAAATATGGTGCTTCTCCCTGCCCAATGCTCATTTTGTAGACAAGGTCGCTGTCTTCTGACTCTTTTGTATTATAAAAAAGGATATAGATATTAGAACCTTTTTTTAATATGACATTATTAGCGGTCTCTTTTTTCACAGACATTCCAAAAGGAAGATGGACTTTTAATTCCTTAAGTTTTTCATCTGCCTCTTTCGGTTCTGCTTCAAAGGCCTTTTTCACTGAAGACTCGGCATCCTTTGATTGGTCTTTGATGGATGAACTGCACCCGGCAGAAAAAAGGAGAACGGCGGAAATAATGGCAAATAGCAAGTTCCTTTTCATGATGGCTTCCTCCCATTAACTTGAAGCTTTATACATATGTTACCCTTATATGTAAAATATTTTCAAGCTAATCATGGAGAATTTATGATTTCAGATGGTAGAGGTATTGACCGACAAGAAGCTTGAGGATGTGTTCGAACATCTCATCCCTTTTCACAAGCCCTCCTGTAAAGATGCCAACGGCTCCATTTCCCTTTCCTACATCTTTCCTTTGACAGAACTGGTCCATGACCGGCCCCAATTCCAAGCCGGCTCTCAGCTTTTCAGCAATTTCATTCGGCAGCAATATCCTGGCGCCTCCTGCAACAATCGGCATTTCCTTCCCAAATGATAAAGCTCCCCAATTGCACAAGAATAATCCGTTCTCTGTTTCTACTACTCCGCCTTCAAGACCGATTCCAATATCAGCTGCAGCCGCTTTTCTTGCGAATTCAGCCCGGTTGACTGCACCATCAATTGTTTCTTTATCTGAAAACGGCTGACTGCTGACGCCGGATGGAGCATCAATGCTAACGACCTCGATATTCTCAATTTCATTTGACACGACATTTTTAACTGCATTCACCTTTGCCGGATTCATTGACCCAATGGCAAGCTTCATGATAAACACCTTCCTATTAAATGAGAAGAGGGGCTGCAGATGTGCATACCCCCCTTTTAAAATGGATAACCTCAGCTATTCCGTCTGATTGACTCAACTGTTGTGCGGTCACATGATTTGACTAATTTTACAAGAAGTTCTTTAGCAGCTGCATAATCATCGATATGGATCATGGATGCATGTGTATGGATGTAGCGTGAACAAATTCCTACAACGGCACTCGGCACCCCATTATTGGAAAGATGGACGCTTCCTGCATCTGTCCCGCCTTGTGAAACAAAATACTGATAAGGAATCTTATTCGTTTCAGCTGTATCCAAGACGAATTCCCGCATTCCTCTATGCGTCACCATCGACCGGTCTAAAATGCGGAGCAATGTTCCTTTGCCAAGCTGTCCGAATTCGTTTTTATCACCGGACATATCGTTGGCAGGACTTGCATCCATAGCAAAGAATATATCGGGATTGATCATATTGGCAGCGGTTTTAGCTCCGCGCAGTCCCACTTCTTCCTGTACTGTCGCACCTGAATATAAGGTGTTCGGCAGTTTTTCATCCTTCAATTCCTTCAGCAATTCAATGGATAGACCACAGCCATAGCGGTTATCCCATGCTTTTGCCAGGATTTTCTTTTCATTTGCCATCGGTGTGAACGGGCAGATCGGAAGGATTGGCTGGCCAGGCTTGATGCCAATTTTTTGTGCATCCCCCTTATCATCTGCTCCGATATCAATCAGCATATTTTTGATGTCCATCGGCTTATTGCGCTGTTCTTCCCCTAATAGATGAGGAGGAATGGATCCGATGACTCCGATAACCGGGCCATTGTCCGTGATGATTTGAACCCTTTGAGCGAGCAGTACCTGGCTCCACCAGCCGCCAAGTGTCTGAAAACGGATCATTCCGTTTTCCGTAATGGAAGTCACCATGAATCCGACTTCATCCATATGTCCTGCTGCCATCACAACGGGGCCGTTCTCGTTTCCTTTTTTCACCCCGAAAATGCTGCCAAGGCCATCTTGCACAATTTCATCTGAATATTTTTGAAGTTCTGAGCGCATGAACGCCCTTACTTGATGCTCATTCCCTGGTGCACCGGGCAGTTCAGTCAATGTCTTGAAAAGATCCAACGTTTCTTGGTTCATCTGAAAAGTCTCCTTTAAATGGATTCGATTATGTACCTTTTTATTTTACAGAACTTTCATTTCCGTTGCCACCTATGTGCCATTGAATTCACAGTCAATTCCGAAAAAGAAGTTGGTTCATTAGGTGTATTGAATATTTTCTTGTATAATTAAGATATCATTTGATTGGCTGGAGGGTAAGAGAATGAATTGGAAATCATTTATCGCAGGGGCAGCCGCAGGAATCACAGCCGGCTTCCTCATGAATGAAGCAGTGAAAAGAAACGTATCCGTTTCTGCTGAAAGTGTCTTGGCAAAAGTTAAACGCGCTTTTAAAGAAGATGGACCTATTGACGGTTCATGGATCCAAATGAAAGCAGAACCGTATCAAAAGCATGCGATAAAAGCAGACGTTTACCGGGGAGGGATCTCCCGCCAGCGAAACGGGCAGCTGCAGCAATTTGAATTCATCGCAGATGCCCACACAGGCACTGTGATTGATCTCAAGTTGATTTAAATAAAACTTCTAAAAGCAAGCACACATGAAAAGGCATCCCCTCTCAATTATGAGGGAATGCCTTTTTTGCTGTTTAAGAAAGGGCTATCTGCGGTTTCTCCTCAATTCATCCACAACGCTTCCATCCATACCCCATTTTACTGCCCTGTAAATGGCATCATGGTAGAAGAAGAACCAGGCTCCCTCTTCTATACCACCAGGTATCCATTTTTGTTTGGCTTCTATTGAATCCATTGGATAGTCATCGTAGGCAAGAACCCATAGGACGTTTTGATGGGCATGAGTAGGCATCAAATCAGCCATATGCACGAGCTTCCCTTCATCAGTTTCAATGACGATGATGGAATGGCCGTCGCTGTGCCCCCCAGTATGAAACATTTTCAAGCCCTTTATGACTTCCATTTCTCCATGGAAAGGAATGACCTGTTCTTGGATGGCTTCCCAATTTTCTTTCCAATATGTATTTCGGGAGCGGATATTCGGGTTTCTCATTTCATCCCATTCAACATCTGACGTATAGATGCGGGCATTGGGAAAAGCGGAGACCATCTTTTCGCCTTCCCATTTTGTCAATCCGCACGCATGGTCAAAATGCATATGCGTCATGCAAATGATATCAATGTCTGCAGGTGATAAATTTAATTCTGCCAATTCTTTTTCCAACTGTGATTCTTCTGTGACGCCGTAATTGCGTTTTTGTTTATCTGTGAGCTTGCCGGATCCTATTCCCGCTTCAATCAGGATATTCTTTCCGTCCAATTGCAGGAAGATCGGGTCTGTCCTTAGTTCAATCTGATTTTTTTCATTTACAGGATATTTTTTCTCCCAAAGAGGTTTGGGGACGACGCCAAACATGGCTCCACCGTCCATATTTGTGACTCCTCCGTTAAGCCATATCAATTTTACATTTCCAACCGTTAATGTTTCCATCATGCATTCCTCCTTTGTCCATACTCTATTTTAACAGAACTGTGATTTTTCAAAAAATAAAAGGAGCCCCCTTCAATCAGGAAACTCCTCCATAGATCACTTTTTATTTTGATATCTTGCTTCGCTGCGGTAGATTCTTTGGCCTTTCGCTGCGAATTTTTCTTCGTACTCGGTCATGATGTTGCCTTCATATCCGCTGTTGTGCAGATCAAGGCTGACGTATGTCAGCAGCAGGCCGTACTCGGAAAAGCTTGTAAGGGAGTATTCAAAAAGCCCTTGGTTATCTGTTTTGAAATGGATCTCTCCACCATCAACAAGGATATCTTCATAAATCTTTAAGAACGATTTATATGTCAGACGTCTTTTCGCATGTCTTGTCTTTGGCCATGGATCAGAGAAATTCAGGTAGACCCTGTCAACATCGCCTTTTGCGAAGTATTCCTTCAGATTTTTAGCATTGACGTTCAACAGCTTCACATTTGTCAGCTCTTCCTCGATGATGCGGTCCAAAGCAGTCACAATGACGCTCTCAAACAATTCAATCCCCAAGTAATTCACATCAGGATTTGCTTTTGCCATTTCTGTCACAAATCGCCCTTTTCCTGTGCCTACTTCAATATGGATCGGGTTGTCATTGCCGAAGATTTCGGACCATTTTCCGCGGTGTTCTTCAGGATTCGCTACAACATATTGAGGATTTTGCTCTATTTTATCCTTTGCCCAAGGTTTATTTCGTACACGCATCTTGACACCTCATTTTCCTTTTTATCGTTGAAAACAATACCATGCTTATCCATTTCGCGCAAGTACTCTTAAAGATCCAACGATAAGCGAGTATGAATAAATAAAAAAAGAATCCACAGAATAACCATGAATTCTTTTTTTGAAAGGAATGATTCGATGCCGCTTACGTATGAACATCAAATGCAGATATTGAAAGATATATTAAGCAACCATCAGACAGATTGTTGCGGTTCAGTTTCAGAATGTGAGCAAGTGGAGCGTTTGGTGAAATCTTTAATGGCAAATACCGCTATTTCAGATAATATAAGGCCCGTTTTACAGCAAATTTATGATTATAGCCATAATGGCATTAGTGCACCCAATTTAAATGATCATATCAATGGGTATCAGGATAACCTTTCCCAATGGGTGAATGATATGAACAGCTACTCTTAAAGAATGGACTGCAGGTATTCCAGCCAGTGATTCATTTCATGGAAGCGTCCCTTGGCTTTATGCCATTGGATGGAGAGCAGGGTCTGGGAAACCACATACCATTTCATCCTGAGCTTAAGACTGTCAGTCAAGGTCATTCCATACTGCTGCAGCCAGTCCTCCCATTTGTCCTCTGGGATGTACCAATATAGGAGCATTCCTATATCAATGGCAGGGTCAGCGATCATCGCTCCGTCCCAATCAATCAGATACAACTGGTTGCGGTCCGAAAGCAGCCAGTTGTTATGATTGACATCCCCATGGCAGACCACATATTCATCGAACTGAATGAAGTCGATGTTTTCCTGCAGAAAAGAAATGGCTTCATTCACTTTAGGCAGTTTCAATAAATCAAAATCAAGCGTGGTCTCCACTTCAGCCAGCATCATTTCTGGCTCAAAACGGACTTTGCCAAGTCGTTCAAGCATCGTCAGCAAAGGCTTGGAAATATGAATTTTATTTAATAGCTTTGCTACACGATCTTGCAGCATCTCATCAGGATCAAGTTCCCTCCCGCTTAGCCAATGCTGAGCAGTAATGACATCGCCATTTTCCATCCGCTTGGTCCAAACAAGCTTCGGCACAATTCCTTCTGCAGACAGCACAGCAAGGAATGGAGAGGAGTTCCGCTTCAGAAAAAGCCGCTGCTCGTGATGCTTAGCAAAAAAAGCTTCTCCCGTAGCCCCTCCGGCGGGCACTATTTCCCAATCTTGATCGAATAAGTGTTCCAACATGACTCACCTTCGTTTATGTTTCGTTGTAGGATGTGTGCTGAAATAAATCATTCAAGAAATCACAAAAAGTTGAAGTGCATTGCATTTCAACTTTGAATCTATTTAAAGTGGATAATCTATGAACTTAAATCTATCATATTCCATAAATTTTATCGTTTCTTCCCTATTTTCGTCAAGTTAACCTTTTTCAATTGCCTTCCGTTCAGCATAAAACTGCGGTTTCACAGCTCTATGCTACAAATATCATCAAGCTGATTGCTTCTGCTTCCACCCAATTTCCTCCTGAAAACTGTAAGTTCTCAAAGAACATCGATTGCCCATTGCTTAAAAGCATCCAATCATTTATGCCAGCAGGCAGTTTGAATTTCTTTTTCTCATCTGGATTCAACACAATGAAAATGTTATTCCAATTTCCAAGATGCCCAACATCCCGATAATGGAATCCAACCGTATTTCCTTGAATCGGAAAAATCTCAATATGTTTCTTTATCTCCGAGGAATCACTCATCCTGAATGCGCCATGCATTTTCCTAAAAGAAATCAAGTCTTTGATATAGCTGACATTATCCTGGAACTCCAGGCATCTATCCCAGTCAAGCCAATTGATGGAGTCGGGTTCTTTATAGCTGTTGTCGATGCCTTTTTTTGTACGGAAAAATTCCTGTCCGGCATGCAGGAAGGGAATGCCCATTGCTAGGATGGTGATGGATGTAGCGAGCCTGTGCCGTTTTTGATTCAGCTCAAGTTCATCCGGGAAGCAAAAATTGATTTTATCCCATAATGTATGATTATCGTGCGATTCTACATAATTAATCGATTGCTTCGGACAAAGGAAAATTCCTTCAACACCTTTATGAAACCCGCTGCTGCCCATGAATGCCTCAATGGCATATGGGACAAGTCTGCTTCTCCCCAATGCATATCCACGGTTATATAAGTCGAAGATGCTTCCTTTAATGGTGTCTCGGAAGAAATCGTTGAAAAAGGATATTCCCGGCATCTTCTTGGCATTCTTCAACGCAGCTTTTTTTTCTTGTGGAAGAGGGGTATTCAGGTCCCACCCTTCCCCCAACATCAGACAGCCCGGATGCAAATCATCAGCGAGTTTCCTCACTTCGCACATCGTCTGGATATCCATGATCCCCATTAAATCGAACCTGAAACCATCCACATTGTATTCTTCTAGCCAAAAACGAATGGAATCAACGATGAACTTTCTTCCCATCAGCCGTTCAGAGGCAAAATCGTTCCCTACTCCCGTTCCGTTGGAGGGCATGCCGAATTCATTGTGGCGGAAATAATAGCCTGGGACCAATTGTTCAAAAGAAGATGTTTCCCTGATGTACACATGGTTATAGACTACATCCATGATGACCGCGATCCCTTTTTGGTGGATGGCGTCTATCATATTCTTTAATTCCGTGATTCTTGAATATGGATCATTTGGATTTGAGCTGTAGCTTCCTTCAGGCACATTGAAAAACAGGGGATTATATCCCCAATTATAGGTTTTATCCGTATTATCATCGGAAACGCCCCCGAAGTCATTGAATGGCAGAAGTTCTATATGAGTGGGGCCTAAATCTGCAATATAATCAAGTCCGGTCAGCTGTCCAATATCATTCATAGAAGGACTTGCAGCCAATCCAACATACGTTCCTTTCTTGTCAACTCCGCTTTTCGGATGGCTGGTGGCATCTCGTATATGGACTTCGTAAATAAGAGCATCCCTATTCGAAGAGATCACAGGGCGGGAATTTCTATCTTTTCTTGTTTTGTTCAAGTCGACGATGACTCCCCATTCACTGTTTTTGGAAACGGCAACTGCATATGGATCGACAGCCTGCCGCCATTCTTTATTGATGAAGACTTCATATTTGTAAAAGACTCCGTCCATGTTCTCCTTGATTTCCAGCACCCAGCTCCCTTTTTCCCCTCTGGTCATTGGAGACTTTTTACTTTCTCCTGTCTCTGGATGAAAGGTAATAAGATTGGCTTCAGTCGCAGTCGGCGCCCAAAGGGTGAACCTGCTTGATTCAATGGAATAGCTGCACCCCACGGATCCTTCGAAGAAATGCATTTCATCAAATTCAGGAGTCCTGATCACTGATCCTATCTGAAGGTCTGTTTTTTCTCCAAACTCATTCACGATGAAATGGGTTTGCCCAAATGGAGGGGTATCCTTCAATTTGCAAACATACTTTTTTTCAGTTTCCAGAAGCATCGAGTCACTGATTTCCAACTTGCATCTTCTGCCTCCTGATTCAAGCCAAAAGCCGGCAGACTCCCCGTTCCGATGATGGCGGGGAATGAGGACTGCCACTGTATCCATTGAATCCAGATATGCTTTATATAATCTCTTCTCCTGATCCATCACTAACACCTCTTATAAAATCACCCAGCTTTTTGGACGAATCTCGATATGTACAGGGGTCTTTCCGATATATTCCCCATCTGCGTGGACCGGGATGGCGCTTTTGGATTTTATTGTTATGTTCTTTCCTTCGAACGTCTTAACTTCTTTGAATCGAATGTGGCCTCCCCAAAAGACAGAAATAAAAACGGTGAGGAGCTTCCATTTAGGCAAGCCATTCAGCACAGTGATATTGAATAGCCCATCATCCGGCTTCGCGGCAGGGGAGATTTTCATCCCACCGCCATAGTATGGATGATTGGAGACCGTAATAAACCACATCCGCGGGAAGTGAAATTCTTCCCCGTCAATATTAATGACTGCGGGTCCTGGTTTATAGGTCAGGAGTTCCTTTATTAAATAAAAAGCATAGATCAGCTTTCCAAGGGACAGCTTGTTCAGCCACTTTTTCAAGTTGGATTGATTCGCTTTGACTGTAATTTGAGCATCAAAGCCTGCACCTATACTATTCACAAAATGCCCTTTTGGATACTCGGATGTATGGAATGAACCGGCATCCAACTCCATTCCTTCCTCTTCCAATGATGCAAGTATGCGTTTCAAGCTTGCCCTTGGGTTATTCGGGAGGCTGTATCCCCTGGCAAAGTCATTGCCTGATCCAGCAGGTATATAAGCCACCTTCATCCCTTCATATCCAACCGCCCCATTGATTACTTCGTTGACTGTTCCGTCACCGCCGACAGCTGTGATCACTGCACGGCCTTCTGTCATTCTGGCAATCTCATAAACTAGTTCAGTGGCATGCTTGGGAGATTCTGTGAAATGGATGGAATGTGGAGTGCTTTGCAGCTCTCTTTTCAATTCGTTCCAAATCTTTAGGGAATATCCATTCTTCGCTTGCGGGTTGACAATGAAATGCAATGCGGCCATCAATCCATTTCCTCCTCATCTATCAGGAGGTTATTTTCATCATTCCATCCTTGCCGTTTGAAGCCCACAGTATTGGTATGCTCCAATAGAGCCTGCACGGCTTTTAACTGCACATGTTTAATGGGAGAATTGAGATTCCTCTGCTGATCAAACCATTCATTGAACGTCCGTTTATCCAACAGAGCAGTATCGTATGGGACATTTGGATAGTCAATATAGCCATTCCTGAACACAACCGCTTTTTTAATAGGAAACTCCACTTGATGATGTTGAAAAATACGGGCAATAATTTTTTCCATTCGGGACAATGCTATAAGCGGATTCAGCGTTTTACTGGAATTATTACCATCCCTTTTTTCCCAAAAGTGCTCTTTAGATCCTATATAGACAGCATCTTGATTACCCTCCAAAAATGTCAGACACCAAATGGCAGTGGGTGTAGCAATCATGATATCCATATCTACCGGTGCATTTTTCACTAAGAAAACAGGTTCATATAAGACGAGAAAAGAATCAGGGAATCTTTGCAGCAAAAAACGAAGCTTCGTGTCGTCAAAATACTTGTCATCTATAAAGGATTTCGCTGTTATGGTCGAGCTTGCCCATTTCAATTGAAAGGCAAGGAGCTGATTCAAAAATTCCTGCTTCAGCTCATTTTCTGATAAAAGTTGATTAGAATGAAACGAGAATGCAGGAACCTCATCTTCCGTATGAAAAAGGACATTGCTTTCCTCTCCGTCTTGTTCCCTTCTGAAAAAATCCTTGACCTTGTCAAAAATCCCCTGCTTTCCTTCGACCATTTCCTTGAATTCCTGCAGTTTCAGATATTCGGCATCGCCATTTTTGTGGTCCATCCATTCTTGCTTCCATTTGTCCCAATGCTGCTTTTTCAAACGGATATATTGAGTCGGATACCGATAGATATCCGTTTCGTATCGGGAAATATAGTCTTGAAGTTTAATTAGCTGCGCCATTTATTTCTCCCCCTCTGCTGTCTCCTTAAGAAACCAGGTTTCTATTGCTTCATATTTAGGAATCCGATCAAGATGTGTCTGATAGAGATTGATTTCGGAAATACTAAACGAAGGTTTATCAAGTTTTGCTTCGGAAGCTTTTCGAAGTTCATCGCTGCTGAACATTTCGTGCCCTTCCCATTTTCTGGCCAATGTTATGTGGGGGTTGAACGGCTTCTTATCCACTTGCAATCCTGTTGATTCAACCGCTTCTTTGACAGCATCCTGCAGCTTATAAAGCTTCTCAGGGACATTGATTCCCGCCCAGAATACCCGTGGTGCATCAGGGTTTCCAAAAACACCAAGATCCGACGCAGATGTTGGGAGATGTTGAAA
The DNA here is from genome assembly GCF_050990905.1 of Falsibacillus pallidus. Taxonomy (GTDB): domain Bacteria; phylum Bacillota; class Bacilli; order Bacillales; family DSM-25281; genus Falsibacillus; species Falsibacillus pallidus_A. Next base: position 2,996,799 of record NZ_CP158866.1, read on the forward strand.
TCCTGCAATTGCTTTGGATACATTCTCCTTCACCTTAAGAAGCTCTCTATCGGGGACTTCCCCTAGAAAAGCGAGAGTAAGGTGATAGTCCTCCCAATGCACCCATTTTTTAAAGGGGAAGACATTTTTGTTTTCTTGGCACCATTGCTTCAGAAATTGCTTCACTTCTTTCGGAAGGGAAACAGCAATAAAATAATGTGGTTTGGTCATTTTCAACGTCCTTTATTCAAAATGGTTATTCATATTTTAGCAAAATTTCCACTGTTTCACACATAAGGATTTTCTAATGCCCTCAGGCGTATCGGTTGATTGAGATCCCGTAACAAAGTAAGATGAAAATAGAGATCATTGCTTCAGGAAAGGAAGTTTTAGCATGAAAGTTGTTAATAATATTGCTGAATTAATCGGTGAAACTCCACTTGTAAAATTAAATAGACTGAACCCTGAAAAAGGGGCAGATGTATATGTGAAGCTTGAATTTTATAATCCAAGTAAAAGCGTCAAAGACCGTGCTGCATTCAATATGATCATTCAAGCGGAAGAAAAGGGGCTTCTTAAGGAAGGTGCTACGATCATTGAGCCGACAAGCGGGAATACCGGAATCGGCCTGGCCATGAATGCTGCTGCCCGCGGCTATAAAGCAATCCTCGTCATGCCCGATACAATGACGCAGGAAAGGATCAACCTTTTGAAGGCATACGGTGCTAAAGTAGTATTGACGCCGGGGGACGAAAAAATGCCGGGTGCCATTAAGAAGGCCAAGGAACTTTGCGAAGAAATCGAGAACAGCTACATGCCGATGCAATTTGAAAACCAGTCCAATCCAGATGCACACCGCAAGACCACAGCTCTTGAAATCATCGAAGCTGTGGAAGAACTCGGAAAACCTCTTTCCGCATTTGTGGCAACAGCCGGGACAGGCGGAACGATCACTGGGACTGGTGAGGTATTAAAGGAAAAATATCCGGACATCCAAGTCCATGTCGCTGAGCCAGCTGGATCTCCAGTCCTTTCAGGCGGCAAGCCGGGTAAACATAAACTAGTGGGAACCAGCCCTGGATTCGTTCCTGATACACTGAATCAAGAAGTATACGATAAAATCTATCAAATCAAAGATGAAGATGCCTATGAAACAGCCCGAAGAATGGCAAGGGAAGAAGGAATCCTTGTTGGTCCTTCATCAGGCGCCGCTTGTTTTGCAGCCATTGAAACAGCGAAAACCATGCCGGAAGGCTCCATTGTGATCTGCATCGCCTGCGACACAGGGGAACGCTATCTATCGGGTGATCTGTTCAACTTTTAGAACAAAAGCGCAAGCGCCTTGGTCAGCCCCGACCTGCATAAGACGGAACTCGAAGGAAATCCTGATTTCCGTAGAGGTACGGCTTATGATCTCGAGGGGCTAGGCGCTGGAGCTGGATGTCGATTAACTTATAAACAACAAAAAGAGGATGCCCGAAGGACAAATGGGCATCCTCTTTTCTTATATGTTTTGAAGGAGTGTGCAATCCTTTTGGATATGCTGCGAGAACAGCTCTTGCAGTTTTCTCGTCACCGTTCCCGGCACTCCTCCACCAATCACCGTTTGATTAACTTGGATAATAGGCATGACTTCGGAGGTCGTGCTCCCTAGGAACACTTCGTCAGCCGCTAATAACTGTTCAACTGTAAATTCCTTTTCATCGAATCGAACAGCATTTTCCGCACACAGTTTCTGGATAACCTGGCGCGTGATCCCGTTAAGGATCAGATTGGTTGCAGGATGGGTCATGACGGTTCCATCTTTGACGATGAATACATTGGAGGACGATCCTTCCGTCACAATTTCCCCGCGATGCTGAATGGCTTCGTAGCAATCCGATTCAGCAGCTTTCTGCTTGGCTAAAATGTTGCCCAGCAGATTCAAACTTTTGATATCGCACCTCAGCCAGCGTATATCCTCGACCAGCAGGGTTTTAACCCCTTTATCAAGCATTGCCTCAGGCCTTGGCATTTCCCTCGTATAAGCGATGTATGAGCATGCTGTATCTTCTAGAGGAAATGCATGCTGCCTTGGGGCAATCCCCCGGGAGAACTGCATATAAATGATCCCGGTGTCGAGTCGGTTTTCTTCAATGAGACTTGCTGCATGACTTTTGATTTCATCTTTTTGATAATGGATTTTCAATCCAATCTTTTCAGCACTTTTATAAAGACGCTTCAGATGTTCTTCAGCCGTATACATTTTGCCGCTGTAAACCCGGATGACTTCGTAAATGCCATCACCGAATTGATAGCCTCTGTCTTCGATATCCATTACTGCATCCTTGCGTTCAATAAGTTCCCCATTAATGATGACCTTTTCCATCCTGCTCCCCCATCTCTACCAAATGTTTTTATCTGCTTTTTTACTCCCCGGCCAACTCATAGATTGCCTGTGCATATAATGCAGTTGCTCTGAACAGATCTTCAAGGAACATATACTCATCCTTCTGATGGGCCACATCCGGTCTTCCCGGGAAAAGCGGCCCAAATGCCACTCCAGATTTCAAAGAACGGGCGTAGGTTCCTCCGCCGATGCTGATTAACTCGGCTTTCTCACCAGTTTGCTCTTCGTAGACTTTCTTCAGCTTCTGAATGAGTGGATCGCTTTCTTCCACATGATGTGGTTTGGAGTCTGAGAAGTTTTCGACCGCTATCCCCTGTTCCTCAAGCTTTTTCCACACAGCTTCCTTCTTTTCATCCAGATCGAATGTAACCGGATAACGCATATTCAGTCCAAGTCTTCCGCCTTGACCAGCTTCATAGCGAAGCTTACCGACATTGATCGTCAGATCCCCTGTAATTTCATCACTATAAGCGAAGCCCAGCGCTTTGCCCCTTGAATCCTGGAAAAATGTCTTTTGGATAAATTGTATGAAAGATCCAGCACTTTCATCCATTTGAAAATCAGCTAAGAAATCTGCCAGATGAAGTCCTGCACTCTTTCCTAAGTCCGGCTCCATTCCGTGGGCAGACTGTCCCTTCACTTCAAGAATCAGGTCGCCGCTCTCTACATAGCATTTCCCTTCAAGCTCCCATTTCTTTATGTAATCATCAAACTGCTGTATGAGGTCAGAATGGTCC